>JBBIIA010000077.1:4155-18842 GCA_037446775.1 Deltaproteobacteria bacterium
GAGGTGGACGTGTACGAGTACGAGGCCCAAGCGGTGGCCCTGGGACAGGTGGCCCGGGTGACGCTCCCCTACGACCCGTCGCTCTCGCTCTCGGGCCGAGTGGCCTACGTCTACCCCTACCTGAACCCCGAGACCCGGACGCTGCGGGTCCGCCTGGAGTTCCCCAACGCCGAGCTGCGCCTCAAACCCGGCATGTACGCCGACGTGACCCTGGAGGTGGACCTGGGGGAGACCCTGACCGTCCCCGACTCGGCGGTGCTCGACACCGGCACCCGCCAGATCGCCTTCGTCGAGGTGGGCAAGGGCCGCTTCGAGCCCCGGCAGGTGAAGCTGGGGGCCCGCAGCAGCGGCACCGCCCAGGTGCTCTCGGGCCTACAGGAAGGCGAAGCCGTGGTGGTGCGGGCGAACTTCCTGCTCGACTCCGAAAGCCGGCTCCGGGCCGCCATCCAAGGCATGACCGGGGGGCATCAGCACTAGATCGGGGTTTTTCGACCGGACAACTGGATGTACGGGGTTTTTTACAGGATAACAGGATGGGTGATTTACAGAGAAAACCAAAAGGACTGTTCCTGTAATCATTAGCTTTTATCCTGAAACCATCCGATTTTATCCTGTTATCCTGTCAAAAAATCCCTTCCCCCGGTCGGCCGCATAGCCAACGAGCAAGAAAGCCAACACGAGCAGCCCCATTCATCCAGTTATCCTGTCAAAAAGGGCCACCATGGTTTCCAAGATCATCGACTTCTCGGCCCGCAACCGCTTCCTGGTGCTCGGGGCCGTGGTGGCCCTGGTGGTGGGGGCGATCTACACCCTCAAGGAGATCCGGCTCGACGCCCTGCCGGACCTCTCCGACACCCAGGTGATCGTGTACTCCCGGTGGGACCGGAGCCCCGACATCCTGGAGGACCAGGTCACCTACCCCATCGTCACCTCGCTTCTGGGAGCACCCAAGGTCAAGGCGGTCCGGGGTTTCTCGGACTTCGGGTTCTCCTACGTCTACGTGATCTTCGAGGACGGCACCGACATGTACTGGGCCCGGAGCCGGGTCTTGGAGTACCTGTCGAAGATCGTGCCGCGGCTGCCCCAGGGGGTGCAGACCGAGCTGGGGCCCGACGCCACCGGGGTGGGCTGGGTGTTCCAGTACGCCCTGGTGGACAAGTCGGGCACCCACGGCCTGGATGACCTCCGGTCCTTCCAGGACTGGACGCTCCGCTACGCCCTCCAGTCGGTGCCCGGGGTGGCCGAGGTGGCGTCCATCGGGGGCTTCCAGAAGCAGTACCAGATCACCGTCCACCCGAACCGCCTGGCCGCCTACGGCATCCCGCTCGACACGGTCGTCGCCGCCATCCGCCAGTCCAACAACGAGGTGGGCGGTCGGCTGATCGAGTGGGGGGGCGCCGAGTACATGGTGCGGGGCCGGGGCTACGCCCAGAGCCTCGCCGACTTCGAGTCCATCGTGGTGAAGGCCGGCGCCGGGGGGGTGCCGGTGCTCCTCAAGGATCTCGCTCGGGTGGAGCTCGGGCCCGAGATCCGCCGGGGGGTGGCGGATCTCGACGGCCTGGGGGACCACGTGGGGGGCATCGTGGTCATGCGCCACGGCGAAAACGCCCTCAACGTGATCGAGCGGGTGAAGCAGAAGCTCAAGGACCTGGAGCCGTCCTTGCCCCCGGGCGTCGAGTTCGTCACGACCTACGATCGGGCCGACCTGATCCAGCGAGCCATCGACACCCTGACGCACGAGCTGACGCTCATGATGATCATCGTGTCGCTCGTGATCCTCCTCTTTTTGTGGCACATCCCGTCGGCGGTGGTGCCGATCGTGACGATCCCGGTATCGGTGCTCCTCACCTTCATCCCCATGTACTACCTGGGGGTGACGGTAAACATCATGAGCCTGGCGGGTATCGCGATCTCGATTGGCGTCCTGGTCGACGGCGCCATCGTCGAAGTGGAGAACGCCTACAACAAGATCTACCACTGGCAGGCCGACGGGAAGAAGGGCGACTTCTTCGAGATCCGCCTCGAGGCCCTCAAGGAGGTCGGCCCCGCGGTGTTCTTTTCGCTCCTGGTGATCGCCGTGGCGTTCCTGCCGGTGTTCACCCTGCTGGACCAGGAGGGGCGCCTCTTCAAGCCCCTGGCGTACTCGAAGAACATCGCCATGGCCCTCGCGGCGGTGCTCGCCATCACCTTGGACCCGGCGCTGCGGATGCTGTTCGCCCGGTACGAGCCGTTCTCGTTTCGGCCCCGGTGGCTCTCCTGGTCCGCCAGCAAGGTGTTCGTGGGCACCTACTACTCGGAGGAGAAGCACCCCATCAGTCGCGCCATCCACCGGGTGTACGAGCCGGTGTGCCGGTGGACCCTCAAGCACCCAAAGACCACAATCGGCGCCGCCATCATCGCCGTGGCCGCGAGCCTGCCGGCCTACTTCCAGCTCGGCAGCGAGTTCATGCCCCCCCTCAACGAGGGGACGATCCTGTACATGCCCACCACCCTGCCGGGCATCTCGGTGCGGGAGACCCAGGAGCTCTTGGAGGCCCAGGACCGGGTGCTCAAGAGCTTCCCCGAGGTGGAACGGGTGTACGGCAAGGCCGGCCGGGCCGACACCTCCACCGACCCGGCGCCCTTCTCCATGATGGAGACCACAGTGATCCTAAAGCCCGAGAGCGAGTGGCGCCCCAAGCCCCGCTGGTACTCGGAGTGGGCCCCCGACTGGCTCCAGGGCTTTTTGCGGCCCCTGTGGCCCGACCGGATCAGCTGGGACGAGCTCGTCGCCGAGATGGACCGGGAGGTGCGCATCCCCGGGGTCACCAACGCCTGGACCATGCCGATCAAGGCCCGGATTGACATGCTGACGACCGGGGTACGCACCCCGGTGGGGATCAAAATCTTCGGCTCGGACTTGAAGGAGATCGAGGCGCTCGGCACCCACCTGGAGGCGATCCTTCGGGACGTGCCGGGCACCCGGAGCGTCTTTGCCGAGCGGGTGGTGGGGGGCTACTTCGTGGACTTCGAGCCCCGCCGCGACCAGCTCGCCCGCTACGGCCTCACCGTGGCCCAGGTGCAAGACGTGATCATGACCGCCATCGGCGGCGAAAACGTCACGACCACCATCGAGGGCCGGGAGCGCTACCCGGTGAACGTGCGCTACCCCCGGGAGCTCCGAGACGACGTGGAGCGCCTGGAGCGGGTGCTCGTCGCCGTGCCGTCCGGGGCCCCGGTGCCCCTGGCCCAGCTCGCCCACCTGAAGCTCGTCCAGGGCCCGGCCATGATCCGCAACGAGAACGGCTTTCTCACCGGCTACGTCTACGTCGACATCGCCGGCCGCGACGTGGGGGGCTACGTGGCGGCGGCCAAGGAGAAGGTGGCCGGGGCGCTCACGCTCCCGGCGGGCACCGTGCTCCAGTGGAGCGGCCAGTACGAGAACATGATCCGGGTGAGGGAGCGCCTAAAGATCGTGGTGCCGGCGACGCTGCTTCTCATCTTCGCGCTCCTCTACATGAACACCAAGAGCGCGTTTAAGACCACGATCGTCCTGTTGGCCGTGCCCTTTTCGGCCATCGGCGCGATTTGGCTCTTCTGGTTCCTAGACTACAACGTCTCGATCGCCGCGTGGGTGGGGATGATCGCGCTTTTGGGCCTCGACGCCGAGACCGCGGTGTTCATGCTCTTGTTTTTGGACCTCGCCTACGACGACGCCAAGAAGAAGGGCCTGCTGCGCACCGTGGCCGAGCTCGACGCCGCCATCCTCCACGGAGCGGTCAAGCGCGCCCGCCCCAAGATGATGACCGTGCTCTCGGCGTTCATGGGCCTTCTGCCCATCATGTGGTCCACCTCGGCCGGCGCCGACGTGATGAAGCGCATCGCCGCCCCGATGATCGGCGGCCTCGCCACGAGCTTCCTCCTGGAGCTCCTGGTGTACCCGGCGATCTACAAGCTGTGGAAGCAGCGCACCGAACTGAAGGGGCTACTGAAGGCGGAGTAGGCCCTGGGCGCCTTCGCGCGGCAGGGGGTTTTGGACCCGATAACCGCGTAACCGGGCGCGGGCCACTGCAGTGGGCGAGAAGCGACTCCGGTTCACGCGGTTGTTGGCTGTCGTTCTCGCACTTTGAGCCATTCTGCGAGGGATTGCTGGCTTTCGCCTGAAGCTCTGCCGGCCACCAAGCCTTCGATGCTGATGTCCTCGTCTAGATCTTCCCAGTGAATGCCTTCCCCCCCGCCGATGAGCCTCCAGCGTTCCCGTTCTGCGGGCGACGCCTCCACAAGCCGAGGGTACCAACCCAACGGTACCGAAATGGTGCGGCCGTCATTCAGGTCTACCGAAAGGGTGTCGTCCGTGAGCCGAGCGTCGACCGCGCAGGGGACTTCAATTTGAATCGCGGTAGTAGCCATACCAAGCCCTCGCCAATTCTTGATGGTTGGTTTTGATGATCTTCTCAATTCGAGCCAGTTCGGTTCGGGCGAACCCCCTGCTGCTGTTCAGGCGAACGGGATCGAGCCAGTATTTTGCAGTATTTTGATCACGTTCTATGTGAACGTGCAAGGGCTCGTTCCGGTCGCCCGCGTAGAAGAAGAACCGGTAAGGCCCGTCACGCAAAACCGTGGGCATCTTCCGTCGCCCCTAATGGTATTCATGTTCATGTTCGCGGCCAACAGGACAAGATCTGGTTTCAGGATAAGGTCTGACGTTCTATAAGCCCCCCGTCCTGTCCATCCTGTCGAAAAACCCCGTTAGAACTTCACCGCTGGGGCTTTGTCTGCTCCGGCTTCGGCCTGGAAGTAGGGCTTGGGGGCGAACCCGAAGGCGCCGGCCAGGAAGTTGCCGGGAAAGGAGCGCACCCGGGTGTTGAAGCCCCGGGCCGCCTCGTTGAAGCGGTTGCGGGCCACGTTGATGCGGTTCTCGGTGCCCTCCAGTTGGGTCTGGAGGTCGAGGAAGTTCTGGTTGGCCTTGAGATCGGGGTAGCGCTCCGACACCGCCAACAGCCGGGCCAGGGCGCCGGAGAGGCCCTGCTGGGCCTCCTGGAAGCGCTGGATCGCCTCGGGGCTGAGGGCCTCGGCAGTCACCGTAATCTGCCCCACCCGGCTGCGGGCCTCGGTCACCCCCTGGAAGACCTCGGCCTCGTGGCTGGCGTAGCCCTTCACGGTCTCCACCAGGTTGGGGATGAGGTCGGCGCGGCGCTGGTAGGTGCTCTCCACGTCGGCCCACGCCTTGCCCACCCCCTCCTCGGCGGCCACGAAGCCGTTGTAAGCCCCCTTGACCCACCCGAAGGCCAACAAGACCCCCAGGGCCAAGACCCCCAGCGCGACCAACCCCTTCTTCATCTGCCGTCCTCCGCCGCAAAGGCCGAGGCGAGGGCCTCGACCACCACCCGCGCCTGGCCCGGAGCCAGGGTCCGCGGGTCGAACACCAGGGCGTCATCCCGCAGCCGGGCCACCACCGGGGGACAGTGGGCCCGCAGCCGGGCCTCCAGCCGCGAGGCCCCGCCCCCCGCCCGGCGCACCTCCACCACCCAGGTGGGGAGCCGGGCCAGGGGCAGGGCCCCTCCGCCGACCTCGGAAACGTCCGCGGCCACGGCCACCGTAGCCGCGGCGCCGAGCGCCGCCCGCAGCGCCTCCGCCAAACCCTCGGCTTCGCCCCGCAGCTCCCGGGGGTCCCGGCCGAGGAGCGCGAGGGTGGGCACCCGGCGCAGGGCCCCCTCGGGGTCGCGGTACAGGGCCAGGGTCGCCTCCAGGGCCGCCAGGGTCACCTTGTCGGGGCGCAGGGCCCGCATCAGGGGGTGGCGGGCGCAAGCGGCCACCGCCTCCCGGCGCCCCACCAAGATCCCGGCCTGGGGGCCTCCCAGGAGCTTGTCGCCGGAAAAGGTGACGAGATCCGCCCCGGCGGCCACCGCCTCGGGCACCGTGGGTTCCCCCTCGAGCCCGAGGCGGGGGAGGTCCACCAGGCAGCCGCTCCCCAGGTCCACCAGCACCGGGACCCCCCGGCTCCGGCCCAAGGCCACCAGCTCCGCCAGGCCCACCTCGGCGGTGAACCCCAGGACCCGGTAGTTGGAGGTGTGGACCTTGAGGAGGGCGGCGGTCTCCGGCCCCAGGGCGGCCTCGTAGTCGGCCCGGTGGGTCTTGTTGGTGGTCCCCACCTCCCGCAGCACGGCGCCGCTCTGGGCCATCACCTCGGGGATACGGAAGGAGCCGCCGATCTCCACCAGCTCCCCCCGGCTGACCACGACCTGGCGACCCCGGGCCACGGCCGCCAGGGCCAAGAGCACCGCTGCCGCGTTGTTGTTCACCACCAGGGCCGCCTCGGCCCCGGTGAGCTCCCCCAGGAGCCCCTCGACGCAGGCGTGGCGGTGGCCCCGCCGACCCGCGGCGAGGTCGTACTCCAGGTTGCAGTAGCCAGCCGCCCGGGCCATGGCCGCCACCGCTTCGGGGGCCAGGGGCGCCCGCCCGAGGTTGGTGTGGAGGACGACCCCGGCGGCGTTCACCACCGGCCCCAGCCGGGGCAGCAGCCGCGCCTCGGCCCGCCCCAGGGCCCGCGCGGCCAGGGCTTCGGCCGCCGTCTCCGGGGCCTCCCCCGCCCGCAGGGCCGACCGGACCTCCTCCAGGACGGCCCGCACCTCCTCCACCACCACGCGCCGGGGCACGGCCCCGTTGCCGAGGGCGTCGGCCAGGCACCCCTCCTGGAGCACCCGCTCCACCGCGGGGATCCGCCGCAGCGCCTCCGGGGCCGTCACCGGCGCCCCATCCGAGCCTCGGTGCCGGCGAGGAGGCGCTGGAAATTGTCCTCGTGCTTCCAGCCGACGAGGCCCGCCACGGCGAGCCCCAGGGTCACCATCGCCCCGGGGTGGTCGAAGAACGCGAGGAGGAGCGGCAGGGCGGCGGCGGACCCGAGGCTCGCCAGGCTGACGATGCGCACCTTCCACGCCACCGCCGCAAAGACCCCCGCCGCCACCAGGGCCGACCCGGGCGCCACGGCCAGGAACACCCCGAGGCCGGTGGCCACCCCCTTGCCGCCGCGAAACCCGAGGTAGAGGGGAAACACGTGCCCCGCGAAGGCGGCAAAAGCCACCGTCGCCACCGCCCAAGGGGCGTCCGGGAAAATCGCTACGGCCCAGGCGGCGGGGATGAAGCCCTTGAGGGCGTCCCCCGCCAGGGTGACCGCCCCGGCCGCGTGCCCCAGGGTGCGGCCCACGTTGGTGGCGCCGATGTTGCCCGACCCCGCGCCCCGGGGGTCAACGCCCCCCAGGATCCGGGCCACCACCACGCCGGTGGGAATCGAGCCCAGGAGGTACGCGAAGAGGACGAGAAGGAGCCAGGTCATGAAGATCCTCGGGCCGGGAGCCGGGGGAGAAGGGGGCGGCGAGGCCCACGGGGGTTTCTAGCACAGCCGACCGGGGGTCACAAGCGACACCAACCGGCCAGCCCATGAGTCCCCTTGCCCGCGGGGAGAACTCTGGCACCCTGTTCGCCGACGTCCCCGTCCCCCGAAGGAGCGACGCCCATGGGCCTGACCCTCACCTCCCCAATCCGGGAGGGAACCCCCCTGTGGCACCCGAGCGCCGCGACCATCGCGGGCGCCAACGTGACCGCGTTTCTAGCATGGCTCCGGGCGGAGCGCGGCCTCGCCTTCCCGGGGTATCCCGAGCTGTGGCAGTGGTCGGTGGACCGGGTGGAGGAGTTTTGGGAGTGCCTGTGGCACTTCTACGGCGTCCGCGCCACCCGGCCTTACCGGCGGGTCCTGTCGAGCCACCGGATGCCGGGGGCCCGGTGGTTCGAGGGCGCCGAACTCAACTACGCCGAGCACGTCTTTCGGGACCGCCCCCCCGAGGCGCCGGCGCTGCTCTTTGAGAGCGAACTCGTGCCCCTCACCGCGGTCTCCTGGCGGGCGCTAGAGGCCCGGGTCGGGGCGGTAGCCGGGTGGCTGCGAGAAGCGGGGGTGGCGCCGGGGGACCGGGTGGTGTCGACCCTGCCCAACATCCCCGAGGCCCTGGTGGCCTTCTTGGCGACCGCCAGCGTCGGCGCGGTCTGGTCGAGCTGCTCCCCGGATTTTGGCACCCGCAGCGTGGTGGACCGGTTCGCCCAGATCGAGCCCAAGGTGCTCTTTGCCGTGGACGGCTACGGCTACGGGGGCAAGCGCCTCGACCGCCGGGCCGAGGCCGAGGAGCTCCGACGCGCCTTGCCGAGCCTCGCGGCCACCGTGCTGGTGGGCTACCTCGACCCCGAGGCCATCCTGCCCGGGGCCACCCCCTGGGCCGAGGTGGTCGGCCGGGAACGCCCCCTCACCTTCACCCCGGTGCCCTTCGAGCACCCCCTGTGGATCGTCTACTCCTCGGGCACCACCGGCCTGCCCAAGGCCCTGGTCCACAGCCAGGGAGGGGTGCTGTTGGAGCTCCTCAAGTTCCTCGGGCTCCACCTCGACCTCCACCCCGGCGACCGCTTCTTCTGGTTCTCCACCACCGGCTGGATCATGTGGAACGTGGTGGGCGGCGGCCTCCTCCACGGGGCCACGGCGGTGCTGTACGACGGCAACCCGGGCCACCCGGACCTCGACCGCTTGTGGGACCTGGCGACGCGCACCGGGACGACCTTTTTTGGGGTCGGGGCCGCCTACCTGATGGCGTGCCGCCAGGCCGGCCTCGCCCCGGGCCAGGGCCACGACCTCTCCCGGGTGCGGGGCATCGGCTCCACCGGGTCGCCCCTGCCCCCCGAGGGCTTCGCCTGGGTGTACGAGGCGGTGAAACCCGACGTCTGGCTCGCCTCGGTGAGCGGCGGCACCGACGTGGCCAGCGGCTTTCTGGGGAGCTGCCCCACCCTGCCGGTGTGCGCCGGCGAGCTCCAGTGCCGCTGCCTGGGGGTGAAGGCCGAGGCCCTGGACGAGGCGGGGCGCCCCCTGGTGGACGCGGTAGGGGAGCTGGTGATCGGCGAGCCGATGCCCTCCATGCCCCTGTACCTGTGGAACGACCCGGAGGGCGCCCGGTATCGGGAGAGCTACTTCGAGACCTACCCGGGGCTCTGGCGCCACGGGGACTGGATCCGCCTCACCCCCCGGGGGAGCGCGGTGGTCCTGGGGCGCTCCGACTCGACCCTCAAGCGCCAGGGGGTGCGTATGGGCACCAGCGAGTTCTACCGCGCCGTCGAAGGCCTGGCCGAGGTGCGGGAGAGCTTGATCGTGGGGTTTGACCGCCCCGACGGCAGCTACTTCATGCCCCTCTTCGTCGCGCTCCAGGACGGCGCCGCCCTGGACGACGCCCTGGTCGCCCGCATCCGGGACCGCATCCGCCAGGCCCTCTCCCCCCGGCACCTCCCCGACGCCATGTACGCCGTGGACGGGGTGCCCCGCACCCTCAACGGTAAGAAGCTCGAAGTGCCGGTCAAGAAGCTCTTGATGGGGTTTCCCCTGGAGCAAGCCGTGAACCCCGACTCCATGGCCAACCCCCAGGCCCTGGAGGCCTTCCTCCGCCTCGCCCGGGAGCTCGGGGAGCGGCCCCCGGGGTGAGGGCGCCTTGACACCTCGCCGGCCCCTGGCACCCTGGGGACTCTCGCAACCCCCCAGCCCAAGAGGAGGGAACCCCATGCCCCACCACCAGATCCGATGGGAAACCGAGCTTTCCCAGGCCCTGGCCCGGGCCAAGGCCGAGAACCGGCCGGTGCTCCTGGACTTCTTCAACCCGGGGTGAATTGGCTGCAAACAAATGGATGCGGTCTCGTATCCACAGGAAGCCGTCGCCGAGTTCGTCTCCACCCGCACCGTCCCCCTGCGCATCCCCGCCGACGCCCAGCCCCACGCCGCAAATTTCGGCGTGCGGTGGACGCCGACCCTGGTCACCCTGGACCGGGACGGCACCGAGCACCACCGCACGGTGGGGTTTCTGCCCCCGGAGGAGCTGGTCGCCTCGCTCCTTCTCGGCTCGGCCAAGTGCCACTTCGACGCCGGCCGGTTCGCCGACGCCCTCGCCGAGCTCGACGAGGTCTTGACCCGGCACCCCAAGACCGACGCGGCCCCCGAGGCGGCCTTCCTCCAGGGGGTGGCTGGGTACAAGCACACCCACGACCCCAAGCCCCTCAAGGCCGCCTACGAGAAGCTGGCCGCTGTGTACCCCGACAGCCCCTGGGCCAAGCGGGCCCTGCCGTACCGGCTGCTGTAGGGGCGCGGATGCTGGATGCTCGATGCGGGCTGCTGGTTCGGCGGCGGTCTGCGTCCGGCGCGCTCCTCCGGCAGCCCGTGCCCCCCAATAGGCAGCCTTAGCCGGAAGCCGTGCCACGGATACGGCGCTCCAGCCCCCCAATCCCGCATCCGGCATCCCTCCCACCGAGGCTCCCGGGAGGAGCCTGCCGCTGAACCCTTGGCGGGTGTCGGTCCGAGCGGGTACTCTCCCACGGGAGCGTAGCCGCCAACGCTGACACGCTCAAAGGGGCCGCGAGATCGGTGCAGGGACCCGGGCCCGAAGCGCGGCGTGACCGGGCGACAGGGCGAGGAGTCGGCGACGGAAGCGGCCTCCTCCCCAACCGCAGGAGGTGACAAGGATGCCTACGGCGCTGGAACTGGGACCCGAGGGGTGGAAGCCGTTCTTGGAAGCGGCTCGGCGGCGCG
The DNA here is from genome assembly GCA_037446775.1 of Deltaproteobacteria bacterium. GTDB lineage: Bacteria > Desulfobacterota > Deferrisomatia > Deferrisomatales > JACRMM01 > JBBIIA01. The sequence continues at coordinate 14,738 of JBBIIA010000077.1, forward strand.
GTCGGGTGCTTCCCTGCGCCGAGGACGAAGCGGCGCGACGGACCTTGCTGGCTCGTGCCCGGGAAGCGGGGCGAGCCCTTAAGGCAGAGTTCGGCGCTCGCCGGGTCGTGTTGTTTGGTTCCCTAGCCCATGGGGCGTGGCTCGGCCCGGCCTCCGACGTGGACCTCGCTGTCGAGGGGCTGCCCGTAGGCTCGTACTGGCGCGCGTGGCACCGGGCCGAGGAGTTCTTCCCCGGCCGCAACGTCGACTTCATCGAGTATGAGGCCGCCAGCGACTCCCTTCGGTCGGCCATCGACGAGGAAGGCCTGGAGCTCCCGTGACCGTGGCGGAACAGCTTGCGCTCCGCCTTCGGCGAGAACTCGCCGACCTGGACCGGACCGTGATCCAGGTGGGGAGGGCCTGGGCCAGGGTGAAGGCGGCCGACCCCGATCGGGATCTCTACCTCGATTCCGTCGCCCTCAACCTGCACGGGTTCTACTCGGGCCTGGAGCGGTTGTTCGAGCTCATCGCCCGCCACCTCGGGGGCAACCTGCCCTCCGGATCCTCGTGGCACGAGGAGCTCCTCGCCTCCATGACGCGGGACGTCGAGGACCGCCGCCCCGCGGTGATCAGTGAAGCGAGCGCGAGCCGCCTCGACGAGTACCGCCGGTTCCGGCACCTGGTCCGCAACGTCTACGCGACGAACCTGCTCCCCGAGCGCGTGGCGAGCCTGGTGGAGGGGCTCCCGGCGGCGTGGGTGGAGCTTCGGGCCGAGCTCTCCGGCTTCGCGGACTTCCTCGACGCCACACCCTGACCTCTTCCGCGTCCGGCCCCCGGGGCTGACGCCGGGCGACCGCCTTCACCTCCGGGGGAAGGAGTACAGCACCTCGGCGAGCTGCCCGTCCTCGCGCAGGAGCACCGGCAGGGTGCGTTTGCCCTTGGGGAGGATCTCCAGGATCTTCACCTGGTGGTCGCGGCCGTGGTGGCGCAAGCGGTAGGCGGGGGCGGCACCCTCCGGGGGGAACTCCACCTCCACCGCCGCGGTCTCCCCCCCCACCCGCAAAAACAGGGTGCGCCGGTTGCCTTCGGCGGGGCCCAGGCCCTCCAGGCTCACCTCGAAGGCCTCGCCGAAGCGCTCCACCAGGAGCCGCCGGGGGAAGCCCTCGTCCACCGCCAGGGGCCCGCCCGGGGGCTCGGCCGCCTCGGGGGCGCCCCGGGGGCGCTCCGGCCCGTCGGGGAAGAGGGCCCGGTTGAGGCGCTCCTCGGCGCTCCCCCCGGGGGGCAGGGCGTCGACGTCGGGCAGGAGCGCCTCCCCCACCGCCTCCGGCTCGGCGGCCCGGGCCAAGAGGTCGGCCCGCGCCCCGGGGAGGGGCTCGCCGTACAACCCCCGAAGGTACGCCACCACCCGGGGGTCGAGGTGGGCGAAGCGCTCGCCGGTCTCGACGTGGGTGGCCGCCTGGCTGCACAGGGCCTCCACGAAGGGGGAGAGGAGGGGGGGGCGCCCCAGGGACTCCCACACCGCGGGCACCTCGGCCCACGCCTCGGGCAGGAGCTCGGGCCGCCCCCGGCGCCGGAGCTCCTCGGCCAGGGCGCGGCGCACCGGCGCCGGCATCTCGCCCCGCAGGGCCCCGTGGTCGACCCCGTAAAAGGCCTTGTGGCCGAAGCCCTTGCGCTGCTTGGCGTCCTCGAACCACGCGGAGGCCGCCTCCAGGGCCCCCAGGTCGAGGGCCGGGGCCTCGCGTCGGCCCCTGAGGGCCATCAGCACCGACTCGGTGCTCGGCGGGCTGTAGGTCCACGCCAGGGCCGACACCGTGGCGTCCACTGCCGCCGCCCCGCCCCGCAGGCCCGCCTCGAGGCCGACCACCGACAGGAGGTTCGCGTCGTGGACGTGGAGCCGCAGGGGCAGGGAGAGGTGGCGGCAGAACCCCTCCACGGACGCGGCCAGGGTCGCCGGATCCAAGAGGCCGTAGGGATCCTGGAGGGAGACCTCGTCCGCCCCCGCCGCCTGGAAGCCCGTCCCGGCCGCCACCAGGAGCTCGCGCACCGAGCGGCGCTGCTCCCAGGTGACGACTACCGCGGCGGTCACCCGAAAGCCGGTCGCCTTGGCGAGCTCCACCGTCAGGCGGGCGCCTCCGGGATCCAGGCCCGGGTCGGAGACCTTTAGGGCGTCCACCCCGAGGTCTCGCAGGTGGCGCAGGGTGGCCCGCAGGGTCCCCAGGGGGGCCGGGCGGGTGCCAAAGAGCATCCGGCCCCTCACCACCGCCTGGAGCGGCGTCCGGGTCAGGGCCCGGCGCAGGGCCCGCAGCCGCTCCCAGGGGTCCTCGCCGAGCCCCCCGAGGACCCTCGGCACCGTGCCGCCCCCAAAGCCGTCGATGCTGGCGAAGCCAACCCGGTCCAAGAGCCGCACCACTTCCCCGAGCTCGTGGGCCCGCAGGTGGTAGGTGACGAAATCGCCCACGGCGTCCCGCAAGCTGGTGTCGTGGAGCTGCACCGGGGGTCTCATGGGTCCACCTCCAGCCGACCGAGCTCGGCGGGCGTCCCGGCCGCCAGGCAGTGGGCGAAGAGCGCGGCGCCGGCGAGAAAGTAGGGGTCGAGGGCTTCGCCCGGGTCCGGGTAGCGGATCGACCCGAGCTTCTGTTCCAGGAAGTCGGTGGTGAAGAGCCCGCGGCGGAACTCGGGGTCGGCGAGCACCTGCTGGTAGAAGGGCACCGTGGTCTGGATGCCGCGGATCACGTACTCCCCGAGGGCCCGGGACATCCGCCGTACCGCCTCGTCCCAGGTGCGGCCCCACACCGAGAGTTTGGAGATCATCGGGTCGAAGTGGGGCAGCACCTCGTAGCCCGAGTAGATGCACGAGTCGAGGCGCACCCCGAAGCCCCCCGGGGAGAGGTAGCGGGTGATCCGCCCCGGGGAGGGCAGGAAGCCCCGCCGGGGGTCCTCGGCGTTAATCCGGCACTCGATGGCGTAGCCCCGAAGCGCCACCTCGTCCTGGCCGAAGGAGAGGGGTTCCCCCGCCGCGACCCGGATCATCTCCTGCAAGAGGTCGATGCCGGTGACCAGCTCGGTGATGGTGTGCTCCACCTGGATGCGGGTGTTCATCTCCAGGAAGTAGTAGCGGCCGTGGCGATCCACCAGAAACTCCAGGGTGCCCACCGAGTCGTACCCCACCTCGGCGCACAGCCGCAGCGCCACCGCCCCCATCTCGGCCCGCAGCTCCGGGGTGAGCACCAGGGACGGCGCGATCTCGATCAGCTTCTGGTGGCGGCGCTGGATGGAGCAGTCCCGCTCCCCCAGGTGCACCCGGTTGCCGTGGCGGTCGCACAGCACCTGGATCTCGATGTGCTTGGGCTCCTCGATGAACTTCTCCAGGTACATGCGGCCGTCCCCGAAGGACTTTTGGGCCTCGGAGCTCGCCAACCCGAAGGCGGTGGCGAGCTCGGCGGGGGCGTGGAGCACCCGCATCCCCTTGCCCCCTCCCCCGGCGGTGGCCTTGAGCATCACCGGGTAGCCCACCCGGGTGGCCCACTCGGCGGCTTCGGCGGCGTCGGCGAGCGCTGGCGAGGCGGGCACCAGGGGCACCCCAGCCCGCTCCGCCACCCGCCGCGCCTCGAGCTTATCCCCCATGGCCCGGATCGCCCCCACGTGGGGGCCGATGAACCCCACCCCCTCCTCGGCCAGGGCGAGGGGCAGGGAGGCCTTCTCGGAGAGGAAGCCGTACCCCGGGTGCACCGCGTCGGCCCCCACCCGGCGGGCCACGGCGGCGATCTGCCGGGGGTCCAGGTAGCCCTGGCGCGGTCCCGGCTCCACCAGGATGGCCTCGTCGCACTTGGAGACGTGGACCGCGTGGGAGTCGGGCTCGGTGTAGATGGCGACGGTGGCGACCCCGAGCTCGCGGCACGCCCGGTGGATGCGCACGGCGATCTCGCCGCGGTTGGCGATCAGCACTTTTCGGAACACGGCCCGCCTTCCTCACGCGAAAGCGGCCGAGCCCGCCCCCGCGTCCGGCGAAAGCGGTGCCCAGCCGTGATGGTTCGGCTGCCGACGACGGGCAGCGGGGGGTATCGTGACGGGAAACGGGAGGGGACGTCAAGGGGTCAGGGGTCAGGGGTCAGGGATCAGGGGTCAG
>JBBIIA010000078.1:0-18633 GCA_037446775.1 Deltaproteobacteria bacterium
GTGACCCGTGACCCGTGACCCGTGACCCGTGACCCGTGACCCGTGACCCGTGACCGCCCCTAGAACCCGAGGCTCCCCTGGCCCGAGCGCTTGGGGCCTCGGAGGGGCGGCGGGGCGGCGGGGCTGGGGGGGCCGGCCTGGTCCCGGCGCAAGAGTTCCGCCTCGAGGTCGCCAAACCCCGGATGGGCGGCGGGGGCCGCCGCGGACCCTGGGCCGTGGGTGCGCAGGAGCGACCGCCCCAGGCCCTTCCAGTAGGTCGACCAGTGCCCCCCGAGCACCTCCTCCCCCTCGAGCCATGCCCACGCCCCGGCGAGCTTCGCGTCCAGGTTGTCCACGAAGTTCAGGACCAGGGCTTCCAGTGTCTGGGGCTCCACCGGTGACCCCCAGTCGATGCGCTCGTGGTGGCTGAGGATGAGGTGTTCCAGGTGGAGGAGCACCGGAGGCGGAAACCCCGGGACCTGGGCGGCCCGCCGCCGGAGTTCGTGGCCCCCCAAGGCGATGTGGCCCAGGAGGCGCCCGGCGTCGGTGTAGTTGCCGGTCCGGGGGTCCATCTCGAGGGTCTTGGCGAGGTCGTGGAGGAAGGCCCCGGTCAGCAAGAGATCGGGCTGGAGGCGGTCGGGGTACTGGGCGGCTACGGCGGCCGCGAGCCGCATCACCGCCACGGTGTGCTCCGCGAGGCCGCCCACGTAGGCGTGGTGGAAGCTCTTGGCGGCGGGGGCCTCGAGAAACGCCTCGCGGAAGGCGTCGTCCCCGGTGTACTGGTCGAGGAGGGCGCGGAGGTAGGGGTCGCCCACCTGCCCGAGGAGTGCCAGGATCTCCTCCCAGAGCCGCCGCCGTACCGCCCCATCGAGGCCCGGGCGGAACTCGGCGGGGTCGAGGCCCGCCTTGTCCCGGTCTGCCACCGGCCGCAGCCGTTCGATCCGCAGCTGCGGCGCGTCCTTGTGCACCTGGGGGCGCCCCCGCACCTCCACCAGATCCCCCTCCTCGATCTGGGCTCCCACCTCCACGGCGTTGTCCCAGAGGAAGCCTTCGACGGTTCCCGTGCGGTCCCCGAGGGTGAGGCGGAGGTACGGTTTGTCCCGGGAGCTCGTGGCGAGCTTCTTGGCGACGACCAGGAAGAGGTCCTCGAACTCCCGGCCGGCCTCGGCCTCCTTCTTCAGGCTGCTGACGTAGCGGCTCTTCTGCAGGGTCTTCACGGCGGGCGCTCCCGGTGGCGAAGGGCGGAGGGCCAAGACGACGAGAGGAGGGCAGCGCCCTCCTCTCGTCCACGCACCGGCGGGGGTGCCTCAGGGCTTCTTAGCGGGGACCGGGGCGGGGGCGGTCGCCGGGGCGCCGCTCTTGGCAAACGCCGCGGTATCCGCCTTGTCGGGGTGGCACATGGCGCAGAACTTCCCGAGCTCCGAAGCCTTGGCCACCGAACCCTGAAGATACTTGTAGCTGGGGTTGGAGGGATGGGGGTTGTGGCAGCTCGCGCAGCCCAGGCCCCCGTCCTTCTCCAGGAGGTCCGCCGGGACCTTTACCTTGTTGGGCTTCATGCCCACCGGGTGGGTCGAGGCCAACAGGATGGGCATGATCCCCTGGTCGGCGTTGTGGCAGCCGAGGCACAGGGCCGCACCTCCGGTGACCCCGGCGCCCGTGGCGGGGTTCTTCTCCTTGGTGTTGGGCGCCACGGCGAGGATGGCCCGCCCCTTGGCCTTGTGGATGGAGTGGCACTCGACGCAGTTCGGGTCGTGGGGGCCGTAAGCCGCCGCCGGAGCGGCCAGGCCGAGGGCCAGGGCAATGGTGGCGAGTCTCCTCATCGTGCTCCTCCTTACCGGTGACAGGTGTGGGCAGAACCCCTCAGTGGACGGCGGAAATCGGGTGCCGGGGACCCGGGAAGCGACGCCCCGAACCCCGGGGCGAAACGCGCCGTCACGCTACCCGAAACGCGCGCGAGGTGTCAAGGAGCGCCGCGGCCAACAGGAGCGCCGCGGCCCGACCCAGGGTCCGGGTCTTCCCCCTCCTCGCGGGCAGCGACCAGCCGATCGTACGCCTCCCGGGTGGAGGCGCCGCACTGCTCGGCTGCCCGCCGTGCCGCCTGGCGAGGGGGCAGGCCCTCGGCCAGGGCGTCGGCGATCGCCTCCTCCAGGGTCATCGGCGGCGGCGGCTGACGAACGCCCCGAACGCCCCAGCACACCTCCCCCAGGACCCGGGGCCGCGCGGCTAGGGCGGCTAGGATCTCGGACAGGGGGGCGAGCCAGAACTCCTCGTGGGGTTTCGTCATCTCCCGGGCGAGGGCGCCCTCCCGGTCGCCGAAGGCGGCGAGGGCGTCCTCTAGGGCGGCGACCACCCGGTGGGGCGATTCGTAAAACACCAGGGTCTCCGAGCGGGTGGCCAGGGACTGGAAGAGGGCCCGGCGGCGGGTCGCGCGGTTGGGGGGGAAGCCGAGGAAGGTGAAGGCGTCGGTGGGGAGGCCCGAGGCGCCGAGGAAGGCGGTCAAGGCGCTCGGGCCCGGCACCGGGGCCACCGGCAGGCCCGCGAGCCGCGCCGCCCGCACCAGGTCGTAGCCGGGGTCCGAGATGCCGGGGGTGCCGGCCTCGGAGACCAGGGCGACCCGGGCGCCTCCCCGAAGCCGTTCCAAGAGGCCCGGGACGCGAGAGGCCTCGTTTTGGTCGTGGTAGGAGACCAGGGGGCAGGAGATGCCCAAGCGCGCCAGCAGCCGCCCGACGGTCCGGGTGTCCTCGGCGGCCACCAGGTCGGCGCTTCGCAGGACCTCCAGGGCGCGCAGGGTGATGTCCCCGGGGTTCCCCAGGGGCAGGGCCACCACGGCCAGGGTGCCGGGGGCCAGGGGGGCAGCGTCCATGAACGGACTGTACCAACGGCGCCAAGGGCGTGTAAAGCGCTTGCCCTCGCGGTAGCGCGGGCTACAGTGGCCGCCCTCGCTCACGAGGGAGGGTGCCGTGCTGTCCAAAGCCGTCTCGGGTGCCGTGCTCGGGGTCGACGCCTACCGGGTGGACGTGGAGGTTGACGTGGCTCGGGCCCTGCCGTCCTTCACCGTGGTCGGGCTTCCCGACAACGCGGTGAAGGAAGCCAAGGAGCGGGTGAAGGCGGCGATCCGCAACTCGGGCTACCCGTTCCCGCCCCACCGGATCACCGTCAACCTGGCCCCGGCGGACGTGAAGAAGGAAGGGAGCGCCTTCGACCTGCCCATGGCCCTGGCCATCCTGGCAACCGAGGCGAACCTGGGGCTGCCGAACCTGGAGCGCATCCTTACCGTCGGCGAACTCGCCCTGGACGGCGCCGTCCGGCCGGTTCGCGGCGCCCTTCCCGTCGCCATCGACGCCCCTCGGCTCGGGGTGGATGCCCTGGTGGTGCCTCGGGAGAACGCCCCGGAGGCGGCGGTGGTCCAGGGGGTCCGGGTCCACCCCGCGGATACCCTCGCCCAGGTCGTGGAAGGCCTTCGCGGCCGAGCCCTCGAGGGGGTGACCGTCGACATAGAGGCGATCTTCGGGGCCCGGGTCGTCTGCGAACTCGACTTTGCCGAGGTGCGGGGACAAGCCCACGCCAAGCGCGCCCTCGAGGTCGCCGCGGCCGGGGGGCACAACCTGCTGATGGTCGGTCCGCCCGGGGCCGGCAAGACCATGCTGGCGAGCCGGGTGCCGACCATCCTGCCCCCCATGAGCTGGTCCGAGGCCCTGGAGACCAGCCGCATCTACAGCGTCGCGGGGGTCGGGTCCGGGCCCCTGGTGGTGCATCGCCCCTTCCGGGCTCCCCACCACACGGTCTCCGACGCCGGCTTGATCGGGGGCGGCACGGTGCCCCGCTGCGGTGAGATCAGCCTGGCCCACAACGGGGTCCTCTTCCTGGACGAACTCCCCGAGTTCCAAAAGCACGTCCTGGAGGTGCTGCGCCAGCCCCTGGAGGAGGGAGCCGTCACCATCGTGCGGGCGGCGGGCAGCGTCACCTTCCCCTCCCGGTTCATGCTGGTGGCGGCGATGAACCCGTGCCCCTGCGGCTACTACGGGGATCCCCAGCACGCCTGCTCGTGTCTGCCCTCGGCCATCCGCAAGTACCGGGGCCGGGTCTCCGGGCCGCTTTTGGACCGCTTCGATCTCCACGTCGAGGTGCCGGCCTTGCGCTACCGGGAGATGGCCGCCCCCCAGGGCGAGGAGTCGTCGGCCGCGGTGCGGGAGCGGGTGATCCGGGCCCGCACCGCCCAGGTGGAGCGCTACGCCCACCGCGCCTTTCACTGCAACGGGCAGCTCTCGGCCGGGGCGGTGCGCACCTACTGCACGCCGGCGCCCGACGCCCGCGACCTCCTGGAGCACGCCATGGACCGGCTCGGGCTTTCGGCGCGGGCGTTCACCCGGGCCCTGCGGGTGGCGCGTACCGCCGCCGACCTGGAGGGCGTGCCGACAGTCGAGCGCCGCCACGTGCTCGAAGCCCTCCAGTTTCGGGTGAGCCCGGCAAGCTTGGCGTAACGCCAGCGCCCCTCGTCCGGCGCTGACCGCCGATCGCTGTCTTGTCAACGGTCAGGGCAGATGCTATGTTCGCGCCCCTTCCGGGGGAGGCCCATCGCTGCACGAGGAGGAGTCATGCCCAGGAAACTCATCCTGCCCACCATCGTCGCCGTGTACGACGAGAGCGGCTTGGCGTTCTACTGCGATGGGGAGCCGATCGAAGACATGGAGTTCACCTGGGACGACCTGGCGGACCCGGAGCTCCTGGTGGAAGTGGCAGAGGAGCTCGTCGAATACATCGACGGCGACGAGATCGAGGACATCGACAATCCGGTGGGGACGGTGACCCGCGCCTTGCGCCAGTTGCGCAAGTCCAAGGTCGCCCGCAAGGCGGCACCCGACGATGACGGGGGGGATGACGATCCCGACGAGGACTACGAGGACGACGACGACTAGGTCGTCACGGGTCGAGCGCCAGGTCGCGCCTCGGCCGGGCGAACACAGGAGCGGGTCGATGCAGATCCCCAAGGGGTTTCGGGAAGAGGAGCTGGTGGTGGAGCAGATCCGCCACCTGCGCAACCTGTCGCGGTTGGTGCGGGGCGACGCCCTGCGGATGCTTCGCCTGGCGAACACCGGGTCGACCGGCGGCGCGCTCTCCTCGGCGGACCTCCTGGTCACCCTCCTGGCTTCGGCCAACCTGCGGCCGGGCCTGGTGGATGACCCGCGCCGGGACCGCATCGTGGTCAGCCACGGCCACGTGGCGCCAGCGGTGTACGGCGCCCTGGGGCGCCTCGACTTCTTCGACCTCGACGACGCGGTGGGGCTCTACCGCAAGGCGGGCAGCGTCTTCGCGGGGGACCTGGAACGGGCGGTGCCGGGGGTCGAGTGGACTCCGGGCACCCTCGGTGGCGGGCTCGCCGCGGCGTGCGGCTTCTCTTTGGCCGGTCGGCTCCGAGGCCTCAAGTACAACGTCTTCGCGGTGATGAGCGACGGGGAGCAGCAGAAGGGGCAGGTCGCCGAAGCCCGCCGTTTCGCCAAGCGCTACCGGCTCAACAACCTTACCGCCATCGTCGATGCCAACGGCGCCCAGGGGGCCGGGCGCGGCCCCGAGACCCTCTCCCAGAACCTCAAGTTCGAGTACATCGCCGACGGGTGGGATGTCATCGAGATCAGCGGGCACGACCACGGCGAGATCTACAAGGCGTTGCGCCGGGCGATCCAGATCCAGAGCGCGCCGGTTCTGATCCTCGCCCACACCCACCTGGGGGCGGGGGTCTCCTTCATGGAGCAGGAGGCGGAGTTTAGGGGGCGGCCCCCCACCGAGGCGGAGTACCGGGAGGCGCTGCGCGAGCTGAAGCTCGACGCGGACCTCGCCGAGGCCGAGGACTACCGGGCGGCCTTTGGGGACTTCGACCTCGACTTGGGGGAGCCCGAGCTGGAGACCCTACCCGTGGTGGTCGGCGAGCCGCGGCTGTACCCGGCGGGGGTCGAGGTGCCAGCCCTGGAGCCCCTGGCGGCGGTCCTGGCCGACGTGGCGCGGGGAAATCGAGGCGCCGGGGCGACCCCGGTGGCGGTGGTGGACTGCGCGGGCCCCGGGGCGGGAGCGACCGAGCTCTTCGCCCGGGAGAACCGCGATCAGTACTTCCACTGCGGGGTGCAGGACCAGGCGGCCGCCACCGTGGCCGGGGCCTTGAGTCTCGAGGGGGTGGCCACGGTGCTGGTGGACGCGGGTGCCTTCGTCCTGGACGGCGCCTACCCCCAGCTCCGCCTCAACGACCTGAACGGTACCCACCTCAAGATCCTCGCCACCCACCTCGGGCTCGACGCGGGAGATCACGGGACGGCCCTCCAGTGCCTCGACTACCTGAGCGTGGTCGAGAACCTGTACGGGTTTCGGGCGGTGTTTCCGGCCGACGCCAACCACGCGGACCGGGTGGTTCGCTTCGTCCTCGGCCAGCCCGGGAACTGGGTGGTGGGGGTGGGGGCGTCGCCCACGGCGGTCGTCACCGACCTGGACGGCCGACCGTTCTTCGGCGAGGGGTACGAGTTCGAGTACGGACGCGTGGACTTGGTGCGCCCCGGCGACCACGGCGTCATCCTCACCACCGGGCCGATGCTCGGGGCCGCCCTGCGCCTGTGGGAGGCGCTCCGGGACCGGGGCCTCGAACCCTCGGTGCTCCACGTGAGCTGTCCCAAGGCGTTGGAGTCCTCCGAAGACCCGGTCCTCTTGCAGTGCCTGCGCAAGGGGCGGGTGATCACCTATGAGGACCACAACGTCCACACCGGCCTCGGCTCCCGGGTTGCCAACTTCATCGCCCTGCGCGGGATCTCCTGTCGGCTGCTCAAGGTCGGGGCAGAGCGCTACGGGCTGGCCGGCGAGCCCCGGGAGGTGTACCGGCGCCTGGGCCTCGATCCCGAGACCCTGGTGCCTCGCCTCGCCAAGTTCCTCAAGCGCTAACCGAGGCGGTTTCGTGGCGCCCGCCCGTGTCCCCGATCCCGACGCGTGCCGTCGGCTCCTCGCGGAACACCGGGTCCCCCCCCACATCCAGCGCCACAGCGAACGGGTGGCGTGGGTCGCCCGCTGGCTGGCCGAGGCCCTGCGCCGCCACGGCGCGGCCACCGTAGACCCGGCGCTGGTGGAGGCGGCGGCGCTGTTGCACGACATCGCCAAGGCGACCTGCCTGGGGACCCTGGACAACCACGCGGTGGAGGGAGGGCGGCTCCTGCGGGACCTCGGCTACGAGGCGGTGGCGGCGGCGGTGGAGCGCCACGTCGCCATCGGCGCCTGGGACCCGGAGGGTCCGGTCACCGAGGCGGAGATCCTCAACTACAGCGACAAGCGGGTCCTCCACGAGGACCTAGTGGGGCTCGCGGAGCGGTTCGCCGATCTCCTCGTCCGCTACGGGGGCGGGCGGCCGGAGGCCGAGCGCCGCATCCGGGAGAACTGGGCCGTGGCCCGGGGCCTGGAGGCCAAGCTCTTCGCCCGCCTCCCCGTGGGCCCCGAGGCGGTCGGGGCGCCGCTTCCTACTTGCCCCCCAGGGCCTTGCGGATCTCGGCCTCCAACACCGGGGTCTCCTCCCGGCCCGCGTGGGTCCAGCTCACCTTGCCGGCCTTGCTGATCAAGATCACGCTCGGCGTCCCCAACACCCCGTAGGCGTCCGCCGTCTTGTAAGTCGTTCCCTCGACCTCCTCCCACAGGACCCGGAAGGAGTAGGCCCCCCCCTCCATGTACTTGCGCACCGCCTTCTCGAGCTTGGGGCCGTCGAGGTTGACGGTGACGATCTCCAGCCCTTGGGGCCCGAACTTCTTCCCCAACTCGTCGAGGACCGGCATCTCCTCGCGGCAGGGGGCGCAGAAGAAAGACCAGAAGCCGAGCAGCACGGCCTTCTTGCCGAGGTAATCCGACAGCTTCACGGTCTTGCCGTCGAGGTCTTGCAGGGCGAAGGGGATGGGCGTGGCCCCCTCGGCGATCATCTGGGGCGTGGACTTCCCCGCCTTGCTCTTGAGCGCCGTGGCGTCGCTGGCGGCCCACGCCGGGGGGAGCGTCACCGCGACCAGGGCGAGGGCGGCCGCGGAGAAGGTGAAGACAGAGCGGTGCATGGGGGAGAGCTCCTTTCGACGGCGCCGTCGAGGTGAGGGTGCCAGGGCACCGGGGCTGCGGTTGGGTCAGGGGGCGAGGCCCACGGCCTTACGGACTTCGGCTTCGATGGCCGCTTCGTCGCCCGGGGCGTACCCTACATGATAGTAGACCACCTTGCCCTCCCGGTCGATGATGACGGTGGTGGGGAGGACGCTCACCCCGTACTTGGCGGCGGCCTGCCGCTGCTTGTCGATGACCACCGGGTAGGAGAGGTCGAAGGTGAGCCCCTCCACGAACTTCGCCACCCGCTTGGTGCCAAAGCTATCCAGATCCACCCCCACGGTCACCAGCCCCCGGTCCCGGTACTGCCGGTGGATGCGGGACAGCTCCGGCATCTGCTGCACGCAAGCGACGCAGTAGATCGACCAGAAGTCGAGGACCACGGCGGTCTTTCCCAGGTGGGGGGCGAGGTCGAAGTCGCCCCCCTGAAGCAGCGGGACGGCAAAGGACGGGGCCTTGGCCCCGAGCGGCAGCCGCTCCTCCGTGCCAAAGGTCGCCGCCGCAATGCCGGGGGACGCGACCCACACGGCGGCCAGCACGGCCGCCAGGTAGAATGTTCGCACGAAATCTCCTCCGTCGCCGCCGCTCGGGGGGGGCTCAAGGGGTGGCCCGATGGTGCCGAAAGGTAGCCATCGAGGAGCAATCCCCGTGCCCGCGCTCCCCACACGGATCGGCCCTATCGGCGTCCGGCTTGAGCGGTGCCCCCGCTCAAGCAGCGAGGAACGGAGTTTGCTCCGGTTGGAGGATTCTGACCACGGTCAGCGGACACTGACCTCTTCTCGCTTTCCCTTGGGTTCTATGGCGCACCCCGGCGCGCCATAGCGCGCAGCGGGGCGCGACCAGGACGCAGGCGCGGGTGAGCACCGAACGACTCTTCGACGACGACGCGGAACGGGCGGGCCAGGCCCTCGGGGGAGACACCGAGGCCTTTGGCGCCCTGGTGGCCAAGTACCAGGGGCCCATCTATCGGTACGCCCTGCACTTCTTCCGCAACCCCACCCGCGCCGAGGACATCGTCCAGGACACCTTCCTGCGGGCCTATCGCTTCCTGCACACCTACGATCCGGCCCGCAAGTTCTCGACCTGGCTGTACGCCATCGCGCGAAACCTGTGCATCGACCGCCAGCGCGAGGACGTCCGGCGCAGCCAGGTGGACGTGGAGAGCGTGGCCCCGCGGCATCTGACCGCCGCCCCCAGCCAGGGTCCCCATCAGCTCCTCGAGGAGCGGGAAGACCGGGATCGGCTCCTCGGGGCCATCCGGGACCTGCCCGAGAAGTACCGCGCCCCCATCCTCTTGTGCTACGCGGAGGGGCTAGCGTACCAGGATATCAGCGAGATCCTGGGGATCTCGCTCAACAACACCAAGATCCGCATCCACCGGGCGAAGAAGATGATCCTCAAGTCCCTGGGCGACGGAGACGGAGAGCCATGAGGACTCCTAGAAAAGCCAGGCGAGCCAAGGTACGCCGGGGAGGATGCTGGCTGCTCGGCCTGGCGGCGTGGAGCTGGGTCGGTCTTTCGGGGGCGCTGGCCGGGGCTCGCCCGGTGGAGCCGCCGCGGCAGCAGTCGGGGGTATCCGAGCGGGAGACCGAGGCCCTAATCGATGGCTGTCGGGCCGCCGGGTTCACCGAAGAGGAGACCCAGCGAATGGTTCGCCTGGTGGTGGGGGCGAAGTTGGCGGGCCTACCCCACGTCGACCTCGTGAACAAGTTGCGGGAGGGGGTCGCCAAGGGTGCCGACCCGGAGGTGGTGGTGACCGCGGTGGAGGCCAAGGCCCGGGTCTTGCGTCGGGCCAAGGGAGTGGTGGACGCCCTGGTTCTCGACGGCGAGTTGCCCCGGGACTACCCGTTCGCGGTACAGATCGTCGCCGACGCCCTCGAGGCTGGCATGGACGGCGCGGCCATCCAACGCGCGGTGCGAGAAGGGGGTCCGGGCGCTCCGGGAGCGCCCGACGTGCGCAAAGCGTTTCCACGGCGGGGGGCGGGAAGTAACTAGGAGGGACGGCGCCCGTATCCTCGCCCATGTCTCCCGCGCGACTTCGCGCGCCCACGGCTTGCCCAGGGGCAGGCCGTGGGGATTCGCGGGGCGATGGCCCCCATGGGACAAGGAGAGGGATGCCATGGCGCGGTGCAAACGGTTCGACGAGGTGTGGTTGCGGTGGGAAGCCGCCGGCCGCGAGGAGTGGGCGCGGCACGCGGCCGAGTGCGGGGAGTGCGCGGCTAGGGGCCGGGCGATGGAGCGGCTGGAGGAAGCGCTGCTGGGGCTCGGCGACGAGGAGGTTTCGACGCCCCCGTACCTGGCGCGGCGGGTGATGGCTCGGGTGGCGGAGCTGCCCCGGCCGGGCCGTCGGCGAGCCGGGTGGTTCGGCTGGCGGCTACCCCTGGCGTGGGGTGGCGCCGTGGCCGCCTTTCTCGCTGGAGTGGTGGTGGGGGGCTGGCCGGGGAGCGAAGCGGGCCCCCGGCTGCACGCCGTGGTGCTCGAGTACACCGGCCCCGAGGCCCAAGACGTGCGGCTGGTCGGCGACTTCAACGGCTGGGGCGGGGTGCGGGAAGCGCTGCCGGGGGAGCGGCGTGGTGAGCGTTGGGTGTTTCGGGTCGATCTGGAGCCGGGGCGCTACCAGTACGCCTTCCTGGTGGACGGCAAAAGCTGGTTGCCCGACGCGGAGGCGCCGAGTATCATCCCGGACGGCTTCGGGGGGGAGAACTCGGTGTTGTACGTCCACCGCGACGGCGAGCTCGACCTGCGGTCGCTGTGACCGGCGGCCGGGTCGGGGTCGGCGGAGGGCAAGGCGACGGGGGCACCACCGCGAAGGGACGGCTGGCATGACCAGGGCTCGTGGGAGATGGCTGGTGGCGATTGGAGCTGCCCTCGCCGTGGCGAGCGCGGCGAGGGGCGCTATCGTCAACAGCCCCCACGACTTCATCGACCCCGCCAAGTGGGGCGGCAGCCCCGGGTTCGTCGGGGGCGGCTCCTGCGCCCAGTGCCACACCGCCCACTTCGCCGCCAGCACGGTGCGCCTGTATGCCCGCGCCGCCGGGGGGGGGACGACCGTGCGGCTGCTGTGCGGCGACTGCCACCGCACCGACGGCGCCCAGGGGTCCCTGCCCCGGGGCGGCCAGTGGCCGGCGGCGGGGGGCCCCCTGCCCCGCCTCCTGCCGGCTTCCCACGTGGCCAACCCGGACCCACTCACCGGGTTTGGCAACTGCACCCGCTGCCACAGGCACTGAGGAGGTGGTCGTGGTCGCACCTCGCCCCTGGGCCCTCGGCGTCGGTCTGCTCCTAGCGGCGGCGGGTTCCGCCGCCGCCTCGTCCTTCCGGGTCCCCAACTCCGACTGCCTGATGACCGAGTGCCACAGCTCCGGCGCGGTCCGGGCGTCCCTAAACGTCGACGCGCAGTTCGACGGCATCGGCCGGATCACCACCGGCGCGGTCGTCGACGCCCTGCGCAGCCAGCACAACATCGCCTACGCCGACGACGGCAACCTCAGCACGATCGAGACCGCGGCGGTCAACGAGTGCAAAAAGTGCCACGGCGACGGCCTCTACCACCGCTACCGGCGCACCGGCGCGTGGCTCGCCTACCCCTCGGCCATCGGGGCCAACGCGGCGGGCCAGGCCATCCCCCGGCCGGCGGGCCCCAACTACTCCCAGTATCAGGACTTCTGCCTCTCCTGCCATCGCGGCAAGGTGTGGGGGACCACCCCCGCCGTCGAGATGTTCAACGGCCCGGTGCCCCCGGACCCGGTGGGGGGGGCGCCCCAGCAGGTGGCCCCCTCGAGCCGGAGCAACCCGGCGGCGCTCCAGACTGCGGCGCCCTGGCGGGTGGCGGCGGTGCCGGGGAAGGACGCCAACCTGGCGTCGCCCCACACCAACGTCGACCCGGACGGCACCGCCACCCGCCCGTACTACCTCGCCTACTACGAGACCAACGGCCACGGGCGGGCCACCGGGATCAAGGCGCCGACCCCCATGGACGTCACCTGCCTCGCCAACGGCGTGGGACCCCAGGGTTGCCACGGCCCCCACGGCACCAAGAGCCGCTATCTGATCTCCGACCTCTTCACCTCGGCCCCGGCGCCGGCGCTGGTCACCGCGGCGCAGGTCTCCCAATTTCTGTGCGTCAACTGCCACGTGCCGGGGTTGGCCATCGTGGGCTTCCACAGCCTGGCGCCCCACTACCGGCCCCACGTCAGCAGCGCCCTCGCCCTGGGGTACATGGCGCCCTTCGCCAACGTGAATCTCCAGGATTCGGGCCCCATCACCAACCTCAGCGTGGGGCGCTTAGCGACCCAGCCCATCACGACCCTGTTGCCTTTCTACGCCGACACCAACACCGTGGTCGCTGACGGCAACGGCGCCCGCATCGAGCAGCGCTTGTACGGCAGCGGCACGGCGGTGCCCGCCCTGGCGACCCCGGCGGCCCCGAACCCGCCCCTGTCGCGGGACTGGATCCACTGCCTGACCTGCCACGATCCCCACGGGACCTCCCTGCTGTACCAGGGGACGGTGGAGTACGGGGAGCTCGGCGACCGCACCCCCAACACCCGGGGCATGCTGCGGAAGTTCCCGACCATTTGGCTGGCGCCTCCGGTGGGCAGCTTCACTGCAGACGCCTTGTGTGGCGAGTGCCACCTGTATCCGTGAGGGGATTTACCCTCCGGGAAGATCGAGAGAGGGCCGCATGAAGAGGGGATTCGGTTGGGTTCTGGCGGGGATCCTAGCCCTGGGGGTGGGCGCGGCCTGGCCCGGGGGGGCGCGGGCGGCGGCCGAGGGCGACGCCTTTCCGGCGATGTCGCTGGCGGACGTGGACCGGGAGACCACGGTGGACGTGGGGGGGCTCTTCCAGGGCAAGGTGGGGGCGCTGGCCTTCATGCAGACCTCCTGCGCTGCCTGCCGCAAGGAGCTGGAGGCCCTGCGCGACTTGCGGGCCAAGTACCCGGCCCTGGCGGTGGTCGTGGTCAGTGTGGACTCCGGCAGCCCCGCCCGGGTCCAGCGCTACAAGGAGCACTTTGGGTTCGACTTTCCGTTCCTCCACGACCCCGAGTTCCAGACCCCGGCGCTCTTCGGGTTCTCCTTTACGCCGGGGCTCGTCCTGGTGAACAAGGCCGGGTCGATCGGGCTGGTCAAGGGCGGCTACCGGCCGGGAGACGAGGTCGAGCTCGAGCGCCGGATCGCGGAGCTGTCATCCCAGTGATGGCGCACGGACGGAGGTCTTCCGGAAGGGGTGAGCCATGAAAGGAACGGCGGCGCTTCTCTTGGCCTGCCTCGGCTGGTGGGTGGGGCCTGCGGCGGCGACCCAGCCGCCGGCGTCCGCGACGCCGGGGTTTCGCCACGTGACCGGCCGGGTGGTGGACGAGCGCGGGGGAGCGGTGGCGGGGGCGACCGTCAGCCTGTTCCGGGAGGTGGTGCTCTCCGGCGAGGACGGGGGGTTTTTGTTCCCCAACGTCAGCATGCGGCACCTCTCCGAGGTGAGCCTGCGGGTGCGCAGCGCCCGTACCGGCTACGTCATCGGGTGCATCACCATCGACGTGCCGGTCCGGTTCTACCCCGTCGCGGCCTCCCACGGCGACGGCGTGGCCCACCTGCTGGTGGACATGGCCGAGGAGCGGCCCCTGGAGCTGAAGCTCCGGCCGGTGGGGGCGGCGGCGATCGACGGGTACTGCCACGGCTGCCACGGGGTGAACCCGTGCACCGAGGAGGCCACCTACGAGACGGTGATTAAGACCGGCAAGGACCTGCGGGGCATCATCGTCGACGACACCGAGGTCGAGGCCTACAAGAAGGACCTCATGACCATGGGCCTCTCGGCCGAGACGTACCGCAAGATCCGCTACCAGGACACCCACCCGGACGGCATGAACATGGCGGTGATCCCGACCCTCGAACTCTCCCAGTACAAGGGGCGGTTCAAGTGGCCGGAGAACCTGAAACTCAGGGACGAGGCGTTCGTCACGTGCGACACCTGCCACACGCGGCACGTGCCCACCGCGCAGAAGCACTTTTTGGTGGTTCCGTACGAAGAGGGCAACGAGCTGTGCTACATGTGCCACCTCTAGCGCGAGCGCCGCGGGTGTCGACGCGCGCAGGGGGGCGCGTCGCCGCCCTGACGGCGGCTCTGGGCGTGCTGGCTGCCTGCGCCGCGCCGGTGGTGACCAAGGAACCCCCGGTGGGGGCTCCCCGCGGGGAGGTGGCTGCGCCCGGGGCGGCGGCCCCCCAGGTGTCGGCGCCGGTGCCCCCGGTTCTGACGCTCCCCCCGCCGCCGGGGCCGCGCTCGGAAGCCGAGGCGTGGAGCCAGGCGGTCGCCCGGGCCCCGTCCCTCGCCACCCTGGTGGCGCAGGACCTCGCCACGCTGGTGGCCGCTCCCGTGCCGGAGGCGGTGACCTCTCCCCCCCCGTCACCGGCTCCGGCCCCCACCCCGGCTGCCGCCCCGCCGTCGCCGACCCCGGCCCCCGGACCGACCCGGAGGGAGCGGCCCGCCGTGCCGGCGATTCGGGTGGCCCAGAAGTACACGGTGGCCAACGGCCTGCCCTCCAACCGGGTGACGGCGCTGTGGGCCGACGACGAGGACCTGTGGGTGGGGACCGACGTCGGGGTGGCGCGCCTGAACTTCCGCGAGGGGAACTGGATCATCACCAAGGCCGAGGACGGGCTCTCCGAGGGGCGGGTCTCGGACGTGGTCAAGTACAAGGGCAACACCTACGTCGCCACCCAGATGGGGCTGAGCGTATGGGACGGCATCGCCTGGCGGATCGAGGACAAGGTGGGCCCCGTCCAGTTGCTCAACGCGGTGTTCGAGGTGAACGAGGGCACCCTGTGGGTGGCCGCGCGCACCATGCGGGGGGGGCTCGTCACCTTCGACGGGGAGCGGTGGAAGGACCGGAGCACCCTCAACCCCGGGGCGGTCCTCAACAACGTCTCCGACTTCGGGTTCTCGGGCAAGACCCTGTGGATCGGCACCACCAACCGGGGGGTGATGCGGTTTGACGGCCAGGCGTGGCAGGACTTCTCGGTGCCCGATGGCATCGCCAGCAACTTCGTCTACGCCCTGGCGGTCCAGGGCAATGCCGCCTACCTCGGGGGCTGCTGCGGGGTGAGCGCCTTCGAGGGCGGCGCCTGGCGGATCTACGACCTGGCCGAGGGGCTGCCCCACTCCACGGTGAACGCCATCGCCGCCGACGGCGACCTGGTGTGGTTCGGCTCCAAGAAGGGGCTTGCCGTCTTCGACGGCTTCTCCTTTACGACCTTTGGCACCGAGAGCGGGCTCACCGACGACCGGATCAGCAGCATCTTCGTCGCCGGCCAGAACCTGTGGGTGGGTACGGCCGAGGGGCTGAACCAGTTGACCAAGGCCTTCTGATGCGGATGAGAGGCGCGAGGCGATGACCATGAGAAGAGCGCGCACGCTGGTCGCCGCGGCGCTGGCCGCCTGGGGCGGCCTGGCCCTGCTGGCTCCCCCGGCCCGGGCCGACCACGCCATGAACCGCAGCTGCCTCGACTGCCACTCCCTGCGGTCCGCGAACGTGAAGGTGGGCACCCGGAACCTGAAGCTGGCCCGGTTCAGCGTCAACCTGTACAACAACTACTGGTACTGCGGCACCTCCTTCACCCCGGGGAATCCCGTCGACTGCGCCTACTGCCACGGCGACGCGGACGTCGGGCTGGAGATCGGGACCCGCTCTGCCGAGCGGCTCACCCTGCCGGCCTCGGGCGCCTCCGCCCACCCCGTGGACGTCGCCGGAGCGACGATCAGTTGGGGGGCGAAGCGGATCCGGTGCAACGACTGCCACGGCGGCGACGTCAACGGGGGGGGAACTTTGTCGGACCTCACCCCCTGGGATACCTGTTCCAAGGGGGCGACCTCGGGGTATCCCAACCACCAGGCGGACTCCGGGGTCACCTTCGCCCTGGGCACCAACCGGCGCATCGACAAGAACGGCCAGGACGGGGTCCATCTGGGACGGCCCTCGGTGGGGGCCACCCCGGGGGAGAACTGGCGCTACGGTCAGCGCAACATCGTGGAGAGCGGCACCTTTCCCACGCCCCTGGGCATCGACTGGAGCGCCGCCCTCACCGGCACCAACAAGCCCCTGTGCCTGCGGTGCCACGACGGCACCCGGGCGGCCACCCGGGAGAACGTGCAGGCGAGCTACGACCGAGCGGGGGGCGGGCACAACCTCACCGGGGTCGGCCTGGGGGCCCTCGACGGCCGCAAGCTCCCCTGTTACGACTGCCACGACCCCCACGCGTCCCAGAACTCCATGCTGATCATCGACGGCGAAGTGAACCCGGCCCCCTGGGCGAACCCCTACCAGACCACCTACACCCGGGAAGCCGACGCCCCAACCAAACTGTTCAACGCCCGTACCCGCCCCGCCAACGACCGGGTGGTGTGCTACGGCTGCCACCAGGGCTACCTGTACGACCTCGACGGCCCCGGGCCGGGGACCGGGGTGGCGGTGGAGAACGTGGGCACCGCCTTCAGTCCGGTCTTCTCCTTCCACAAGGCCGCCCACACCGGGATCTCCACGGCCGGCAACTGCCTGCAGCAGAACGGCGGCTGCCACCAGGGGCCCCACGCCGTCGACACCTTCGCCTGCCTCGACTGCCACAGCAAGGCGGTCACCGACGCCATCGCCCTCACCGGGGTCACCGTCAACGCCCGGCTTTTGGCGGTCAACCAGGCCGACAGCGAGTTCGGGCACATCGGGCGGGTCGGGGTGACGGTCAACGGGGGCACTGCCAACTTCATCCGCAGCGCCCACTCGATCCCCTACGGCGGCGGAGACCTGAAGCAGGCCGCCAACAACGGCTGCCTCCACTGCCACGATACTCGGAGCCTGACGGAGCTTCCGGGGACGCGTGCCTGGATATTGAAGGACGCCGACGGCAACGGTGTGGAGCGTACTCGACCCCTAACCTTGGCCATCGACTCCCGAACGGGCACCAGCAGCCTCGACCAGTACAACCGGTTCTGCCTCTCCTGCCACGACGGCGCCGGGGTGGCCTTCACCCAGGCGGCGGGCTACCTGTTTAGCGACGGCGCCGCGGGGGTTACCGCCTTCCCGGCGGCCACCCTGCCCAGCAGCCCCCTCACCCCGCCCAAGGTGAACAACCCCACCTCGGTGGCCTCCTGGACGACCGGGTACTACTTCCGCTCGGGCCACGGCCGGGGCACCAGCGGCACGACGGCAGGTACCTACCCCCGGGGCCCCGGGGACACCAAGACCAACGCCGGGGCGGCGGTGCCGTGCCTCGAGTGCCACCTGTACCACGGCTCCACGGCGCCCAAGCTCTTGCCGGGCTGGCGCCAGACCCAGGACGGCCGGGGGCGGGTGGTCAAGGGGGCGACCTACAGCCCCGAGTCCGTGGGCACCAAGCTGGCCATGGGGGGCGGCGGGACCTCGGGCCGGCCGAGCACCGTCATCGACTACACCGACTACACCGCCGCGGCCACCAACTCGCGGCTGCCGACCTCCCCGGACCAGTTCCTGTCCCGGTACTACTCGGATTACCGGGGGACCACCCCCTGGAGCACCCACCTGGACGGCTCCACCATCACCAGCGCCGACCTGCCCAACGGCACCAAGACCTACTTTGGCACCTCGGGGGACCTGCTCGCCAACACCAGGAACGCGGGCCGCTCCATGAACCCCGGCCAGACCGCCGCCAACGCCACCTGGGTGGGGTTTTGCAACATGTGCCACCTGGCCAACGACAACGCCCAGAACTGGGGGGTCAAGTCCGGGGCCGACGGCACCTACGGCCTCGCCTACACCCACCAGGGGATCTACGGCGCCTCCGACGCCGACGGCAAGGAGCTGAAGTCCCAGAAGAACTTCGCCAAGGACTGCGTCGAGTGCCACGACCCCCACGGCTCCGGCCGGGGGACCGCCGGGGACACCGCGGACGAGAACATCCTGATGATCCGCAGGAAGATCAAGCACGCCCTCACCACCGACGGGGTGGACGATGCCACCTCCCACTGGAGCGCCGTGGCCTTCAAGAGCCGCACCGGTACCGACAGCTTCGACGAGCTCGACTCGGGGGCGGGGGCCAACAACGACGACCTCTGCGCGGTGTGCCACATCCTCGACAACTCCGCCGTCACCCCGGCCAACGCCGACGTGCCCGGCGTCAAGTTCCACTACCGGGCGCTGGCCGCGCCCAACCACCAGGAGGACAAGAACTGCACCACCTGCCACAACCCCGACAAGACCAAGTGGGCGACGGCGTCGGGCAACCGCCGGTGGGTCAAGTTCGACCTCCAGAACCTCTGCACCGGGTGCCACGGCTTGCCGCCCCTCGCCCCCTGTGACGTGGCCACCGACCCGGCCAACGAGCTGCCCGAGAACTACCCGGGGGGCGGGGGCGCCCACAAGAAGCACGTCGACTTCCTGCGCGCCCGGGTGGGGGTGGCGGCCGGGGCCTTCGACGACCGCCTGTGCACCCCGTGCCACGGGCCGAGCCCCGGGAGCGCCACCTGGCACCTGGGGTCGGGCACCCCCGCCAGCACCACCTGGGGGGCGGCCGCCCAGCAGGCGGTGGACCTGGTGG
>JBBIIA010000079.1:0-3873 GCA_037446775.1 Deltaproteobacteria bacterium
GGGTACAGCGCCCCGGTCCTTGACGCTCCCTTCGGACGACGGGTATGGTGCCGCTCCCGTCGCCCTGCCGCGGCCCGAGGGGTGACGGGGGAGGGGAGGAGAGGGCGATGGGAAGGGGCGGGGTCCTGGCTCTGCTGTTGGCGATCGGCCTGGCGCTCGGCGGCTTCGCCGGGGCGGCGGCTCCCGAGGCGGAGGTGCGTCGGATCGAACAACTCCTGCGAGCGCTCGAAGAGCTGCCCGGCGCGGCCTTTCTCCGCAACGGCACGGCCCACGGCGCCCGGGAAGCGGGCGAGCACCTGCGGCGCAAGTGGCGGGCGGCGGGGGGGCGGGTGAAGACGGCCCAGGACTTCATCGAGCTGTGCGCCACCCGGAGTTCGGTGTCCGGCCAGGCGTACCAGATCCGGTTCCAGGACGGGAGCGTGATGGTCAGCGAGGCGTTCCTGCGGGCGCGACTCGCGGCACTGGGGGAGCCGCCGCGGTAGGGACGGCGCCCGGGGGGGCAGGGGGGCGACGTTTCCAGGAGCGCCTGGCACCGGACGATCGCCCGGCCGGCGTGGAGCTGAACCTGGTGGGAGGCCTCTGACAGGACCAGGCGGTCGGCTCCCAGGCCCCTCCTCGCCCCGTCTTCCAGGCCTTGCAAGCAGTGCTGGACCAGCGCGGCGGCGGTCTCGCTCCGACCCATCGCCTCGGCCGGAGGGGTGAGCGGCTCCGCTCCCGGACTCCCCGGGCCCTGTCGGGATGGCTTCTTCGGGCCGGGGACCTCCGGCGGCGGGAGGCGGTGAGCGGCCAGGGCCGAGAAGGGAACCCGGATGATCCAGTGGTGGGCGTACTGTCGGGGCGGGTTTGAAGCGGAGATGGCGGCGGAGCTTGGGGCCCGGGCGCGGGAACTCGGGGTGGACGGCCGGAGCTGGGCCGACCCCCGGGGTGGGCTCGCCGCGTTCGAGCCCCGGGATGGGGACGGGGCGCGGCGTTTCGAGGCGGCCCTGAGCTGGCGAGACCTGGTCTTCGCCCGCCAGCTGGTGGAGGGATTTGCCCATCTCACCGGCCTTCCACCCGGGGATCGGGTGGGCCCGGTGGTGGCCGCCCTGCCGCCGGGGGAGCCCTTCTCGGCGGCGGTGGTGGAGGCCCCGGACACCGAGGCGGGCAAGGCCCTGGGGCCCCTGTGCGGCGCCCTGGCCGCGCCCCTGGAGGAGGAGCTGCGGCGCCGGGGTCGCCTGGGGCGGGTGGGGCCGCGCCTCCATGTGCTCCTCCTCGGGCCCACCGAGGCGGTGCTCGCTACCGCCGACCCAAAGCGATCCTCCCCTTGGCCCGGGGGCATCCCCCGCCTCAAACTCTCCCGGGACGCCCCGAGCCGCTCGGCCCTCAAGCTCGAAGAAGCCCTGGGCGTCTTCCTGCCGGGGCAGGCGCGGGAGAGCTGGCTCGCCGCCGGCATGTACGCCGTGGACCTCGGGGCGGCTCCCGGGGGGTGGTCCTGGGTGCTCGCCCGGGCCGGGCTGCGGGTGACCGCCGTGGACAACGGGGCCCTGTCCCCGGCCCTGGGGGAACTGGGCCTGGTGGAGCACGTCGCCGCCGACGGCTTCACCTGGCGGCCGCCGTGGCCCGTGGACTGGATGGTGTGCGACATGGTGGCTGCCCCGACCCGGGTGGCGAAGCTGGTGGGGCTGTGGGCCGGGAAGGGCCTGTGCCGGGCGAGCATCTTCAACCTCAAGCTCCCGACCGGCAAGCGCCGGGAGGTGGTGGAGACCTGCGCCGCCATCCTCCGGCGGGAAGCCGCCCGGGCCGGAGGGGAGCTGACCCTCCGGTTCAAGCAGCTCTACCACGACCGGGAAGAAGTCACCGGCTACCTGCGGGTGGTGCAGCCGGAAGGGGCCAGGGCGCCCGGGCCCCGAGCCCCGGCGCGGAGCCGGGCCGGGTCCGGGAAGGCCCGGGGAGAGGGTGGAGGCGAGGGGAGGAGGACGGCTGCGGGAGGGCGCGGCCGCCGCCGGTAGGGCGAGCCGAGGCGGGGGCGCTAGGCGGGCAGGGAGGACGCGCGCCGGCAGGGGTTACCGGGACGGTCGGGAGGTTGCTGACCTTCCCTAGCGGCGTGCGCACCCCGGTCCGGCGGGATGCCGCCGCGGGCGCTCTGCCGCGCCAGCGGCCACCCAGCGAACCGCAAGCCGGAGGCCCAAACGATCCCGGAGCGGGTCGCGTTGTGCAGGCGAGACGCCCGGCGGGCTGGCGTCTGGTGGCCGCCGGAGGGCGGGTGAGGAGGAGGCGTGACGAAATCCATCGACCCCAAGTACCTGGCTGCCACGGCGACCCTGGACTTCACCCACCCGGCGGTGGCCGACTTCGCCCGGGCGACCACCGCGGGCTGCACCACCGCCATCGACCGGGCGGTGAGCCTGTACAACGCCGTTCGGGACGGGATCCGCTACGACCCCTACGCGCCCTTCTACCGGCCCCTCCACTACACGGCGAGCTGGGTGCTCGGCGTCGGCCGGGGGTACTGCGTACAAAAGGCCGCGCTCCTCGGCGCCGTGGCGCGGGCGGTCGGCATCCCGAGCCGGTTCGCCTTTGCCACCGTGCGCAACCACCTGGCCACCCGCCAGCTCCTCGATTTCCTGGGCAGCGACCTCTTCGTCTACCACGGGGTGGTGGAGCTGTACCTGGAGGGGCGCTGGGTCAAGGCGACCCCGGCCTTCAACGCCGCCCTGTGCGCGCGCCACCGGGTGGCGCCCCTCGAGTTCGACGGCCGCACCGACTCGGTCTTCCAGGCATACAACGAGGAGAACCGCAAGTTCATGGAGTACGTGGCCTTCCACGGGACCCACGCGGACATCCCCCTGGCCGACCTCCTGGCGGCGTGGGAAGAGGCGTACGGGGCCGAGCGGGTGCGGGGCTGGATCGAGGCCCTGGAGCGGGGCGAGGGGCTCGGGCCGCGGCGCTTCGAGGCGGAGGACGTGGTGACTGGGTGAGCGGGGGAGATTGCCTGCGGGCGCGGACTCCTGCTACGGAGGGCCGGTGCCGGTGAAAAAGAGAGGTGGCGGGTGGCGGCAGACAAGACAGAGCAGTGGGGCAACCGGGAGGTCGGGGCGGAAGCTCGGCGGCTGGGGGCGGATCTCTTCGGGGTGGCGGACCTCGCAGCGTGCGCCGGGCTCGCTACGGACCCCCCGGACCTCTTCGCGGGCTTTCGCCGGGCGATCCTGCTCGGGGTGCGGCTGCCCGACCCGGCCGTGGACGGGTGCGTGGAGGGCCCCACGCCGCTCTACTACCACGCCTACGCCGTGGCCAACCAGGCCTTGGACCACCTGGCCTTCGACCTCGCCCGCGCCCTGGAGAGCCGCGGCCACCGGGCCCTGCCCCTGCCGGCCTCCAAGCTCCTGGACCCGGCGGCGTTTACCGGCCACGTCTCCTTCAAGGCCCTGGGGCGGCTCGCGGGGCTCGGCTGGCAGGGCAAGAGCCTGCTCCTGGTGAACCCCGAGCTCGGGCCGCGGTTTCGATTGGTGGCGGTGCTGACCGATCTGCCCCTGGCACCGGGCCAGCCCCTGCGCAACCGCTGCGGCAGCTGCACCCGCTGCACCGACGCGTGCCCGGCGGGGGCGATCAAGGACGTCGGCACCGAGGCGCAGTACGCCAGCCGGGAGGAGGCGCTCCACTTCGACCGGTGCGCCCAGCTGTGCGTGGGGGTGTTTGCCAAGCGCCCCCACATCGAGAAGCCGATCTGCGGGGTGTGCGTGCGGGCGTGCCCCTGGGGCCAGAAGCGGCGGGGGCGGGCTGACCCCGAAATCGAGGCAAAAAAAGGCCGGAGTGGGCGAAAGGAGGGGAACGCCGCACTCCGGTCATAAGGGGTGTGCCGCCGGTGCGCCCACCCGTGGGTGTACCGGCCTCACG
>JBBIIA010000079.1:3973-5790 GCA_037446775.1 Deltaproteobacteria bacterium
GTCCCCAAGGAGAGCGAGTTCCCGGGGCACCGGCGGACTTGCCAGGTGAGAGAGGGCGGAGATGACCCCCAGATACAGCACCACCGCCAGGCGCCAGGGGCGGTTTGACGCAGGGTGGCCGAAGTCGGGTCGAGCCATGGGGCGGCTTCCTCCTCCTGGGGCGGGGAGGGTCGGGGACCGCGCCCCCGGGAGGCGAGGGTGAGCCGCCCCGCCGACCCGGCCGCCTCCTTGTCGGCGGCGCTTTGCTTCGCCCGGGCGTCGGGGGCGTGGATCGTGGAGGGCCCGGTCGGCGAGCCGCCATCCCAAGCCTCCGGGCCGATTCCCCGGGCCCCCGGGGCGTCCCCTCCTGCGCCCGGCCCCCAAGCCGCGCCCGCCGTGGTCTTGGGCGGCGCCGAAGGGTTGGCGGCGGTTCGGGCGGAGCTCGGGGCGTGCCAGCGGTGCCGCCTGTGGACGGGGCGCAAGCACCTGGTGTTCGGCGTGGGGAGCCCCACGGCGCGCCTGGTGTTCGTGGGGGAGGCCCCGGGGGAGGAGGAGGACCGGCGGGGGGAGCCCTTTGTGGGACGGGCGGGGCAGCTGTTGGATCGGATGATCGGGGCCCTGGGGCTGACCCGGGCCGAGGTGTACATCGCCAACGTGCTCAAGTGCCGGCCGCCCAACAACCGCGATCCCCTGCCCGATGAGGCGGCGACGTGCAGCCCGTTCCTGTGGCGGCAGCTCGAAGCCCTGGGGCCCCGGGTGGTTTGCGCCCTGGGGGCCCACGCGGCGCGAAGCCTCCTGGGGGTGCCGGCGGCGAGCCTCGGGAGCTTGCGGGGGCGGCCCCGGCAGGTGCGGGGGCTGACCGTCGTCGCGACCTACCACCCGGCCTACCTCCTGCGCTCCCCCGCGGCGAAGCGGGAGGCGTGGGCGGACCTCAGGGCTCTGGGGCGACTCCTGGGCCCGGCGCCGTGAGCCGTCGCGAGGGCGCGCTCGCCATCGCCATCGCCATGATCCTGTGGTCGAGCTGGGGTGTCTTCATGCGGTGGCTCGCCGGGCCGGCCTGGGTGGTCACCTTCTGGGTGGCCCTGGTGGCGGCGGCCACCGCCGCCGCCGTGTGGCGAGCGAAGGGAGGCCCCCTGGCGGCCCTCTGGCCCCGGGAGCACGGGCGGATCGTGGTGGCCATGGGGCTGATCTTCCTGGTCAACAGCGTGACCTTCCTGGGGGCCTACGAGCGGACGACGGTGGCGAACGCGGTGTTCACCCACTACACCGCGCCCGTGCTGGTGGCGCTCCTGGCCCCGGCGACCCTGGGGGAGCGGCGGTTGCCGGCGACACCGTGGGCCCTTGTGCTGGCCACCGTCGGCATGGTGCTCCTGTGGCCTGCCGGGGGGCTCGCCTGGGGGAGTCGCCACTTCCACGGCGTCGTCTTGGGGCTGGTGAGCGGGGTGGCGTACGCCGTGCTGGTGCTCCTGGCGCGGCACCTGTCGCCCCGGCTCTCCCCGCTGCGCCTGCTCTTCGCCCAAAACGCGGTAGTGGCCGCTACGCTCCTCCCCTTCGCCGCACCTCACGGCCTCCCGTCGGCGGGGGACGGGGCGTTGCTGGTCCTGCTGGGCGTCGGGCTCGGCACCGGGGCGGCGCTTCTGTACCTCGGGGGCCTCGCCCGGGTCGGGGCCCAGACCGCGGCGGTACTCGGGTACCTGGAGCCGGTGGCGGCGGTGGGGCTGGCGGCCGCGGTGTTGGGGGAGTTTCCGGCCCCCGTGGCCCTGGGGGGCGGGGCCCTGGTGGTGGCCGGCGGGCTCCTGGTGGTGTGGGACGAGGGCCGGCACAACGCCATTGACGGC
>JBBIIA010000079.1:5802-18466 GCA_037446775.1 Deltaproteobacteria bacterium
ACGGCCCCCGGGGGCACGGGTAGCTTCTGGGCGGATCTGCTGACGAAGGAGGAACGGCTCGTGGCGTGGACGACGAACGAAGGTGGAGGCGGTTTTGGGGGCGGGGCCAGGGATCCCGTGGAGGTCCTGATGGAACTCCGCAACCGCATGGGGGGCAAGGTCCCCGGCGGGGTGGCGGGGGCGGTGGCGGTCCTGGCCCTCTTGGGCTGGGCGGCGACCGGGATCTACATCGTCAACCCCGATGAGATCGGCGTGGTCAAGCGCTTCGGGCAGTTTGCGTACACCACCGGGCCCGGGCCCCACTGGCACCTGCCGGTGCCCATCGAGACCGTGCTCAAGCCCAAGGTCACCCAGGTGCGCCGGGTGGAGGTGGGCTTTCGCACGGTGACCGCGGGGCCCCCCGCCCGGTACCAGAGGGTACCCCAGGAGGCCCACATGCTCACCGGGGACGAGAACATCGTCTCCTGCGAGTTCATCGTCCAGTACCGGGTGAAGGACCCCAAGGAGTTCCTCTTTCAGGTGCGCGACCCCGACGCCGCGGTGCGGGCGGCGGCCGAGGCGTCCATGCGCGAGGTGGTGGGGCGAAACCTGGTGGACGACGTCCTCACCGAGCAGCGGGAGAAGATCCAGACCGAGTCCTCGGATCTCCTCCAGGCCACCCTGGACATCTACAAGGCCGGGGTGCGGGTGGACTACGTGAAGCTCCAGGACGTGTACCCCCCGGAGGCGGTCATCGACGCCTTCCGGGACGTGGCGAGCGCCCGGGAGGACCGGGAACGGATGAAGAACGAGGCCGACGCCTACGCCAACGACATCCTGCCCAAGGCCCGGGGCGAGGCGAAGCTGCGGCTGAATGGGGCCGAGGCGTACCGGGAGAGCAAGATCAAGACCGCCGAGGGCGACGCGGACCGCTTCAAGGCGGTGTTCGCGGAGTACGAACGCGCCAAGGACGTCACCCGCCGGCGGCTGTACCTGGACTCGGTGCGGGAGGTGCTCTCCAAGGTGAAGATCGTGGTGAACGAAGGCAAGGGCGGGGGCGTGCTCCCCCTCCTGCCCCTGGAGGCGTTCCAGGCCAAGGAGGCGAAGTGACATGGCCGCCCTCGTGAGATTCCTCCCCATCCTCCTGGTCCTCGCCTTTTTTGGCGTAACGAGCGTCGCCTTCGTGGTGGACGAGACCGAGGTCGCCCTGGTGATCCAGCTCGGCAAGCCGGTGGGCGGGCCTCGGGGGCCCGGGCTCCACTTCAAGCTCCCCGCCGTGCAGCGGGTGATCAAGTACGACGCCCGGTACCTGGAGTACGACGCCTCCGCCCGGGAGCTGATCACCAAGGACAAGAAGAACCTCAAGGTGGACAACTACGCCCGGTGGCGGATCGCGGACCCCCTGGCGTTTTACCAGACGGTGCGCGACGAGATGGGGGCCCAGTCCCGGCTGGATGACCTGATCTACTCCCAGGTGCGCGAGCAGCTCGGCCGCTTCGACCTCCTAGAGACGGTGGCCACCAAGCGCCCCCAGATCATGGCCGACGTCACCCGCCGGGTCGCGGAGGCGTCCCGCCAGTTCGGCATCGAGGTGGTGGACGTGCGGATCAAGCGAGCCGACCTGCCCCCCGCCAACGAGAAGGCGGTGTACGCCCGCATGCAAGCCGAGCGCACCCGCCAGGCCCAGCTGTACCGCGCCGAGGGGGACGAGGCGGCCCGGGAGATCCGCTCCAAGGCCGACAAGGAGAAGACCATCATCCTGGCCGAGGCCTACCGCGAGGCGGAGGTCCTGCGGGGCCAGGGGGACGCCGAGGCGACCCGGATCTACGCGGCGGCCTTCGGGCGCGACCCCGAGTTTTACGCCTTCACCCAGAGCCTGGATGTGTACGCTACGTCCTTCAAGGCCGGGGACGTGGTGCTCCTGCCGGCCGAGGGCGAGCTGTTCCGCTACTTCAAGGCCCCCGGCCCCCCCCGGTGAGGGTAACCGACTACGCCTACCAGCTCCCCCCCGAACGGATCGCCCAGGTTCCCGTCGAGCCCCGGGACGCCGCGCGCCTCCTGGTGCTCGGGCGCGGCGCCGGGGCGTGGGAGGACGCCCACGTCCGCGACCTGCCCCGGCACCTGGGGCCGGGGGACCTCCTGGTGGTCAACGACACCCGGGTGATCCCCGCCCGGCTTCACGGGCGCAAGGAGTCCGGGGGCCGGGCCGAGGTGCTCCTCGTCGGCCGGGAGGGGCCCGACCGGTGGGAGGCCCTGGTGCGGGCGGCCAAGCCGGCCCGGGTCGGCACCCGGGTCCTCTTGGGCCCCGGGGTCTCGGCGCGGGTGGAAGAGGTGCGGGGAGAAGGGGTGTTCGGGGTCCGCCTGGAGGCCCCGGGGGACCCCCTGGCGGCGGTGGAAGCCCTGGGGGAGGTCCCGCTGCCCCCCTACATCCGCCGGGACGCTCCCGACCCCCGGGACCGGGCCTGGTACCAGACCCCCTTCGCCCGGGCCGACCGGGCCGGCTCCGCGGCGGCGCCCACGGCGGGGCTCCACTTCACCCCCCGGGTGCTCGACGAGCTGGCGGCCCGGGGGGTCGAGCGGGTCAGCCTCACCTTGCACGTGGGCCTCGGGACCTTCTTGCCCCTGCGGGTCGAGGACGCCGAAGACCACCGGATGCACAAGGAGTGGTTCGAGGTGTCCGCGGCCACCGCCGACGCCGTCAACCGGGCCCTGGTCGAAGGACGCCGGGTGGTCGCCGTGGGGACCACCACGGTCCGGGTGCTGGAGCACTGCGGCCGGGAGGGGCGGGTGGCGGCGGGGTCCGGGTGGACCGACCTCTTCGTCAGGCCCGGCCACCGCTTCCGGGTGGTGGGGGCGATGTTCACCAACTTCCACCTCCCCGAGTCGACCCTGTTGATGTTGGTCTGCGCCTTTGGGGGCACCGAACGGGTGCTCGCCGCCTACCGCCACGCGGTGGACGCGGGGTACCGGTTCTACAGCTACGGCGACGCCATGCTGGTGGGGTAGAGCGGCCTGTGGGTGATGCTGGCGTCCGCTTCGAGCTCTTGGCCACCGATCCCTGCGGGGCGCGGCGGGGGCGGTTGCACCTGGCCCACGGGTCGGTGCAGACCCCGGCCTTCATGCCCGTGGGGACCCTCGGCACGGTCAAGGCCATGACCCCCGAGGAGCTCCGGGAGCTCGGCACCGAGATCCTCCTCGGCAACACCTACCACCTGTACCTGCGACCCGGCCACGAGCTGATCCGGGAAGCCGGGGGGCTCCACCGCTTCATGGGCTGGGACGGGCCCATCCTCACCGACTCCGGGGGGTTCCAGGTCTTTAGCCTCGCCCAGTTCCGCAAGATCTCCGAGGAGGGGGTGGTCTTTCGCAGCCACCTCGACGGTTCCCGGCACCTGTTGACCCCGGAGGGGGTGGTGGGCATCCAGGAGGCCCTGGGCTCGGACGTGATGATGGTGCTCGACGAGTGCCCGCCCCACCCGAGCTCCCGGGAGTACCTGGAGCGGTCCCTCGCCCTGACCAACCGGTGGGCGCTGCGCTCTCTCGGCGCCCGCACCCGGCCCGAGCTGGCGCTCTTTGCCATCGTCCAGGGGGGCATGTTCCCGGACCTGCGCCAGCGGGCCGCCGAGGAGTTGCGCCAGCACCCCTTTGAGGGGTTCGCCGTGGGCGGTCTCTCGGTGGGGGAGGGAGCGGAGGCCATGCTGGCCACCCTGGAGGCCACCGTTCCCCACCTGCCGGTGGACAAGCCCCGGTACCTGATGGGGGTCGGCACCCCCCTCGACCTCGTGGAGGCCGTGGCCCGGGGCCTCGATCTCTTCGACTGCGTGCTGCCCACCCGGACCGCGCGAAACGGATTGCTGTTTACTTCCCAGGGTCGAATTGCTATAAAGCACGCGCGGTTTGAGCGGGATTTTCGGCCTCTGGACGAGGCTTGCACGTGCTACACCTGCCGGAACTACTCGCGCGCGTACTTGAGGCACCTGTACCGGTCCCGCGAGATCCTGGCCTCCCGCCTGAATACCCTGCACAACCTCCACTACTACCAGACCCTCATGCGCCGGGTGCGCCGGGCGGTGGAGGAGGGGACCTACCTGCGGCTTCTGGGGGAGCTGCGCGAGGTCGAAAGCCGCCGCCCCAATCCGTAACCTGTTGCCCGCAACGCCTTGCCGAGGAGAGAGTGGATGAATCCGTTTGTCAACGTGGCCCACGCCATGGGAACGCAGGGAGGAGGCGGGGGTACCGAGGGTACCCTGATGAGCATGCTGCCCCTCATCCTGATGTTTGCGATCTTCTACTTCCTCCTCATCCGGCCGCAGCAGAAGCGGGCCAAGGAGCACCGGGCGATGCTCGAGGCCCTCAAGAAGGGCGACGAGGTCGTCACCTCGGGCGGGATGTACGGCCGGGTGGCCTCCATCGTCGAGGACGTGGTCACCCTCGAAGTGGCCCCCAACATCAAGATCCGCGTCCAGAAGGGCGCGATCGGGCAACTGAAGAAGGGCGAGTGATCCCTCCGGGGATGCCCAGCCGCCCGCCGGACGACCGGCGGGCTTTCGCGTTTTCGCCGTCGGTCCCGGGCCGGGCGGCGTCAGCGGGGAGCCGAGCTCCATGATGCAGAGTTTGAAGTGGCGTGCGACCCTGGTGGCAGTGGTGGCGGTCCTCGGGGCCTTGTTCCTCCTGCCCAGTCTGCTCGGCCCCGAGGCCAAGCTGCCCGGCTTCTTGCCGAAGGAGCGGTTGCGCCTGGGGCTGGATCTCCAGGGCGGCATGCACCTCGTCCTGGAGGTTCAGACCGACAAGGCGGTGGAGAACAGCCTGGAGCGGATGGCCGGAGAGCTCAAGGAGGTGTTGCGGGAGAAGCGGGTGCGAGCCCGGGGCGCCGAAGCGCGGGGGCGGGAGATGACGGTGCACGCCCGGGACGAGGGCGCCGCCGACCAGGTGGCCGAGCTGGTCAAGTCCGACTACCCCGGGCTCCGGGTGGTGCGCCGCGAGGCGTCCGGGGACGGGGTCGCGGTCATCCTCGGGTTCACCGCCGAGGAGACCCAGCGCATCGAGACCTACGCGGTGGCCCAGGGCATCGAGACCATCCGCAACCGGGTGGACGAGTTCGGGGTGTCCGAGCCGACCATCGTGCCCCAGGGGGGGCGGCAGATCCTGATCCAGCTCCCCGGGGTCAAGGACGCCGACCGGGCGATCAAGCTGATCGGCAAGACCGCCCAGCTGGAGTTTAGGCTCCTGGAGGAGACCGTCAGCCCCGAGATGGCCCTGCGGGATGGGGTTCCGGCGGGGGCGGAGATCCTCCACGAGGTGCGCACCGACCCCCTCACCGGCCAGGTCCTCGGCCGCACCCCCTACGTGGTGCAAAAGCGCGTCCTGATGACCGGGGACGTGATCACCGAGGCCCGGGTGCAGATCGACCCGCAGTACAACGAGCCCTACGTCTCGCTCCAGTTCGACAGGCGCGGCGCCCAGGTCTTCGAGCGGGTGACCGGAGAGAGCGTCGGGCGGCGCATGGCCATCGTGCTCGACGGCGTGGTCCAGAGCGCGCCGGTGATCCGGGAGCGCATCGGCGGCGGCCGCGCCCAGATCTCCGGCCGCTTCTCCATGGAGGAGGCGCGGGACCTCACCATCGCCCTGCGCTCGGGGAGCCTGCCGGCCCCGGTGTCGATCCTGGAGCGGCGCACCGTCGGCCCCTCCCTGGGGCAAGATTCGATCCGCTCCGGCGTCTCCGCCCTCGCGGTCGGCTTCTCCTTCGTCGTGGTGTTCATGATCCTGTACTACCGGCTGTCGGGGATCGTGGCCAACCTCGCCCTGGTGCTCAACGTGATCCTGATCATGGGGGCCCTGGCGGCGTTTCAAGCCACCCTGACCCTGCCGGGCATCGCCGGCATCGTGCTCACCATCGGCATGGCGGTGGACGCCAACGTGCTGATCTTCGAGCGCATCCGCGAGGAGATTCGCCTCGGCAAGACCCCGCTCAACGCCGTGGAGAGCGGCTACGCCAAGGCCTTCGGGGCCATCCTCGACGCCAACGTCACCACCTTTATCGCCGCCGCGGTCCTGTGGCAGTACGGCACCGGCCCGATCAAGGGCTTTGCCGTCACCCTGGCCATCGGCATCATCGCCAGCATGTTTACCGCCATCACGGGAACCCGGGTGGTGTTCGATGCCTGGCTGCGGCGCGGTTCCGTGCGCCGTTTGAGCATCTGAGCGCGAGGGGCTCCCATGGAGATCATCCGTCCCAACACCAACTTCGACTTCCTCGGCAAGAGCAGGCTGGCCATCGCCATCAGCCTCGGGTTGATCGCCATCGGCCTGGTGAGCCTCCTCCTGCGGGGCGGGCCGCGCTACGGCATCGACTTCGCCGGTGGCACCTTGATTCAAGTCCAGTTCCGCCAGGCGGTTGGCCCCGACGGGATCCGAGCCGCGATCGGCAAGGTGGTGTCCGGGACCCCCGTGGTTCAGTCCTTCGGCGAGGAGAACGAGTACATCATCCAGCTCGAGGAGAGCTCCGCGGATCTGGAGGGGCTGTCGACCCGGGTGCAGGCCGGCTTGGAGGAGGCGGTGGGGGCGGACGGCGTGGAGATCCGCCGGGTGGAGATGGTCGGGCCCAAGGTCGGCAAGGACCTGCGGGAGAAGGGGCTGCTGGCCATCCTCTTCTCCATGGGGGCGATCCTTCTGTACACCTGGTGGCGGTTCGAGCTCCGCTACGGTTTCGGGGCGCTGGTTGCCCTGGCCCACGATGTGCTGATCACCGTGGGGGTCTTCTCGGTCCTCAACAAGCAGTTCGACCTGACCACCCTGGCGGCGCTTCTGACCATCGTCGGCTACTCCCTCAACGACACCATCGTCGTCTTCGACCGGGTGCGGGAGAACCTGAAGAAGGCGGGGGGCAAGGGGGACATGAAGGCGATCTTGAACCGGAGCACCAACGAGACCTTGAGCCGGACCATCCTCACCTCGGGCACGACGCTGTTGGTGGTTGTCGCCCTGCTCGTGCTCGGCGGAGGGGTGATCCACGACTTCGCCTTCGCGCTCCTGGTGGGCATCATCGCCGGCACCTACTCCACGATTTACGTGGCGAACCCGGTGGTGCTCTACCTGACCGAGCGCGCTGCCCGTCGGCCGGTGAAGGCCGCGGCCGAGTAGGCGGGGATGCACCGGCGCTGGGTCCTTCGGGAACCCGACCCCAGGGCCCGGGAGGACCTCTCCCGGGCCCTGTCCGTTTCGCCCCTGGCGGCGTCGGTTCTAGTCGCCCGGGGCTACGGCGAGGTGGCGGCCGCCCGGTCCTTCCTGAGCCCGAGCCTCGGCGCCCTGCCCGACCCCGAGGGCATCCCCGGCATGGACGCCGCGGTGGACCGGCTGGAGCGGGCGGTGCGGGGCGGGGAACTGGTCTGGGTCTACACCGACTACGACGTGGACGGGATCACCTCGGCGGCGCTCTTGGAGGAGTTCTTCATCGCCAGCGGGGTGCCGTGCCGGGTCTGGTTGCCCCGGCGGGATCGGGAGGGCTACGGCCTCCACCCCGACGCCCTGCGGGAGATCGCCGCCCAGGGGGGACGGCTGGTGCTCACCGCCGACACCGGCGTCACCGCCATCGCCGCCGCCCAGGTCGCCCGGGGGCTCGGCGTCGATCTGGTCATCACCGACCACCACACCCCCGGGGACGAACGCCCCGACGCGGTGGCGGTGGTCAACCCCAAGCTCCCGGGGAGCAGCTACCCGGACCCCATGATCGCCGGGGTCGGGGTCGCCTGGAACCTGGCGGCCGCCCTGCGCCGGCGCCTGCGGGCCCGGGGGTGGTACGGCAGCCAGCGCCCTGAACCCGACCTCAAACGCCTCCTGGACCTGGTGGCACTCGGCACGGTAGCGGACGTGGTGCCCCTGCGGGGAGTGAACCGGGTCCTAGTCGCCGGGGGGCTCGCCCTCCTCAACGCCCGCTCCCGGCTGGGGGTGGAGGCCCTGCGGGAGGTCGCCGGGGTACGCGGCGACCTCAAGGCCGGCCACATCGGCTTTCAGCTCGCCCCGCGGCTCAACGCGGCGGGGCGCCTGGAGGGCCCCCAGGTGGCGCTGGATCTGCTATCCGCGGGGGAACCGGGGCGGGCTCGGGCGCTGGCCGCCCAGCTCGATGAGCTCAACCGGCGGCGCCAGGCGGAGGATCACGCGATCCTCGAGGCGGCGGCCGGGCGGATCGAGCGGGAGGGGTGGCACCCCGAGCGAGCGAGCCTGGTGGTGGACAGCGCGGGGTGGCACCCGGGGGTGGTCGGGATCGTGGCGTCGCGCCTGGTGGAACGCTACCATCGGCCGACGGTGGTCCTGGCCATCGAGGACGGTCGGGCTCGGGGGTCGGCCCGGTCGGTGCGGGGGGTGGACGTCTGCGCGGCCCTCGGCGAGTGTCGCGACCTCCTGTCGCGCTTCGGTGGCCACGCGGCGGCAGCCGGGTTGGAGTTGCCTACGGGGGAGATCGAGGCGTTCCGGAGGGCCTTCGAGGCGGCGATTCGGGCGCGGCTCGGGTCGGAGGGGCTGGTGCCGGTCCTGACCCTGGACGCCGAGGCGGGTTTCGGGGAGCTCGGCCTCCCCGCCGTGCGGGACCTCGGCCGCCTGGAGCCCTTTGGGCCCGGCAACCCCCAGCCCGTGGTCCTCACGCCTCGGGTCCGGGTGCTCGACGTGCTGCCCATCGGCCGGAGCGACGAGCACCGCAAGTTCCGGGTCGAACAGCGGGGGATCCGCTTCGATGCCCTCGGGTGGCGCAAGGCCGAGGGCCTCTCCTACGTGGAACGGGGCATGGACGTCGACCTGGCCCACACCCCCCAGGTGAGCGCCTGGAACGGCCGCGAGCGGGTGCAACTGGTGGTCGAAGGCATGCGCCCCGCCCGCTGACCCGCCTTACACCGCCACCACCTCGAACTCCGGGGGCTCCACGATGTGGCGCTTCACCGCGCACTCGTCCATGGCCCGCAGGATGGCCTTGCGGTACTTCTCCGGGAACCCCGGGGGCAGGTGGGCCTCCATGCGGATCTTGCCGATGCGGTGGCCTTCCGGGGCGCGCTCGGTGTCCAGGGTCACCCGCAAGCCCGCGGTGTCGATGCCGCGCTCCTGGCAGAAGCGCAAGGCGAAGTAGCCCGCGCAGGTGCCAATCGACGCCAGGAAGAGGTCGAAGGGCGAGGAGGCCGAGCCCTGCCCCCCCGCCTGTACCGGCTGGTCGGTGCGCACCGTGAACCCCTTGAACTGCGCCTCTACGGCGACGCCGCCGGGAAAGGTCACTTCCATCGCCATGGGTCGATCCTCCGCTGGGGCCGCGCTGGGTCGTGCCGCCGGGGAAATCGCGGCGGTTGGGTGGCAATGGTAGCGCGGGGAAGCCCCGAGTACAACGCACGTGCAATCCCGAGCTCCACCCCCTGACCTCTCGGGAGGGTCCGGGGAACCCTGGCGGGGAGGGGCTCCCCGGACCCGGAGCCGCCCCTTGTCCATTGCAACGACGATGTGGTATCCGAGGGCCCTGCCCCGCTGGGGGGCGCGAGGGGGCGACGGGAGGAGGAGCCATGGCAGGGCGGACGGCGAAGGGCGGCGAGTTCTTGACGGCGGCCGCGGAGGCGGCCGAGATCTTCACTCCCGAGGATCTCACCCCCGAGCAGGTGCTGTACGCCAAGACCGCCCGGGACTTCGTGGAGCAGGAGGTGCTGCCCCGGGCGGCCGAGATCGAGGCCAAGGACCTGGCGGTGAGCGTCGGGCTGATGCGCAAGGCGGGGGAGCTCGGCCTTCTCATGGCCGACGTGCCGGAGGAGTTCGGGGGGCTCTCCCTGGACAAGGCCTCCTCGGCCTTGATCGTCGAGAACATGGCGGGGCAGGGCTCCTACCAGGTCTTCCACCTGGTGCAGACCGGCATCGGCAGCCTGCCCATCGTCTACTACGGTACCCCGGCCCAAAAAGAGCGCTACCTGCCAGGGCTCGCCGACGGCACCGTGCTCGGGTGCTACGGCCTCACCGAGCCGAGCGCCGGCTCCGACGCCCTCTCCTGCCGCACCAAGGCGGTCCTCTCGGCCGACGGGCGCCACTACGTGCTCAACGGCACCAAGCAGTTCATCACCAGCGCCAAGATCGCCGACGTGCTGATCGTCTTTGCCAAGGTGGACGGCGCCCACTTCACCGGCTTTCTGGTGGACCGGGGCACCCCGGGGCTCAGCTTCGGGCCCGACGAGCACAAGATGGGCATCCGGGGGACGACCACCTCCACAGTCATCCTGGAGGACGCCCGGGTTCCGGTGGAAAACGTGCTCGGGCAGATCGGCCAGGGCCACAAGATCGCCTTCAACATCTTGAATATCGGCCGCTTCAAGCTCGGCGCCCTGGCGGTGGGCATGTGCAAGCGCGCCCTCGAGCACGCCCTCGGCTACTGCCTGGAGCGCAAGCAGTTCGGCAAGCGCCTGGTGGAGTTTGGGGCGATCCGCGAGAAGCTCGGCGAGATGGTGGTGCGCACCTACGCCGCCGAAGCCGCCACCTACCGCACCGTGGGGCTGATCGACCAGCTCCTGGCGGCGGCCGGGGACGACCACGGGGAGGCGTCCCTGCGCTCCATCGAGGAGTTCAGCGTCGAGTGCTCCATGGTCAAGGTGCTGGGCAGCGAGGCGCTCGATTGGGTGGCCGACGAGATGGTCCAGTGCTTCGGGGGCTACGGCTACTGCGCCGAGTACCCCGCCGAGGCGTTTTACCGGGACAGCCGGATCAACCGGATTTACGAGGGCACCAACGAGATCAACCGCCTCCTGGTGCCCACCATGCTCCTGCGGCGGGCGGCGGCCGGGGAGCTCTCCCTGGCCCCGGCCCCGGCCCCGGCCGCGACCGGGCTTCTGGCCGCCGAGCTCGACGCCGTGGCCCGCTTGAAGGGGCTCGCCCTGGCCGGGCTCGCCCGGGCAGCCGAGGCCGGCAAGGCCGTCGCCGGGCAGCAGGCGGTGCTCTTGCGGCTCGCCGACCTCGCCATGCTCGCCTTTACCGCCGAGTCCACGGTGCTTCGGGCCCAGAAGGACGCGGGCCGGCGGGGCGAGGTGGGGGCGGCGCTGCCCCTGGCCATCGCCCGCATCACCTGCGAGGACGCCCTGGACCGGGCCGGCATCCTGGCCCGCCAGGCCTTCCTGGCCCTCGGGGCGGCAGGCGATCTGGCGGCCGTGGAGGGCGTCACCCGCCGGCCCCCGGTGGACACCCTGGCCCTGCGGGAGACCGTGGCGGCCCGGCTGATCGAGAGGGAACGACTGGTCCTGTAGCCGAAAACGCGAAGACGGGGAGAGAGCCATGAACCGAAGAGCCGAAGACGTGGTGATCGTGAGCGGGTGCCGGACCCCCATCGCGAAGTTTGGCGGCAGCCTCAAGGACCTGCGGGCGCACCAGCTGGCCGGGGTGGTGATGCGGGAGGCCCTCAAGCGGGCGGGCCTCACCGGGGCGGAGCTCGACGAGGTGATCGCCGGGGACTGCGTCCAGTGCCCCGACGAGGCCAACACCGCCCGCACCGCCGCCCTGGCCATCGGCATCCCGGTGGAGGTCCCGGCCTACACGGTGCAAAAGCAGTGCTCCTCCTCCATGCAGGCCCTGGCGAGCGCCCGGGCCCAGATCCTGGCGGGGGACGCCGAGACGGTGCTGGTGGTGGGCACCGAGTCCATGAGCAGCGCCCCCTACGTGCTCAGCACCGCCCGCTGGGGCCAGCGCCTGATGCACGGCGAGATGACCGACGCGGTGTGGGAGCTTCTGCACTCGGGGAGCGGCTTTTCCGACGAGAAGATGATCATGGGCCAGACCGCCGAGAACCTGGCGGCCCGGTATTCGATCAGCCGCGAGGAGCAAGACGAGGTGGCGCTGCGCAGCCACCGAAACGCCGAGGCCGCCACGGCTGCCGGGCGGTTCGTCGAGGAGATCGTGCCGGTGACGCTTCGGTCCCGCAAGGGGGAGACCCTCTTCGCCCAGGACGAGCACACCCGGCTCGGCCTCACCCGGGAGGAGCTTCGGGGCCTCAAGCCGGCCTTTCGCAAGGACGGCACGGTGACCGCGGGGAACTCCTCGGGGCTCAACGACGGCGCTGCCGCCGCGGTGGTCACCACCCGGGGCTGGGCCGAGGCCCGGGGCCTGGCGCCCCTGGTGCGGGTGGTCGCCCAGACCAGCGCCGGGGTCGACCCGAAGATCATGGGGTACGGGCCGGTGCCCGCCACCGAGAAGCTGTTGGCCAGGACCGGCCTTGCGCTCGCCGACGTCGGCCTGTGGGAGGTGAACGAGGCCTTTGCCGCCCAGTACCTCGCCTGCGAGAAGGGGCTCGGCCTCGATCGGGAGAAGGTGAACGTCAACGGCTCGGGGATCGGCCTCGGCCACCCGGTGGGGTGCACCGGCTTGCGCATCGTGGTCAGCCTCGCCCACGAAATGCGCCGCCGGGGCGAGCGCTACGGCGTCGCCACCCTGTGCGTGGGCGGCGGCATGGGCATGGCGACCCTCCTCGAGCTCGAAGGATGACGGGGGTCTTTTGACCGGATAGCCGGATGGACGGGGTGGATGGACGGGATGGGGGGGACGGGGGTTTTTGGACAGGATGCCAGGATGGACAGGATGGGAGTGGCGGGCGGTCGGCGGGGATGGCGGTAATCCCCCGATCTATCCGATTTTATCCTGTTATCCTGGTGCGCCGGTGAAACCGGCATGGTGTTATGGTGAAAGTCCA
>JBBIIA010000080.1:0-7771 GCA_037446775.1 Deltaproteobacteria bacterium
TCAAGATGGGCGAGCTGGCCGAGGCCATGAAGGAGACGCGGCGGGAGTTTGGCGGAGTGACCGTGAGTGTCGCCTATGCCCTGGAGAACGAGGCCTACCGGCTGGCGCCTCGGGTGCTGGCCGATCGCCACGGGGTGACCCTCGACGAGAAGCTCGTCCGCACCACGATCCAGGGGGAAGAGGTCAGCCTCCTCGGCCGCGGCCGCCGGGAGGGCCGAGCGGTCTGGGTGGTGGGGGAAACCAAGCTCCGCCTCGATGTGGGGCGGGGCCAGAAGGGGGCTCGCGACGTCTTTACCCAGCTCGAGACCAAGGTGGCGGCGGTGCGGCGTGAGAAAGGCGACGTCGAGGTAGTGCGGGTGTTGGTCACCCACTTCGCCACCCCCGAGTTCCTGGCCCTGGCCGAGGACCGAAACACCCTGGTCATCCAGAGCTTCGAGTGGTGAGGCGGCCGGCGACCGTCGGCGGCCGGGGCGACCTGGGGTATGGCCGCGCGCCCCCTCGCCGCCGCCCCCGGACCCCTGCGGTTGGTTGCCTTGGGGGAGAGCCGTGTCGGAGCGCCTGTCCCGGGCGCAGTCCCCGACCTCGTGCCGCCAGGCCGCGCGGGACTCCCCGCCTTCGTTCGAAGGCGTAGGGGGACGGTCGGGCTCTTGCCCCGCTTGCCGCCCCCGGACCCGACCGCTAGAATGCGGCCATGATCGAGATCTCGAACCCCCACGACCGGTTCTTCCGCGAGGCCCTCGGGCGACCCGAGGCGGCGCGCGACTTCGTGCGTCACTACCTCCCGGAGCCGGTGGTGGCCCACCTCGACCTCGACACCCTCGAGGTTGGTCGCGACAGCTTCGTCGACGACGAGCTGCGCAGCCACGTCTCCGACCTCGTGTTCCGCGTCGAGCTCCGGAGCGGCGGCGGGGCGTACGTCTACCTCTTGTTCGAACACAAGTCCCACCCCGACCGGTGGGTGACGTTCCAGCTCTTGCGCTATCTCGTGCGGCTCTGGGAGGTCGCCCGCGCCCGCGAGGCCGCGCGGGTCCTGCCGCCGATCGTCCCGGTCGTGTTCTACCACGGCCGGCGGCCCTGGGCCGTGCCCCTCGACTTCGCCTCGCTCGTCGAGGGTCCGGCCGAGTTCGCCCGCTACACCCCGCGGTTCGAGTACGCCTTGGCCGACCTCAGCCGCTATGCCGACGACGACCTGCGCGGCGGCGCGCTCCTGCGGGCGTCGCTCTTTGCCCTAAAACACGTGTTCGACGCCGACCTGCCCCAGCGGCTCCCGGAGCTCGTGCGCCTCGTCGCCCGGGTCGCGTCGAGCCCGACCCCCCTCGGGGCGGTCGAGGCGCTGCTGCGCTACGTCTGCGCCGCCAGCGACCGGGTCGAGGCCGCCGACGTGAGCGCGGTGCTGGCCCAAGTCCTGCCCGGAGAAGGAGAGGAGATCATGCCAACCCTGGCACAGCGATGGATTGAAGAAGGACGGGAGCAGGGTCTCCAACAGGGGCTACGGGAGGGGCGCCAGGAGGGGCGCCAGCAGGGGCGCCGGGAGAACGCCCATCGCGCGGTGCTCGAGGTGCTGGAGACTCGCTTCGGGGTGGTGCCCGTCTCGGTCACCCAGGCGCTGGCCCAGGTTCCCGGAGAGGACGTGCTGTCTATGCTCCACAAGCGCGCCGTGTCGGTCGAGTCACTCGAAGCCTTTCGCGCCGACCTGCAGAAGGCCTTGTCCTGACCGGCTTCTTCCCGACCTGTCCCACGCCCAACGGGTTGCCGGGCGCGGGGTGCGGCGGCACGAGCCTCCGTGGAGTTCCCCATGCTGAACGGCGTGATTGGCGAGAAGCTCCAGACCCTCGACCAGGTGCTCGCCGAGCTCCGGTCCCTCGGCCCGGTGACGCCGTCGCAGCTGTCGGCCGACTGGCGAACCCGCCGCGCGGTGGAGCGCGACCTGCAAATCCTGGTCGAGGTCGTCATCGACGTGTGTCAGCGGCTCCTCTCGCTCGCCGGGCAGAGCCCCGCCACCACGGGGGCCGACGCCGTCGCCCGGTGCGTCCAGCTCGGCGCCTTGCGGGATCGCGACGGCTACCGCCGGATGGCCCAGTTTCGGAACTTCATCGTCCACCGCTACGAGCAGGTCGACGTCGCCGTGCTGGTCGAGATGCTCGCCCGGAAACTCCCCGATTTCGAGGCCTTCCGCTCCGACGTGCTCGCGTACACCCAAGCTACCTACGACCGCACCGCGTGCGGGCCCGGGGGCGGCTCCCGGGGAGGGGACGATGGCGAGAACCGTTGACTGGGCCAAGGTGGAACCCGTCTTCTCGTCCCATCCCCGGGTCGTGGCCGCCTGGGGATTCGGCTCCGCCCGGGCTGGGACCGTGCGTGAGGGCGGCGACCTGGACGTGGGCGTGCTTTTCGCCTCGCCCCCGGGCCTCGACGAGCTCGCCGACCTGCGCGAGGCTCTACAGCGTGCCCTCGGGTTCGAAGACGTCGACCTCGTGCCCCTGAACCGAACGGGCTCCACGCTTCGCTTCGAGGCGGTGTCGGGCCGCCCGCTCTACTGCCGCGACCTCGCCCGCCGCGCCGCGTTCGTGTCCCTCGCGGCCCGGGAGCACGAAGACGAGGCGACGTTCCACCGCCGAGCCCTGGCCGGCCGGCCCGCCCCGCTTGCCGCCCGCGGACCCGACCGCTAGAATGCGGCCATGATCCAAATCCCCAACCCCCACGATCGGTTCTTCCGCGAAGTCCTCGGCCGGGCCGACCGCGGTCGGGAGTTCGTGGCCCAGTACCTGCCCGCCGAGGTCGTTTGCCGCCTGGACCTGGAAACCCTCGAAGTGATCTCGGAGTCCTTCGTCGACCCGGCCCTGGCCGAGTACCACTCGGATCTCTTGTACCGCGTCGAACTCGCCGGCGGCGGGCCCGGGTATGTGTATCTGCTGTTCGAGCACAAGAGCTACCCCGACCCCTGGGTGCCGTTTCAGCTCTTGCGCTACCTGGTGCGGGTGTGGGAGCGGGTCCGCAAGCCCCGGTCGCCCCTGCCGCCGGTGGTCCCGGTGGTCTTCTATCACGGCCGCCGGCCGTGGCGCGAACCGCTGGACTTCGCCGAGCTCGTGGGAGGGCCGCCCGACCTTCGGC
Organism: Deltaproteobacteria bacterium; assembly: GCA_037446775.1. GTDB lineage: Bacteria > Desulfobacterota > Deferrisomatia > Deferrisomatales > JACRMM01 > JBBIIA01. The sequence goes on from JBBIIA010000080.1 coordinate 3,112, forward strand.
CCCACACGCCGGCCTTTCGGCCGCTGCTGTGCGACCTGAGCCGCTACGACGATGACGAGCTGCGGGGCGCGGTGCTGCTGCGGGCGGCGCTGCTCTTGCAGAAGCACATCTTCGCGCCGGATCTCGGCGAGCGGCTGCCCGGGATCCTGCGCCTGCTGGCCGGCGCGCTGACCGAGCCCACGGCCTTGGGGGCCCTGGAGGTCTTTTTGAACTACGCCGCGAGCGGAAGCGATCTCGACCTCGCCGACTTGAAGGAAGCCCTCGAGACGGCGTTACCGGAGCACGGAGGTGCCGCGATGCCTACCCTGGCCGAGAAGTGGATTGAAGAGGGGATCCAGCAGGGGATCCAGCAGGGGATCCAGCAGGGGATCCAGCAGGGGATCCAGCAGGGGCGCCGGGATAACGCCCATCGCGCGGTGCTCGAGGTGCTGGAGACTCGCTTCGGGGTGGTGCCCGTCTCGGTCACCCAGGCGCTGGCCCAGGTTCCCGGAGAGGACGTGTTGTCCATGCTCCACAAGCGCGCCGTGTCGGTCGAGTCACTCGAAGCCTTCCGCGCCGACCTGCAGAAGGCCTTGTCCTAACCAGGTGTCGCCTCAGGCCGCGAGGTACGAGGGGGAGGGCTTTTTGACAGGATGAACAGGATGGACAGGATTCTCCGGGGCTGCCTACATCTGGCATCCTCAACATCCTGTCATCCCGTCAAGACCCCTCGCGGGCCCCGGCTTCAGAATGCGGATTTCCTCGTAGCCCCGACCCGGAGGACCCCGTGACCCTCCTCAAGATCGCCTTCCGAAACGTGCTCAAGAACCGCCGCCGGAGCCTGATCACGGTGACCGCCATCGCCTTCGGGTTCATGGCCGTCGCCCTGTTCAAGGGCTACACCCACAACTCCTACGGCAAGATCGCCCTGGGCGCGGTGTTTCTGGAGACCCCGGGGCATTTGGTGGTCTTCAAGAAGGGGTTTCTCGAAGAGGGAAAGCTCGACCCCTCCCGCTTCCTCTTCTCGGCGGAGGACCTCCAGGCGGTCCAGGGGGTGCTCGCCCGGGACCCCGAGGTGGTCTGGACCGCGCCCAAGCTCGCCCTGGCGGGGCTCATCACCAACGGGGACACCTCCACGATCTTCCTCGCCGACGCCATGGAGCCGGCCGAAGAGGAGGCTCTCTGGACCCACTGGCCCGGCCGGGAAATGTTTCCCCACGACAGCCTGCCCCTAGATCAGCCCCACGCCGCCTTCCTGGCGCCTCAACTCGCTCGGCTGCTGCGGCTGGGTTCGGGCGACGACGCCGTCCTCATGGCCACGACCCAGCACGGGCAGATGAACGCCGTCGACATCCAGATGACCGGGACCTCCCAGCCCGTCTCCGAGGCGCTGGACGACAAGTACGTCAAGCTGCCCCTGGGACTGGCGCGGGACCTGTACGACTTCGACGGCGCGGACCGAGTCTGCGTCCTGCTGGGCGACGGTGACGCCACGGAGACCGCCCGGGCTCGTCTGTCCGCCCAACTCGCGGCGGCCGGGCTCGAGGTCGAGCTGCGGACCTGGAGCGAGCTCTCCCTGTACTACCAGAAGGTCAAGGGGTACCTGGACGTGGTCTTCCTCTTTATCTTCCTCATCGTCATGGTCATCGTGGTGATGAGCACCTTCAACACCATGTCGATGGCGGTGTACGAGCGGACGCGCGAAGTGGGCACCCTGCGCGCCATCGGCCTCAAGCCCGCCCAGGTGCTCGCCATGTTCTCCCTGGAGGGGACGATCCTCGGCGCCGCGGGGAGCGCGGCCGGGGCGCTCCTGGCCCTGGTGGGGTTTCTTATCCTGCACACCGGGCGACTCACCTACACCCCGCCGGGGGTGGCGAGCCCGGTCGCCGTCGAGGTCGATCTGGTGCCCGAGGTGCTCCTGCTGTCGCTCGCCTTTTTCGTGGTGCTGGCCGTGGTCTCCGCCGCGCTCCCCGCCCGCCGGGCCGCCCGCCAGAACATCGTCGACGCCCTGGGGCACGTGTAGGCGACAGATCTGACGGCGTGATGAGCGCCAGGGAAGCGTGGGACGCTAGTGCCAAGGGAAGTGTTGTGGGCTCGGCTGCTAGGGGCCGTTAGCGGCTAGGGGGGGCTTGGGGCGTTGTAGGGGCCAACGCGAGGCGGGGGGCAGTTCCGCTGCGCCCAACGCTGTAGCGCATCTGGCGGCGAGTCTTCAGCCGGGTGCTGACGTCGCTCGCGAGGCTCTGTCGGATGGTCCAAGCTCGGCATCAGCGACGGCCCCGGTCGGGTGGTTCCGATTGCTCTACGCGTAGTACACGTTACGGAAACCCCAGGGACGGTAACACACGGTGTCCTCAGTCCCGGGCCAACTTCACCGATCCCCCCCAAAAGCGTTCGGCGACGGGACCCTTGCCGGGCCCCGCCGCCGAACGCTAACCCCTTCTGACTTACGCTACCTGGGCAGTGGGCAAAGACTGCCGCCGCCGCGGCTCGCCCCCTCCACCACCACGAAGGCCCCGCGGGTCAGGCCGGGGTAGATCGGCTGGGAGCAACTGGTGTGGATCGAGGCGTTCTCCTTCCCGTCGATCCACAGGCGGATCTCAGGGGTCAGGGTGCCCTTCTTATCTCTACCGGTCACGGTGAAGGTGCTGTTCGTCGTCGGCGTGCCTTCGTACAGGAGCTTCCCTTCCTTGTCGGCCGCGATCACGGTGGCGTTCGCTGGCCCCGTGTAGCGCAGGGTCAGCCAGGTCACCTTGCCCGAGCACGGGCCGCAGGTGCCGGTTGGCGGCGGGGGCGGCGGCATCGGGCACAGGGTGCCGCCGTAGCGGCTCTTGCCCTCCAACACCTCGAAGGGCCCCGCCTTCAGCCCGGGTCCAATCGCCTGGGAGCAGCTGGTGTGGATGGTGGCCACCAGGGTCGACCCCACCCACAGCCGGATGTCCGAGGTCATGGTGTCGCCGCTGTCCTTGCCGCTGAATGACAAGGTCGCCCCCGGGCTCACTTCGCTCTTGAACAGCTCGCGGCCGTCCTTGTCGCGGACCAGGATCGTGGCCTTCGTGGTGCCGTTGTACCGCAGGCGCAGCCAGGTCACCTTGCCGTCGCAGGTGCCGCACTGGGGCGGCGGGGTCACGGTGGGTGGGCAGAGCCGCCCGCCGTTTCGGCTGTAGCCGTCGACCACCTTGAAGTCGCCCGCCACCAGCCCGGGGTAGATCGGCTGGGAGCAGCTGGTGTGGACGGTGGCGTTCAGCCGCCCGTCGACCCGTACGGAGATCTCGCTGTCGAGGGTGCCGTCGTCCCGCACCCCCTTGAAGGTGAACGAGTCCCCCGGCCACACCCGGCCCGCGAAGGCCTTCTTACCATCTTTCTGGAACACCTCCACCAAGGCCTCTCTCGCCGTGCCTCGGTACTGGAGGGTGAGCTGGGTCACCCGGCCGTCGCACGGGCCGCACGCCTCGGGGGGGCACAGGGGCGTGCCGCCCGAGTCGCGGTGGGGCGCGCACAGCAGGCCGTTGTTGTACCGGTCGAGCTGCTCGTACAGGGGCTCGCCGATCCGCCACGCCTCGCTCGACGCCGCTACCTTGCCGCCCAGCGGCCACTTCATGAGCCAAGCGTCGGCCAGGGCTAGGGTGTTGTCTATGCAGGAGGTGGTGTTGCCCACCAGGGCGTTCAACCGGGCCGATACCAGGGCCCGGAACAGGATGTAGGTCACGTCGCCCGAGGGCGGGGTGCCCATGTGGGCGATCGCCTGGGCCTTGGTGTAGGTCACGCCGCCGATCTCGATCGACTCGACCGGCCAGGCATCGGGGTGGTTCCGCCAGTAGCCCGGCGTGCCCGTGCCGGGGCCGACCCTGCCGGTGTAGTGGGCGACGTCGACGTCCTCGACGGTGTAGCCCTCGAACTTGCCGGTGGCGGTGGCTTCGTTTTGGTGCAGGCCCTCCTCCACGGCCAGGGGCCCAACTACGCAGGTGCGCGACGCGCCCGGCGCCAGAGGTTCCGGAATCGCCGGGCAGTGTCCCAGGTCATAGCTGTCGTCGGTCAGGGTGACGGTCGACAGCGGCACGTCGCCGTTGTTGGTGACCGTGAACCGGAAATACACCCGGCTCTCGCAGGGGACCGGCTCACAGGTGGTCGGGGTCGAGAAGAAGCCGCTCGACGTCGACAGGGTGGTGGGCGGACACAACCGCCCGCCGTACCGGCTGTAGCCCTCGACCACTTCGAACGGGCCGGCCTTGAGGCCCGGGTAGATGGGCTGCGAGCAGCTGGTGTGGATCGACCAGGTCTGGGACCCGATAGTGAGGCGGATGTCGGGGGACAGGGTACCCTGCTTATCCTTGCCGTTCACGGTGAAGGTCTTGCCCGGTTCGACGTAGGCGGCGAAGAGCTTCACGCCGTTCTTGTCGACCACCTTCACCCAGGCCCTCGAGGTGCCGTTGTACTTGAGGGTGAGGGTGGTCACCCGGCCCTCGCAGGTCCCGCAGTCGGGCGGCGTGCCCGGCGGCAAGCTGGTGTCGCCGCACACCGCCAGCACGAGGCCCGGCGCTTCGTCCGCGTCCTCCCACCGCATGCCGTCGCCCGAGACGTGCTTCTCCACGTCGATGGAGGGGGCCACGCCGAAGTAGTGGCTGGGGTCGGTGTCGGTGCGCACCCCGCCGAGGGGGTCGGTGCCGGTAGCCGTGGCCAGGTT
>JBBIIA010000080.1:7871-18394 GCA_037446775.1 Deltaproteobacteria bacterium
CGCGTACTGGCCCGCGACCGCCGTGCCGCTGGCGGTGCAGGTCATCGAGGCGCCGGCCGCCAGGGTGGTCTGGGGACAGGTGATCGCCACCGCCGGGTTGTCGGAGACCGTGACGCCGGTCAGGGGCACGTTCCCGGTGTTGGAGACCCGGTAGGTCCAGTTCACCGTGCTCCCCACCGGGAGGTAGGGCCCGGTCGGACTATCCGCGTCCGCGTCGTTGGTGGCCTTCTCCAGGTCGATCGCCGAGGCCACGCCGAAGTAGTGGCTGGGGTCGGTGTCGGTGCGCTCCCCGCCGAGGGGGTCGGTGCCGGTAGCCGTGGCCACGTTCGCGTACTGGCCCGCGACCGCCGTGCCGCTGGCGGTGCAGGTCATCGAGGCGCCGACCGCCAGGGTGGTCTGGGGGCAGGTGATCGCCACCGCCGGGTTGTCGGAGACCGTGACGCCGGTCAAGGGCACGTTGCCGGTGTTGGTGACCACGTAGGTCCAGGTCACCGTGCTCCCCACCGGGAGGTAGGGCCCGGTCGGGCTATCCGCATCCGCGCCGTTGGTGGCCTTCTCCAGGTCGATCGCCGGCCGACCCAAGTAGAACCCGAAGTCGTAGCTGTCGTCCGTGGCTCCCTGCACCGGGTACGCGCTGGTCTTGTTGTCGACCCCGTCGGAGTCCAGCAGGTCGTTGGTCCCCTGATTTGCCGGGCTCGGCAGGTAGCCCGCCGGGGGCACCACGCGGATCTCGTAGCTGCCCGGAGGCGCGGTGCTCAGGTTCTCGTCGAGGAGCAGGTTGCCAAAGGAGTATCTGCCGGTGGCGTCGGTGTAGGTGACGAGTTCGGTGATCTCGCCGTTGGGCCAGGTGATCTTCAGGGTCACCTTGACGTTCGCGATCCCCGGCTCGCCGTCATCCTGGATGCCGTCGGCGTCCAGGTCCTCCCAGACGAGGTCGCCCAGGGCCGCGGGCTTGACGTAGTAGCCGAAGTCCGCGGTCAGGTCCTGGGGGAACCCGGCGTCCAGGGTCACGGCGTAGGGGTCGAGCTGGCTGTGGTAGTCGGCGCCCGGGGTCCCGAGGGAGTGCCACCAGCCGTTGAGGAGGTTGGCGTCATCCGTCACCTTCACCAGGTAGTAGGCTGCGCCCGAGCCGTCGTCTACGGAGAGCCCGGTAAAGGAGTAGCTCCCGTCCGCCGCGGTGACCGTCGTCGCCACCAGGGGCTCGCCGGGCTCGAGGAGGCCGTTGCCGTTGGTGTCCTGGTACAGCGCCACGGATACGCCGCCGATACCGGGCTCGCCGGAGTCCCAGTACCCGTCGGCGTCGGTATCCTGCCACACCAGGTTGCCGATGGTGCCGGGGCCCCGGTAGCCGAAGTCCTGGAGCAGGTTCACGCCCCCGGCCGCGATGGTCACCACCGACTTGCTGTCGAACCCGCCGTCGGGGTCGCCGGTGTTGGCGAGGCCCGCGGGAGCGGTCACCGCAATGGTGTAGGTGCCCGCGGCAAGCCCGCCGAAGGCGTACCGGCCGTTCTCGTCGGTGGTGGTCACCCCCAGCACCACGTTGCCGGGCCCGTACAGGGTGACGGTCACGCCCTCGATGCCGGGTTCACCGGCGTCCCGGACGCCGTTGCCGTTGGCGTCGAGGTACACGGTGTCGCCGATCAACCCCTTGCCGGCCGCGTGCCCCAGGGGCGCGTAGCCGAAGTCCTGGGCTAGGTTGTCGGCGCCGGCGACGACCCACTTGCTCAGGCCGTCTAGCTCCGCGTCGGGGTCCCCGGTTTGGGTGAGCCCGCCGAGCACGTGGTCGGTGTCGGTGACCCACACCAGGTAGGTGCCGTTGGGAAGACCCGTGAACAGATACTGCCCGGCGGCGTCGGTGGTGGTGGCGGCGATCACCTCACCGGGGTCCACCACACCGTTACCGTTGGCATCCAGCGCCAGGGCCACGGTCACCCCGGGGATGCCGGGCTCGTTCGCGTCCTCGGTCCCGTCGCCGTTGGCGTCGAAGTAAACGGTGTCGCCCAGCACCCAGGAGCCGGCGGTCCGCGGCCGGTACCCGAAGTCGGCGTTCAGGTAGACGTCACCGGGGGCCAGCACGATCGGCACCGTGGTCTGGTGGTCGAACACCCCGCCGCCGTCCGGGTCGCCGGTCTGCACGTAGCCGGCCGGAGGGTCCACCTTCACGGTGTAGCTGCCCGCGGGGTAGTCGTCGAAGATGTAGCTGCCGTCGGGAGCGGTGACCGTCGAGTCGATTTCGGTCTCGTAGGTGCCGTTCTGGTCGTTGTCGATGAACAGCCGCACCGTCACGCCGCCCAGCCCTGGTTCGCCCGGGTCCTGCACGCCGTCGCCGTCGGCGTCGATCCACACCCGGTCGCCGATGGCACCGAGCAAGTCGTTCCCCTGCACGTCGGCCGTCGGGCCCCAGTTGTAGCCGAAGTCGGCGGTCAGGTTCTCCTCTCCGGAGCCCAGGGTCACGACGTAGGGCATGACTTGGTTGCCGAAGTCGCCGTTCCCGTTGACCGGGTAGGTGGTCCGCACCAACCCGGCGGGCAGGGTGCTCGGGTCCACGTCTACTTGATAGGTCCCCGGCGCGAGCCCGGTGAAGAGGTACCCGCCGTCGGCGTCGGTCACCGTCGTGTCGAGGAGCACGGTGCGGTCGACGTTCCACAGCCGGACCACCCCGTTCCCCAGGCCCGGCTCTCCGGCGTCCTGGTACCCGTCCCCGTTCTCGTCGAGCCACAGGTAGTTGCCCAGGCTCCCCAGCCGATACAGTCCGGCGTCCCAGGTGCGGTCCACCTGCCCCGCGGCGAGGGTGGTCCACACGGTGGTACCCGTGGCGGGATCGGCGTCGCTGTCGGCGCCGTCCAAGCCCTGGTCCTGGAGGGTGAAGGCGTACCCGGCCAGCTGGCCGAACACCACGTAGTAGTCGCCGGGGGTGAGGCTCGAGAAGAGGTAGCCGCCATCGCTGCCGGTGGTGGTGGTCGCCACCAGGGTGTCGGCGCGGGTATACAACTTCACCGGTACCCCGGGGATCCCCGGCTCCCCCGGGTCCTGGATGCCGTTGCCGTTCAGATCCTCCCAGACCCGGTCGCCGAGGGCGGCGGGGAAACTGATGCTCATGTTTGGGTCGATCTGCATCTGGAAATCTGGGCCGTTCGTCCCGTTCACCAAGCCGAGGCTGGGGATGTGGAATGTATGCCCCTGACCTTGGGGTGCGGCGACGAAGGAGCGCGACGGGTTGGTCTGGCGGAAGGGCAGGATCTGCGATGCATTCAAGTCGAGGGTCAGGGTGATGGTCTCCGGGGCGAGTCCCGGAAAGAATCGAGGATCGAACCAGGTCACGCGCACCGTGATGCTTCCTCCGCCGGCGCCACCCACGCTCTGCTGGCCTCCGTAGTTGTCGACACCGAACTGGTCGAAGAGGACCGAGGATTGGGAGGTGCCGAACACCCCGTTGGAGTCTGTCACTTCTCCGACGAGCACCCGCTGCCCGTTGGCGAACCCGGTGCCAGCGAGCATGTCCGAGTCCCTGGCAGGGTCGTAGTACATCTCCACGAAATTCGGACCGCCCCTTCCTGTGGAGAAGTTGGCGAAGGACCCGTTGCTGACGCCGACTTTAGGAAACCCGGCAACGAAGGTGTACTCATAGGCCGTGTTGAGGCCCGTGCCGGGTACGCCGGAGCCCTCGAGGGTGAATTCGCCGAGTTTGGCGTGGGTCAAAAGGGTGAAATCCTTGGGGGTCACGGATAGGGGAATCGCCCCTACGGCCAACGCGTTCCCGGGCAACCAGTCGAAGGCGCCCATCTGAAACGGCAGCCGCGGGCCGGGCCCGTCTGGGTCGAAGAAGAACAGATCCGCGGTCCATCCCACGGTGGGGAGCCCCCCCATCAGCGCGGCTGCCACCCAGGCTAGCAGTCTTGTTCTCATCGTGCCCTCCTCCTCGATCGGTAGATTGGCTGTCGGGTCGCCCGTGGCGCCCCGCCGAGGAGGGGTGCCGCACGGTGGGCAAACGGCTTCCTCTGACGGAGGCGTTGGGAGGCCTCTCTGCAAGGCTTGGGCCGCTGGAGAGGTGGGGCTTGAGGCCGACCTTTGGTCAGATGGGGGCCGGGGCGGCGGCCCAGGGGGCAGGCCGTGGAGGGAAGAAAATTGCCACTTGTGGGTTGTTTGCGGTGCTCCCCCCTCAGTTGCCCTTCCGAAGCGCAGCGAGCGTCGCGCGCGCGTCCTCGGCGCCCGGAAACGTCGCCGAGAGCTTCAGTGCTTGCTCCAGCGTCCGTGTCGCTCTGGCGGTCTCGCCGGCGCCTGCGTAAGCCTTGCCCAGGTGGTAGTGCACCAGGGGTTCCTGGCCCAGTCGTTGAGCGGCAAGCTCCAGGTGGGCCAATGCTTTGAGGTAGACGCCCTTCTTCGCGTAAATCCAACCCAAGGTATCGTTGGCGGCGGGGGAGGCGGGCGCAAGTTCCACAGCCCGCTCGGCGAACTTGAGGGCCTCGTCGATGTTGCCCCCCCGGTCGACCAGGATCCACGCCAGGTCGTTGAGGGCCGGCACCGAGTCCGGCGACAGCTCCAGGGCGCGGCGGTTGGCGCGCTCGGCTTCGTCCCACTGCTCCAGTCGTTGGTGGAGGCGGGCCTTAAGAAACCAGGCGGGAAGGTGCTTGGGTTGGGCTGCCAACCCACGGTCCACGTCACCCAGGGCCGCCTCCACGGCGGCCGGGCCCTCGTGGAGGCGAGCGAGCAGCAGGTAGGCCTCGGCGGCGTTTGGATCCAACTCCACCGCGCGTTCGAGTTCCTGGCGAGCCTTTGCCCGGTCTCCCGCTGCGGCGCGGGCGATGCCCAGGATCACCCGGGTTCCCGCCGAGTCGCCGACCCGGGCGATGTGGCTTTCCGCCAGCTTGACGGCTTTCGTCGGCTGTTTCTGGTTCAGCGCCACGTCTACCGACAGGGCGAGTGCGCTCAAACGCCCGGGGTCGAGTTCGGTGGCCTGCCCAAAGGCAACTAGGGCCTCGCCGAGCTTGCCCTCGGCCAGGTAGCAGAGGCCCAGCAGTTCGTGGGCTCGAGCCAAGCCCGGCAGCTCCTTGGTCACGGCCGCTAGAATCCGGCGGGCTTCGGCCGGCCGCCCTAGACCCATCAGGCCCTGGGCGCGAATCAGGAGCGCTTCGCTGTGAAACGGCGGGGTCTGGAGCAGGGCGTCGGTGGCCCGGACCGCCTCTTCGAACTCGCGCAGGTCCACAAGCACCTGGGCCAGGAGCATGCGGGACTTGGCGGCAAGCGGGGCGTGCTCCACTGCCTTGAGGAGATCTCCCTTCGCCAGTTGGAGGTTCCCCTGGGCGTAGTGGGCCATGGCCAGGAAGTGCCACGCCTCGGCAGCCTTGGGGAAGTCCGTTACCGCTTGCTGCAGGCGCGCGGCCGCTTCCGCCGCCTTGCCTTCCCGCAGCAGAAGCTGCCCCTCGAAAAACGTCCCGGCGGTGCTCTTTGGGTTGCGCGCCCGCACGGCGGCCAGGGCCTCTCGGGCGGACTCCAGATCCCCGCGGTCGAGGCTCACCTCGGCGACCTTCTCCCACCCCCTGGTCCCGTTCTTCTCCACGGCGGCCGCCTGGCGGAATGCTTCCACTGCCTTGTTCGCGTCGCCCGTCGTTAGCCAGAAGTTGCCGTAGGTGAGCCACACCTCCGGGTCCTTGGGCTGGGCGGCGAGCAGCCGCTCGAAGGCCGTGGCCACGGTGGTGCGGTCCCCTTGCAGGTGGGCAACCTGGGCGAGCAGGACGAGGGCGCTCGGGTTCGCGGCATCCTTGGCCAGCAAGGCGTCCAACCCCCTCCGGGCTTCCGGGAGCCGCCCAGCCGTGAGGAGCGTCGTCGCCTTGACCAGGTGGTGTTTCAGGTTCTCAGGTTCCAGTTGAATCGCGCGGTCGTAGGCGATCAGGGCATCGTCCAGTTTCCCCTCGCGTCGCCACAGCTCGGCCTGGGCCAAATGGGCTTCGGCGTCCTGGTCATTGACCGCGAGCGCGGCCGAGACCCGTTGCCGGGCCTCGTCGAGCTGGTTTCCCAAGAGGTACAGGTTGGCCAGTCGGACGAGTGCCCGTGCCCGTTGGGGGTCGAGCTCCACCGCTTTGGAGTACGCTTGAAAGGCGCCCGAGAGCTCTCCCTTCTGCAGCAGGGCGTCTCCCAGGAGTTCGAAGAGCGGGGCGTCGGCCCCCGGCCCCCCGGTAACCGCGTTGCGTAGCTCGATCACCGCCTCATCGAGGCGGCCGGCCTCCAGGTAGGCAGCCCCTTTGGCGCGGTGGCTCTCCCGCTTCGACTCCGGGCTTTGGGAGCACCCGAGGATGGACAGCGCGAGCAGCAGGGCAACGGAGCACCGAAGGCCCATGGAGATACCCCCTTGAGTTGGCGAGTCGTGGCGGGGAGATGCCTGCGCTTGTAGCACACGCCGACGGGCGCGGCAAGCCGAGCCAGGCTTTCCATCGATGCGGTACGCGGCTCCTCTCCTGGGCCCCGCGCCCTCCGAGGGGTTAGGCGCCGGGTCTCCGGGGCCGCTGTCGCTTGGGGAGTTGGAAGACCCAGCGACCACCCGCCCCGCTGGTGGGCCGGCCAGAAGTGGGAACCCGGGGACTGCCCAATGGTGGAAAAGGATTACCCACTTTTGGGGCCCGGGAAGGCGCCCGAGGGTCCCTGACGGGCGAGAAAAGGCTTTCGTAGGCAGATGTCAACTTGCTCGGGGCTTGGGCACACGGGTTGCATAGCCCCGTGGGCCAGGGAGAGATTCCTCCCGCCCGCCGGTCGCCGGGCGGGGGGAGGAGCGGCGCAACAAGACGTAAGTACGGTTTGGACGGAAGCGAAGCAGGGTCGAGGTTTCGACCGAAACGGCAGGACAACGAAAGGAGGCGGTTCCATGCGGAAGAATCTAGTGGTACTCGGCTTGGCGCTCGGCGTAGGCTTCTCGGCCAACGCCGACGCGGTGCTCTTCGACTACACTGGGGGCGGTGGTGCGGACCCCACCAAGGTGATTGATGTTCACACCTGGGACTGGTTGCCGAGCAGCGCGTTGGCCCAGGGCGCGGTGCCGATCGGCCCCGTGGCGAGGAGCTTCACCCTGTTCACGCACGCCGCCCTGGGGTCTTTTCTGGATGCGAATAGCCTCCCTATCACCAACCACGGCGGGCTAGGCACCAACTACGAGATCACCGCCGTCGGCGCCTTCGGTGAAACGGGTGTCGGCGCCTTCCCGGGAGCCGCGGTGTTTAGCTTCGACCCGGCAAACCCGAAGAACTTCTTCGAGATGTACTGGCACAGCGCGCCCAACGCCGACAACGACAGGACCAGCGTGGCCGACACCGCGGGGACCGGTTTCAACGACGGGACCAGGATCGCCTGGGGCAAGATCACCGGAGCTTTCGGGTCCTTCGCAGCCAACCTGGCCAACCCTGGTAGTACGCCTCCCGGCGTGAACCTGGATCAGTTCGGCCCGGACGACTGGGGTGGTCAGAAGACGGTCTCCGGCAGCGGCGGATCGGACGTCGCGGTGACGGTGGGGGAGGTGGAGTTCAACCCGAACTTCTTCATCAACGTGCCGGCCGGGCTCTCCTTCTTGCTGCACTACAACACCTCCCAGGTCACGCCCTTCCGGCAGGTCGATCCGGCCAACCGGTTCTGGGACGCGCCCACCGCAAGCTACGTCATCCCGAGCATTGGCTTGGTGAACGGCCTTTCGGGGCCGGACTTCCTCTTCCAGGCGGACGCCAACCAGAGCATGCAACTCGTTCCGGAGCCGGGCACCATGCTGCTGCTGGGATCGGGGCTGCTGGGCCTGGCTGGCGTCGCCCGGCGGCGGACCAAGGTGGCTTAATTTCTCGGTCGATCTCCCCAGCCTGAGGCGAGAGAGGGAACCCCAACCGGGTTCCCTCTCTCTTTCTTGGCGCCGGGTGCGGACCCGTCTTCTGGCCTCAGGGGAGCTCCGACCGAGCGTCCCGGATCTTGCGCGCCGGCACGCCTCCCCAGACTTCCCCCGGACCGATCGCGGTACCCTTGGTTACCACCGACCCCGCTGCCACGATCGCCCCGTCGCCGATGGTTACTCCGGACATGATCACCGCGTTGGCCCCCACCGTGACGTTGTTGCCGATTCGGATCGCCGCCAGGGCCAGGTGGCGGCCCTCGATGGCGTGGGAGTACAGCACGCAGTCCTGACCGAGGATGGTGTCGTGGCCGGCCACCGTGAGCCGGGGGTCCAGGATGGTGCCCGAGCAGTAGGTGTTGGCGCCCAGCCGCGCGCCCAGCAGCTGGTAGACGAGGCGCATGAGGGGCACCGGCACGAACTTGCTGCGGGTGACAGGGTAGAAGGCGAGCAGGTAGAAGAGCAGGTTCAGGTGGTAGAAGAACTCCTCCCGCGACCCCTCGGCGATGTCGCCTTCGGGCAGCGGTCGCCACCACCACAGGAGGCGGTTTTGGGCAGCGAGGAGGACGAAGAGGAGCACCAGGAACAGTAAGACCGCCACCGGGCCGGCCCAGTTGCCCAAAGGGAAATGGGCCGAGGCCGAGGAGGCAACCCAGCCCGCTGCCAGCACGCCCGCGGCCAGGCATGCCAGAAAACAAGCGATCGGTCCCGCAGTGATCTTCCTCATCGGTTGGCTCCTTTCGCTGCCAGTCCTTCCAGGGCCCGGAGCCCGGCGCCCCACGTGGGGGCGCCGGCCGCGAGGCGGGTCCACGCCGGCTGGGCGTCGGTCGACGCCCAGGCCAGGAGGGCCTCGGCAAAGGTGGTGTCCAGGGGCTTGCGCCACGCGGCTCCCAGGCCCAGGGCTTCGACCCGCCGCAGGTTGTACTCCTGATCGGGGATGGCGGGGAGGCCGACCAGAAAGGCCCGGGCCGCGAGGTTCTGGTAGATCGTGCCGTTGCCGCCGTGGCAGACCACCACGTCCGCTACCCGCATCACCCGATCCCCGTCCAGGTAGTCGGCGACGAACGCGTTGCGGGGGGCCCGGGGCAGGGCGACCTGGCCGCCGGTAGTGATGACCACCGCCGAGTCCTTCCGATTACCGAGGACGGTCAGGGCCGAGTGGAAGAGCGCCTGGGTGCCAGTGGTGCCCAGGGTGAAGTAGAAGATCTTGCGGCCCTCCTCCTTCTGGCGGAGGAGTTCGGGCCACCACGGCGGGTCGGGAAGCTCAGCCTTGAACGTGAGCGGCCCTACGTAGTGGTGGTTGGACGGCAGCCCCCGGGACGGCATGAACGCCGGGATGTCGGGGAGCAGGGTGAGGTCGTTGCCTTCGAGGCAGTTGGTGGCCGTGGTCGTGGAGGCGGCCCCGCGGGCTGCCTCGACCCGCCGAAAGGCGGGCACCGCGCGATCGAAGACAGCCATCTCCAGGCCCAGGTTCAGGCGCCGCAGGGGCGCCCGCAGCCAGGACGGCCGCACCCACTCGAACAGCGGCGCGTAGGGCACGGCCCGGTGATGGGTGCTCGACACGTTGACCAGCGCCGCGTGTTTGAGGCCCGCCAGGTGCGTAGAGATCCGCGCGCTGATCCGGCCGTCGGTGAGCACCAGGTGGGGGTTCACTTCGGCGAAGAGGCGGAGGTCGGCTGCGACCAGGCCGTCGAGTTCGCCCGCGCGGATGAAGGCGAGCTTGCGCGCCCGGATGCGGCCGAAGAGCACCTCGTGGGGCAGTTCTTCGACGGGGATGACCTCAAACCCCTGGCGTTCGGCCCATGCGAGCTCCCGGCCGCCCCCCGCGAAGACCACCTGGTGACCCCGTGCCCGAAGTTCTCCGGCGAGGAGCAACGGGCGACTGACGTGGGACAGGGCGTGGCCGTACGGCACGCAGAGGATGCGGCAGGGTGCGGCAGGTCCGGGGGCGGTTGGGTCGTCGGACGCGAAAGATCGGTACGCCGTGGGCATGGGCGACGAGCTCCTCCCTTGGGTGCCAGAAGGCTCGGTGGTGGGTGCTGAATCGGCCGGCGGGGGCCGGGGCTTGAGCGGAGGGGCGGAGCGAGCGTCGACGACGTCGGCCGAAGCCGGGTCCAGGCGAGCGCGCCAGGCGTCCACCACCCGGCAGCGGCCCCCGGCTCGCCGACGGCAGGTGGCGCCTCGCTACAACTCCCCCCGCCGAAAGGCGTGCCAGGCCTGCCGCACCTCGGGGGGCTGGGCGAGGTAGAGGAACTCGTTGGCTTCGGCGAGCCAGCGCAAGCGCTCGATAGGCGGCACCCGGAGCCACCGGTCGACGGCCTCGTCGTCGGGGATGGAGAGCACGGCCCGTGCCGGGGCCTGGGGGGCCGGTCCGCCGTCGCTCACGCGCCGGCCCCCCTACGGGCGGCCAGCCGCTCGAGGGCCTCGGCGTCGGCGAGGTCTCGGGGCCGTCCGGCGGCTCGCTTCAGGGCAACCAGGTCGGCCAAGCCGAGGAGCGGGACGAGCACCTCCCCGACCGTGCGCTGCTCCCGACGGGCCCACGCCGGCCTGTGTTTCCGGGCGACGAGGACCGTCTCGGCGCGCCCTGCGACGGGAATTAGGCCGCCCCAACCGCTCCCGTGGGGCCACCTTTTCGCTGTTGGAATGGCGGGTTACGATAGGGCCC
>JBBIIA010000081.1:0-18214 GCA_037446775.1 Deltaproteobacteria bacterium
GTCACCCGTCACCCGTCACCGGTCACCGGTCACCGGTCACCGGTCACCGGTCACCCGTCACCCGTCACCGGTCACCGGTCACCGGTCACAGATAGCCCAACCCCCGGTACACCCAGCGGCCCAGGTGCTCGTGGAGGGCCAGGGTGGAGAGCTGGAGCGCCCCCACCGTGGGGACGAAGGACCACGCGGTCCGCTCCGGTTCCACCCGCAGATCCACCGGATAGGGGATGGGGTCCAGCCCCTGGCGGCGAAAACACTCCACTGCCCGGGGCTGGTGGAAGCCGCTGGTGACCAGAAAAAACCGGGTGAGCCCGCGCTCCTTGAGGAGCGGGGCCGTGTACAAGGCGTCTTCCTGGGTGGTCCGACTGCGACCCTGGACCAGGATCACCGCCGGGTCCACCCCCAGGTCCCGGGCGACCCCGGCCAAGAGCTCCGCCTCCACCGCCTCGGGACGGCGGGGGTCGCCGCTCCCCCCCGAGATGACCAGCCAGCGGGCCCGACCCGCCTTGACCAGCCGAGCCCCCTCGAGGATGCGCTCGGGCCGGTCCCCGAACTCCACCCGCTCGGGGGTCGACAGCATCAGGTCCACCGTCCCCGACAGCACCACCGCCGCGTCGGCCTCGACCGCGGGCCCGGGGAGGGGGAACGCTCCCTCTAGGGGGGCGGTGAGGCGTTGGGCCACCTCGCTGGTGCCGAGCCCCCCGATCAGGAGCAGGGCCCCCAGGAGCAGGGTCCGGCACGCCCAGGGGCGGCGCGCCGCCAGCACGGCGAGGAGCAACGCCAAGCAGCCGAGCCCCAGGGGGGCCGTCAGCACGGCGGCGAACTTGGCGAGGGCAAAGGCCACGGCGCTCAGGCCCGACCGGCGCTCCCGAGCACCGCCTCGTTCTTGTGCTTGGGGCGCCGGACCAGCTCCGCGTAGTGCATCGCCATGAACTCTCCTCCTGGTCGCCAGGAATCCGCCGCCGCAGGCACGGTCAGCGGGCGCATGGTACCCAATTCCCCCGGGGGTTTCCAAGCGCGGCGAACGGGGGCGCCCGGTCAGTCCAAGGTGAGGACCCGCTCGGCGGCGGCGATCTCGGCCTCCAGGGCCCGGCGCTCCTGGTCGGTGAGGTCGCCCCCCTCCAGACGCCGACGCAGGGCCAGAAGGCGCATCTCCTCGCGGTAGTCGCGGCACGTGTAGGTTCGCAGGGGGGACGGCTTCACGGCACCTCCCGGGCGCTAGAGGACCTCGACGGTCAGGAGTCTTCGGCGATGCCCACGGGGAAAGGGCTTTCGGGCAGGATGCCCGCCCAAGGCACCAGGGATCCGGTCCACCCCGTCCACCCCCCTTCCGCGCCTGGGCGGGCCCAAAGCGGCCCCCCCGGCGTTTCGAGCTGCACCCTACCACCACCGGGGGACCCCGGGAAAGCGCGGATTCCCCCGGTTTTCCAGCCCCTTTACTTCCCCCGGGGCGTCAAGTATAAGGGCAACCTTTCCGAGGAGGGCCCGTGAACGTCGCCGTCTACCCCGGCAGCTTCGACCCCATCACCAACGGCCACGTGGACATCATCCGGCGGGGCGCCGCGGTGTTCGAGCGCCTCGTGGTGCTCGTGGCGGTCAACAGCGAGAAGCGCACCCTCTTCACCCTGGAAGAACGGGTGGCGCTGGTCCGCCAGGTATTCGCCGACCGTTCCAACGTGGTGGTGGACACCTTTCAGGGCCTGTTGGCCGACTACCTGCGCCGCCAGCAGATTCGCGTGGTCGTTCGAGGACTGCGCGCCGTGTCCGATTTCGAGTACGAGTTCCAGATGGCGTTGATGAACCGTAAGATCTACCCCGAAGCCGAAACCTTTTTCCTGGCCGCGAGCGAGAACTACTCCTATGTGAGCTCCCGCATCATCAAGGAGGTCTTCAGCCTCGGCGGCTGCGTCCAGGACCTGGCCCCTCCCGCGGTGATCGACGCCATGCGCACCAAGTTCTCCTTCCCGGCTCCCACCTCGACGGAGGCTTCCCCATGACTCTGAGCAAACGAGCCCGCGAGCTCCAGCCCTCTGCGACCCTGGCCATCGACGCCCAGGCCAAGCAGATGAAGGCCCAGGGCATCGACGTGGTGGGCTTCGGGGCGGGCGAGCCCGACTTCCCCACCCCCGCCCACATCGTCGAAGGGGCGGTGGCGGCCCTGTACGCCGGCGACACCCGGTACACCCCGGTGGGGGGCACGGCCGAGCTCAAGGCCGCGATCGCAGCGAGCCTCCGGCGGGACTACGGCCTCACCTACGGAGCCGCCGAGATCACCGCCTCCTGCGGAGCCAAGCACACCCTGTTCAACTTGTTCCTCGCCCTCCTCGAGGAGGGGGACGAGGCCATCGTCCCTTCCCCCTACTGGGTCAGCTACCCGGAACAGATCGGGGTGGCGGGGGCGCGCGCCGTGCTCCTGCCGACCCGGGAGGAGGAGGGGTGGCGGATTCGCCCCGAGGAGCTGGACGCAGCCATCACCCCCCGGACCAAGGCCCTGGTCCTCAACAGCCCCTCCAACCCCACCGGCGCCCTGTACGGCGCCGACGACCTCCGGGCCCTCGCCGAGGTGATCCGTCGGCACGACCTGGTGGTGGTCTCCGACGACATCTACCAGCACCTCGTGTACGGCGGCGCCCGCTTCACCGGCCTCCTCGAGGTTGCTCCCGATCTCCGTGATCGCACCGTGATCGTAAACGGGGTGTCCAAGACCTACGCCATGACCGGGTGGCGCATCGGCTTCGCGGCGGGCCCCGCCCCCCTGATTGGGGCGATGGAGAAGATCCAGAGCCAATCCACCTCGAACCCCACCAGCTTCGCCCAGAAGGCCGCAGCCGTGGCCCTCACCGGCCCCCAGGAGTGCGTCGCCCAGATGCGCTCGGCCTTCGAGGCCCGCCGAGACCTCCTGGTCTTGGGCCTCAACGCCATCCCCGGGATCTCCTGCCCGGCGCCCCAGGGGGCGTTCTACGCCTTTCCCAACGTCGCCGCCCTCTACGGGACCCGCGCCGGAGAGACCACCATCGCGTCCTCCTTCGACCTCGCCCGCTACCTCTTGGACGAGGCGAGGGTCGCCCTGGTGCCCGGCGCCCCTTTCGGGTCCGACGCCCACCTCCGCCTCTCCTACGCGACCTCCGAGGCGTCGATTCGGGAGGGCCTGGAGCGCATCGGGACGGCGGTCGCCCGCCTCCGGCGCCCCTGACCGCGGGTCGCGATGGCCTCCCCGTCCCGCTTTCGCAACCTCTCCGACGCCGCCCTCCTGGAGCTCCTGCACACGGCGGCCGACCGCTTGCCGGCCGAGGCCGCCGGGGAGCTCGTCCGCCGCGGGCACCGGGTACGGGGGGAGCTCCGGGCGATCGTCATGGACAAGGTCGCCTGGACCCAGGGCCTGCCGGAGTGGTGGGCCCCCGTACACGCGACCTACCTCCTCGGGGCCATGGAGACGCCGGAGACCCTGGTGGCGCTCCTGGCCGCCCTGCGCTGGGCTGACGCCTTCGACTGCGACTGGGTGCTGGAAGACCTGCCGAGCATCTTCGCTCGCCTCGGCGCGCCGGCGGTGGACCCCCTCCGGGCGATCCTCGCCGACGTCGCCGCGGGGCCCGGCGCCCGCTCCACGGCCCTGGCCGCCCTGGCTGCCGTGTCCCTGCGGGTGGAGGGTCTCACCGAGGAGGTGCTAGACCTGGCCGAAGGCCTGGTGCGCGACCGGGACGAGGACCTGTTCCTGCGCCAGTCGGCGGCCAACCTCCTCGTCGACTTCCGGTCGGTCAAGCACCGGGCTGCCCTCAAGGCCTTCGGCCGGGAGGAGTCCCGGCGCCATCGCCGCGACCCGGAGTACCAGGGGGTGTTCTACGACTGGGAATTGGACGAGCTCCTGGACGGGGCGGGGGAATCGAACCTGGAACCGTATCGGCGGGACTGGATGGGCTTCTACGATCCCGAAGAGATCGAGCACCGGCAGGAGCGCTGGCAGCGGGAACAGGAGGAGGACGAGGGAGCCCCCGAGGGGGAGCTGCCCCCAGGGCCGACGCCCAGCCGGGACCCCCAGGCCCCCTGCCCCTGCGGCTCCGGCCAACGCTTCGTGGACTGCTGCTTCCTGCGGGTCCACTAGCGGGCCCGCACCGCGCCGGTGGCCTCCGCAGCGCTCCCGGAGGCTAGCCGGCGGTCTTCTTGGACTCCTCCAAGACCGCGCCGAAGAAGTCCTCGGCCGTCCAGCCCGATCCCCGCACGTACGCCCCCACCGCCGTCAGGAAACGGATTCGCCCCTCCGGCGTCCCTTCCTCCCCGGGGTAGAACTGGGCTTGGAGGCGCTGGAACAGCTCCCCCACCACCTGGCCGGCCCCTTCCTCCCCAGCGTCTGGCAGGATCACCCCGAAGGTCGAGCCGAAACACCGCCCGATCAGGTCCTTCTTGCGGACCCCGGCGCGGACCACCTGGGCCACCCGTCGGAGCACGTCGTCGCCGCTCTTGTGCCCCATGCGTTCGTTGTAGCCGGCGAAGTTGTCCACGCTGACCACCGCGAGATGGAGGCTCCGGCCCGAGGTCCGCGCCCGGTCGATTTCCCCCTGGAGGAGCTTCTTGAAGTGGAAGAAGGTAAAGAGCTGGGTGAGGTGGTCGGTCACCTCCAGTTCGTCGGCGTACACCTTCAACTGCTGGTACAGCTTCGCGTTCTCGATCGCCACCGCCGCCTGGCTGGTGAACAGCTCGAGCCCCTCGATGATCTCGGCGGTGATGGGCGCCTTGCTCAACTGGTTGTCCACCGCCACCACCCCCACCGACTGGCTCTCCACGATCATCGGCATGACGATGAAGCTTCGGCTCCGCAGGGCCTTCAACTCCGAGTAGGGGGCGGCGAGGCGGAGATCCCGGGGCAGGTCCCGGGCGTTCACCACCCGGAAGGTCTTGCGCGTCAGGTACGCCTGGGAGACCACCCCCCCCTCGGGCCCGATGGGGAGGGTCAGGGCGTCCGCGGGCTCGTCCTGGTTGCCGAAGCAGCCCCGGCACTCCAGGACCGTATTCTCGGCGTTGGGCAGGAAGAGGAAGATCCGGTCGAGCCCCAGCACCTCGTGGGCGGCCCCGAGGATCTTCCGAAACCGGTCATCGAGGGCGAGGGACTTTTGCATCCCCACCGAGACCTCGTGGAGCTTCTTCAGGTTCCGGTTGGCCGCCGCGATCTTGCCCGAAAGCTCCAGTTTCTCCCGGTAGAACGGCTGGATGATGTAGGAGATGGAAATGGCCGTGCTCAACAGGATCGAAAACCCGAGGATGGCGCAGGTGAGGAGGATGTACTTCTTGAGGCTCGCGGCCGAGCTGTAGGTCGCGGTGGCCGGCTCGTCGACGCCCACGATCCAGCCCCGGGCGGGCAGAACCTTAAACGCCACCACGTGGGGCTCCCCCAGGACGTCCATCAGCCCCATGCCCGACTCGTAGCGCCCCACCACGCTGCGCAGGGGGACCTTGTGGCCCACCCCCTTCTCCCCGATCTGCGCCAGGGGCTGGTTGACCGCCGTCAACTCCACCTCGGTGTCCCCAAAGGCCACCCCCTCCTCGACCCCCTTGCGGTGCCGCGGATCGGGATTCGCCACGTAGCGCCCTTCGCTGTCTAGGATCCAGGCCGACCCCGCCTTGCGGAGCTTGGCCGACAGGAGCGCCCGGGCGAGGTCCTGGGGGTCTCCCGCTTCGGCCACCTCCCCCACCAGGGCCGCCGTCTCCCCTGCCTGGCTCAGCAGCCGGGTCTTGACTTCATCCTCGCTCAGCCGGGTGACCACCACCGCCACGCCAGCGGCCGCTACGGCCACGATGGCGATGGAGACGGCGATCAAGCGAAAGCCAAGGCCCCGGGTCTTCAGTTCCATGATCCCTCTGCATCCCCCGAAGAGGGGCCTGGGGAGGCCCCGAATCACATCTTGTGGCAGCCCTTGCACCCCCCGGGAATCGTACCCAGCCGCTCCACGTCCGAGGCGTGGGGGTCGTGGCAGCTGCGGCACACCAGGTTGCCGTCCTTGTCCAGAACCATCCCGGCGATCGCAAAGCGCGGCGGCCGCCCCACCGGGTGTTTGTGCCGCTCCATGGCTTCGGCGGTGTGGCACAAGCTACACAGCGCCGCCCCGGCCCCCTTGAGGAAGAACTCCGGGCTGTCCGAAGCGTGGGGGTCGTGGCACCCGCCGCACTTCCCTTCCCGGAACGGGGCGTGCTGGACGAACTGATTCGCCTTGCCCTTCATCCCCTCGTGACAGGAGAGGCACAGATCGCCCTGGGCGTTGCGGATCTGGAACTTGAACGGCGAGCTGTGGGGGGAGTGGCACACCGCGCACAGCCCCATGGCCACCGGGCCGTGGAGATAGGGGCGGGCGAACTTCTCCCGGATGTCGTCGTGGCAGGTGAAGCACAAGTCCGCGCCCTGTTCCAACAGGTCATACCGGTGGGGCTTGCTGCCGAAGTCGTGGCACGGCCCGCACCCACCCACCGGGATCGGGCCGTGCACCCAGGTCTGCCCGCCCAAGTAGCCGTGACACCGCAGGCAAAACGAGTTCGCCTCTACCCCGGTGGCCCCGGGGTCCATGGGGTGGCACGGCCCGCACCGGGCCTCTCGGTCCGGGGTGTGAAACTGGTACTCGGGGAAGGCCACTTGCAGCCCCTCCCCCATCCGCGGCTCCCGGAAGATCACCACCGCCTGGCTGGTCACGCCGCCCCGATCCGGATACCGGATCTCGACGTAGTTCGAGCCCAGGCTCAGGGGGGTGCGGACCCAGAACATCTTGCCCAGGACCTTGGTCTGCCGCTCGCTGCCGCCGTTGAGGCGCAGGGTGAAGGGTCCCTCGCTCCCCCCCGTAAGCCCGACCACCGTAATCGCGTCCTGCAGGGTCTTGGTGAAGCTGTCCGGGGTCAGAAGCACCACGTCGGGGGCGGGCGGTGCGACGGCGACCGGGGCGACCGCGCCCTTTTCCACCGCCTGCTTCACCGCCCGGTCGATCTCGGCGAGGCGAGCCTCGTCGAAGCCGACGAAGGTCGCCGCCAGGTTCCCCTCCCGGTCCACCAGGATGTAGGTGGGCAGCGTGGTGACGTTGAAGGCCCGACCGATGGACAGCTCGTGGTCCACCAGGATCGGGAAGTTCAAGTCCTTTTGAAACTGGCTGAAGAACCGCCGGACCCGAGACAAGCCGTAGGTATCCACGTTGACCCCCACCACCCGCAGCTTGTCGGTGCCGTACCGGTTCTGGAGCTGGATCAGGTGGGGCAGGGAGGTGATGCAGCTCGAGCAGTAGATGGAGCCAAAATCGAGGAGCATCGGCACCCGGCCGAGGAACTCCGCAGCGTCGTAGGGCTTGCCTTCGAGGGTCGTGCCTGTGAAGGCGGGTACTTTCTCGCTCGCCGCCGCCCCCGAGAGGGCGGCGAGGCCGAGGCCCAGGGCGGCCGCCAGCACGGCGATTCGGCGTCGCACCCCCCCTACCTCGCCGCCAGGGCCTTCTGGACGGCGGCCTCCAGGACTTCCTTGGGCGCGCGGCCGACATCGGCAAAGGAGATCTTCCCGTCTCGGCCCACCACGTACAGCGTCGGCGTCCCGGCCACCCCGTAGGGGTCGGCCACGACGAAGGACTCGTCTGGGGCGAGCTTGTCGATGAACACCCGGAAGGTGTAGCCGTGCTGCTTGATCAGCCCCTGAATGCTCTTCTTCATCGGCTCGCCGTCCATGGCCACCGCGAGCACGGTGAGCCCCTTGGCCCGGTAGTCGTCCTGCAGCTTCTGCACCACCGGCATCTCCGCCTTGCACGGCTCGCAGAAGATGGACCAGAACACCAGGAGGTGGACCTTCTGGCTGACCTCCTTCGCCATGTCGTAGGGTTTCCCGTCCACGTCCTCCAGGCGGAACTTCGGGGCCGGGTCTCCCGGCTTGAGCATCTGGATGTCCCCGATCATCGGGATATCCAGGGGAGTCACCTCCGGCTGGGCCTTCTTCACCTGCGCCCACGCCAGGCCGCCCGCCAACACGCTGGCCACCGCAAGAGCCATCACCCTGAGGATTCGCATGTTCATGGTCCTCTCCCCGAAAGACGAGACGTCCATCGACCCCCGTTATCCCCCCCCGGTCACTGCACCGCCTCGAAACGAAGCACCCGCGCTCCGGGACCGTCGGCGAGATACAGATTCAGCTTCTTGTCCACCGCCACCCCCCCCGGCCGGGCGCCCGCCAGGGCGTCTCCGCCCAACCGGCCGACCACCGCGCCCCGGCGATCGACCACCACCACCGCTCCCCCGCGGGTCTCCGAGAGGACCATTCGGTAGAATCCCGGCTCGACCTCCAGCGTCCCGTACTCCACCGGGGCGCCGTCCTCCCCCGGGGGAAGGTCCAGGCTCTCCTCCCAGCTGCCATCCAGGGCAAAGCGCACCAGGCGGGTCCAGCCGCGGTTGAGCACCCACAGACTGCCCCGGCCGTGGTCGCTGTAGGCGACCGCCACCGGCGCCTCCAGGTGCTCCCGGCGCCCGCCGGTGCGGCGCTCCCAGGCGGCGAGGAAGCTGCCGTCGGCCCCGAAAACCTGAATCCGTTCGTTGCCGGTATCCGCCACGTACACCCGCCCCGACCGATCGAAGGCTAGATCCGAGGGGTAGCGGAACCGACCATCGGCGGTGCCGAGACTGCCCAGGGTCTCAAGCACCTTGCCTTGCCCATCGGCGACCACCACCCGGTGGTTGCCGTGGTCGACGATCCACAGGCGGTCGTCCCGGTCCAGCGCCAGCGCCGTCGGCTTCTTGAGGGACAGCTCCCCCTGCCCCCGGCTCCCCCCCAGGGTCCGTTCCCACCGCCCGGAGGGCTCGAAGAGGGCCACCGCCTCCCGGTCCCGGTCGAGGACGGCGACCCCCCCATTCCGGGCCAGCGCCACGTCCACCGGCTCCTTCAGCTCGTTTCGTCCCCGGCCACGCTCCCCGAAGGTCTCGTCCAGGCGCCAAGTCGCAGGTTCGGCCCCGGGCGTCCCCGCCCCCAGGGCCACCAGCACCAAGGCAGCGGCGAGGCGACGAGCCACGGCCCTACTTCGGCTTGACCTGCAAGAGGATCTCCTCGGCTTCCTTCTCGGGAACCGGCGTCGGCTTCTTCTCCGGCGCGCCCTTTCCCTCGGCGGGCGGCTTGGCGCCCGGCGCCTGCTGCGCCTTGGCCGCCCGGAGCATCCGCTCCACCTCGCCCTCCCGGGCCCGGCGCCACTCCCGATCCAGGCGCCCCACCAGGGACGCGACGCCCCCCTGGGCGACGTCGTTCACCGAAGGGCCCTTGCTCACCCCCAGGATCTCCCCGACCGTGGTCGCGGAACGGGCGTAGGAACGGCCGGACCAGACGATGTCGCCGGTCTCCACGTCGAGCATATTGACCTGCAGCGAGAACTCGACGGTCTCCGACACCTCCTCCTCGCCAAAGAGCAGCAGCCCGCCGAGGATGAGCGCCTGGGCCTGCATCTCCTCGCCGAGCTTGCGCACGATCTCCCGGTCCAGACCCTCGGTGTTGCGGAGCTTCAGCTTCTTCATCAGCTCCACCACGTAGCGGGGCTCCTCGACCGCCTCGAAGGTCCCGCGGCTCAGGAGCTCCTGCATGACCAGGTCGCCCGCGATGCGCGGCGCCTGGGCGCCTTCCACCACGCTGTCGAAGGGCATCACCGCAACCTTGCGGACCTTGCCGTACTGGCGCTGCCCGGTGGGGGGCTTGCTGTAGGTCTGGACCGACGTCCCCGCGCACCCCACTGCCATCAGGGCCAGGGTCGCCGCCGTCACCGCCTGAAGGAACCGGCTGGTCATGGTTACCTCTCCTCCTCGCACTGTCGCCCTGGGATCCCTCCACGCGGCGGCCCCAGGGCGCGGGTCGCCACCATATCAGAACTCGCCTCGCACCTCAATCCGGTACCGGTGCGTATCCTTCTTCGCGCCTTGCAGTTGCTGATCGAGCTCGTACTCGAGGTCGATCGTGAGCAAGCCGTCCAAGAACTTCGCCGAAAACGTCGGCGAGAGGTTTCTCGTGTCGTCACCCGCGCTCTTCTTGTCCTGGGAATAGGTAAAGCTGAGATTGTAGTTCGCGAGGATCGCCCAATCGAAACTCGCGCTGTAGGCGTAATCGATCTCGGCGATCTTGTCGTCCCGGCCCTCGTCGTTGGCGCTCCTCGTCATGGAGAGCTCGACCTTCATCCCCTCGAGCACGTCGGCCCAGGAGAGGGTCAGGTCGGTGCTGTCGTCCCGGGTGATCTTGGAAGCCGCCGCTGCCTGCAGGTCCGTGGTCCGCCCGTAGGTGTGCTGAAGGGCCAGGGAGACCCCGTTGCCGAGGTTCACCTCGTACGCCAGGGCGACCTCGAGGGATCGCTTCCGGGTGACCTCCCCCTTGGTGAGGTCTTCGTCCCGAGTGCGGGAGTACTTGGGGGTGAACTCGAGTTGCGGAATCCCCTTGAACTCCAGACTGAGGTCGAAGGTCCACCCCACGTCCTTCGCGTCCCGGGTCCCGTTCTTGGCGCTTTGGGAGTAGGTTCGGGTGGCGGTGAATGCAACCTGGTCATCCCAGAAGGAGGCGTCCAGGGAGGTTTCCCAGGTGTCGCTCACCGAGTGCTCGCTCTTCTCGGCGGCGGCCTTGGGCCAACTCCGAGTGTCGCCGCGGTCGAAGCTTCCCGCCAGGGAGAGGTTCTCCCAGAGGGCGTAGTCGAGGTTCACCGTGTAGTCCCGGGTGATGCCGTACTTCCCGCTCTGGGAACCCCGGGTCTCCTCCCGCTGGTCGCCGTACCCCAGGGCGAGGTCTATTTTGTCGGTGAGGGCCAGGTCGTAACTCGCGTCGCCGGTCCAGGTGTCGGTGACCTCGAGGGTGCCCTTCTCCAGGTCCTTCTCCCAACTGAGATCCCGACCGAGTCCGAGCTCCAGCCCGTCGAGCACCGTCCAGGAGAGCTTCGAGGTGAGCCCGTTTTTCAGGTCGTCGGTGCGCCCCGTCGTCGACCCGTCGTCGCGAAGGGTCAGCCCCTGCTGACGGCTGTGGCTCCACGCCACCTCGAGCTTGATGCCCTCGCTCACGGGCACGTTCACCGAGAGCTCGGTGCCGTACTTGCGGTCCTCGGTGTCCTCGTCCGCCTTCGGCGAGTCCGACCGGTCCCGGCCGACGTCCAGGGAGA
Source organism: Deltaproteobacteria bacterium (assembly GCA_037446775.1). GTDB lineage: Bacteria > Desulfobacterota > Deferrisomatia > Deferrisomatales > JACRMM01 > JBBIIA01. The sequence continues at coordinate 11,115 of JBBIIA010000081.1, forward strand.
ACTCCACCAGGTCCAGGAAGGAGTGGCTGTAGGTCAGTTCTTCGTTGGAGTCCCGGGAGGCGTCCCCGGACCCACCCTGGGTCTTGAACTTGACCTCCGGCAGGCGGTCGTCCTCGGGCTGCACCGCGAGGTCCACGCCCCAGCTCGATTCCACGGTCTTGGTCTTGGGCTTGCCGGGCTCCCGCTTCGCCTCGATCGCTTCGTCCCAGACGAAGGTCGCATCCCACCACTCGGCGGCAAAGCCGAGGGTCAAGGACGGCGTCACCGAGCGCGAGTCGGTGTCCCCCGTCGCCTTCTCGTCCCGGGAATCCTTGACCGATAGGGAGAGGTCGAAGCTGAACTGGAGGGCGGTGGTGAGGTCGGTCTCGAAGGACACCCCGTAGGACTGCTCCCAGGCGTCCGTGCTGCTGCGGGAACCAGCCGGTCCCTTGAGGATCTCGGTGCTACGGTCCTTCGACACCCCGGCCTCGAGGGACCAGGTAGCCCCCCTCGCCGCCCCCGGCGCGAGGGCGCCCGCGAACAGCAAGACCAGGCCAAGGGCGCGAAAGGGCTGGGGCATTCTCCGCCTAACGGCAACGGTGGCAGCCGCCACGGCGAGGCCACCCAAAGGAAAGCGACAAAAAGCACAAAGACCGCAAACACCCCCCTCCGCCACCCGCAAATCCGCGGCTTTTTAGCAAATCCCCAGCAATGGTGTCAATTGGAAAGGGCACCCGGCCGGGGGTCGTTCCCCGCCTAGGCGCCGCCGTCCCGGGGCCCCACGGTCACCCGGTCGCCCGGCTTGAGGACCGCGTCGGGGGACAGCCCGCTCCAACGGGCCAGCTCCTCGACCGTGCTGCCGTAGCGGCGCGCCAGGCCCCACAGGGTATCCCCCTCTTTCACCACGTGGACCCGGCCCTCGGCCACCCTGGGACCGTCCTCCCCCAGGACCAGCCGATCCCCCGGCCGGAGCACGCTCGCCGCCGTCAGCCCGTTGCGCCGGAGCAGGTCCTGCGTCTTCAGGCCGTGGCGGGCGGCGATCGCCGACGCCGTGTCCCCCGCCTTCACCACGTAGGGCTTCGCCGTAGCCGCCGGGCGCGAGCCGCCCCCCGCCACCGGGATCACCAGGGCCGAGCCGAGGCGCAGCTTGCTCCGCGCCCCCACCCCGTTGAGCTGGGCGACCACGTCCGCCGTGGTCCCGTACTGGCGCGCGATGCCGCCAAGGGTCTCCCCCCGGCGCACCTCGTGGCGGCGAAAGGAGAGCCGCTCCGCCGCCGGGAGAGCCCGCAGCCCGGCCGTCACCCGGTCCCCGTCGCCCCGGGGTACCCGCAGGGGGTAGCGGTCGCTGCCGGGGGGCGTACAACCGCGCAGCAGGGCCGGGTTCAGCTCCTCCAGCACCGCCGTGGCGACCCCGGCCACCCGCGCCGCCGCGGCCAGATCCACCGGCGACTCCACCCAGACGGTGTCCGCCTCGGGCCCTGAAGAGCCGGGGCGCTCGGGCTCGAAGCCAAAGGCCAGGGGCTCCCGGGCGATCGCCACCGCGGCCCAGAACTTGGGCACGTAGCGGCAGGTTTCCGGCCGCAGCCCGCCCGCCGCCGACAGCTCCCAGTAGCAGCCGAGGCCGCCGGCCGCCAGGGCCCGTCCCACACCGCCGACGCCGGCGTTGTACGCCGCCAGGGCGAGGTCCCAGTTGCCGAACTTGCCGTACAGCTCCTTGAGGTGGCGCGCCGCCGCCCGGGTGGACAGCTCCGGGTCGAGGCGCTCGTCCACCCACCAGTCGACCCGGAGCCCCGACAGGCGAGCCGTGCCTTCGATGAACTGCCACATGCCGACGGCCCCCGCCGGCGAGCGGGCGTCGGTGACGAAATGGCTCTCGACCAGGGAGAGATAGGCGAGCTCCTCGGGGAGCCCCTCGGCGAGCAAGGCCTCCCGGATCATCGGCAGATAGCGATCGCCCCGGCGCAGGGCCGCCCCGAAGGAGCGGCGCAGGGGACCACTGAACTCCGCCACCACCGCCCGCACCTCGGGGCGCGCGGGCACCGAGAGCCCGGTCGCGGGGGCGGGCTCTACCGGGAGGGTGCGGATCGCGGGCGCGGGATCCGGCGCCGGCTCCGCCGCGGCGACGGGGTCGCTGGGGGGGGCCTCGGGGGGCACCACCGGGGGGACGGCGGCCACGGGTTCGGGGAGGGGTTCGACCACCGGAGCGGGGAAGAGGGAGACGGCCCGGGGAGGAGCGACCGCGCACCCCATCGCCGCCAGGGCGAGAAGGAGGACGGGCACCCAGTGCCCCGGCCGTGCCGTCATCTCCACGCGTCCGCCCCCGGGCGGGCCCGGCTGGCCTGGCAAGAGAGGAAATCGCTCATGGTCCGCCTCCGTCCCTTGGGCCCCCTGGAAGTTGCCGCTTCAGTTCTGCCCGCCCCGTGCCGAAAAGGGGAAACAGGCCCGGGACTGCCCGGGGGTCCTCGTCGCCTCAGGGCCCACGGATCGGCCCCGGACCGCGGGAGCTTTAGCCAGCGTGAAAAAACACCCTGGGAAGGGGTGCCCACTCCTTTACCAGAAGGCCCTACGGGGGAACAAGGGGAATTGCGGTGCAGCCGGGCAGCCACCCGGGAGCGGGAGAGCCGTTCCCATCCTCGATTCGCCGTGGCTGAACGAGTACACTCCAGCAGCACTCCAAACCGGACGGAGGTCACCGCCATGCAGACCGCGCGCCGCGCCTTCACCATCGTCGAGCTCTTAGTCGCGCTGGCGGTAGGCTCCATCGTGCTCACCCTCGTCTACCAGATCTTCATCGCCCAACGCCGCGGTTACACCGTCGCGGAGGACGTGGCGGAGATGCAGCAGAACAGCCGCATCGCCGCCGACGAGCTGGCGCGGCTGATCAAGAACGTCGGCAACGGCGTCGACCGCAACGCGAACCAGCCCCAGGTGCTCTACTGCGGGCCCTTCGAGCTCCTGTTCAACAGCGACCTCAACGGGACCCTCGACGACCACGTAGCCCCGGGCACGGACATCCCCTCCCTCCTGGGGGCGGGCACCCTGCACACCACGGCGGCCACGGCATACGCCGCGACCACCGGGGCCGAAACCCACCAGGTCGCCCTGGTGCCCGACGGCGCGCGCCATTTTCAGCTGGTCCGAAGGGAGCTCGCCGGCGGCACGGCCGGCGCGACCCAGACCATCGCCTTGAACCTACGGGACCGGGACGAGGCGAGCGCGGCCGTCCCCTTGTTTCTCTACTGGGGCGAATTCGACAACGACGCGGACGAGGACCTCTGGGGGGACACCGACGGCGACGGCCTCTTGGCCGCCGCAGAACTCACCGCCCTGGCTCCCCTGACCGGGGGCGCGGGCGGGACCTTGGCCGCCCGCTTCGCCGCTCTCGTCCCGCCCCGCGCCTTGGTGCCCCTAGATCAAGTGGTGCAGCGCGTCGAAGTGAGCGTGGTCGCCGAGACCCGCAGCGCCGATCGCCTGTACGCCCTCAACGACGGCTTCCGCCAGGCGATCGTCCGCTCCAACGCCACCCCCCGCAACCTGTGGGACTGCCCCATCATCAGCGACACCCCCGACGTGGCCACCACCCTGGCTGCCGTGTTCAACGGTTCCACCACCCACTCCTTCACCGTCACCCAGGCCAGCGGGCCTTACACCGGCCCCCCGGTGCAGTTCACCCTCGTCGGCCCCGGGGCGGGGACCGAGGTCACCGTTACCCCCGAGGAAACGCCTGACCCGGCGACGGGGATCGTGATCGCCACAGTCACCTGGTCGGACGATTGCACGTTCTGGGCCGCCCAAATGGTCGGCGGCGCGTCGCCCGTCTACACCCTCACCGCCACCGTCCCCGGCGGAGCCAAGGCCTTTGGGCGTTGCGGACCGGCAACCGACGACGTCGCCATCACCGTCGCCCCCGGCTCCCCGGAAAGGGTAATTGCCGTCAGCGGCCCAACCCCTGCCACCCTCACCACCTGCACGGGCACCTCGGCCCTGGTGTTCCAGGTGCAAAACGGCTGCGGCACCCCGGTGCCCCTGGGTCCCGGGGACCAAATCGACCTGACCACCCGGGACAACCCGGTGTCGCCCCGGCCCTTTGGCACCGTCACCCCGTCGACCCCGGTGACCTCGGTCGCCACCGTCGGCGCCTGGCCCCACGCCCTGGCGGCCACCTACACCGTACCGGCGACCGGCGCGTGGCCGACACCGTCTCCGGCGGTGGTCGGCGGGGGCTACCCGGCCCAAGTGGTCGCCACCCTCTCCGGCGCCTCCTCCTGGGAGGAAGCCCCCGCAGTCTCCCTCGTCCCGGTGCCCTTCGCGCTGCGAAACCTCGCGGGGGCCCTTAGTTTGCTCCCCTTCAGCAACTGCTTCGAGATCCCGCGGCACGACACCGTCGAAATCGTCGACTGCCACGGCAACCTGGTCCCCGGCTTCGACCTCGCCTCCTACACCGTCGAACCCACCCTGACCAAAGACGTCGGCGCGCCGACTCCCGCCCCAGCCAACCAAGGGAAGCTGAAATACACCGGCCCCCTGGGGGGCGGGGCCTACCGCCTCACCTTCGAACCGCCGCCAGTGTGCACCCTCGGCGCCTCCGATCGGACGCCCACCTACACCCTCGACCTCAAGACGCCCGCCGCCACCTTGTCGACCCTCCCGGTCCCGCCGGGCAGCATCTCTCTCACCGCGTGCGCGGGCAACTGCGCTATCGCCATCAGCGACATCACCGAGTGCACCAAGCAAGCCAGCGTCACCGTGGCGGGCTGCGGCCTCATCGCCACGAGCAGCGCAACCCTCACCGTGGTCAGCGGCGACGCGTGGTTCGACGCCGCCTTCACCAAGAAGTCGATCTCCTACACCACCTTCGTCTCCCCCACCACGCTGCCGCTCTACGTCAAGAGCGCCCCCAGGGGCAGTTCGATCCGAATCAGCGCGGCGTTCCCCCATTGGACGTGCGAAGAGGTCAAGACGGTCAGCACCGCGTGCCAACGGCTCCAGGTGTTCGCTAACGCGACCCTCACCGTCCCGGTGGACACCGGCGGGGGCAAGAGCTGCCTCAGCAACATCTCGGAGCTGCACTTCAAGGTGCAAGACTGCCAGCACTCGCCGGTTAGCGTTTTGCGCGACGCGGTGACGGTGTATCTGCTGTCCGAGGGCGGAACCTACCTGGACAAGGTGAAGGTCGACCTGGTGCCTTTGACGGCCGGGGACCTCACCGTGTGGCGATCCGCCGGGGCGGTGCCCCTGATCCAGGGCACCGCGACGGTCCCCAACACCACCGACCGCCTGCTGCATTATGCTCCCGGCACCAAGATGCGCCTGGTGGCGACCTACACCGACACCTCGGGCAACGACCCCGGCGACACCACCGACCCGGGCTGGACCGCCCATCCGGGCACGGTGCTGCCGGAAGCCGACTGCCGGCGGATCGTCCCCCTCACCACGCCCATCCCCATCTGCTTTCCCAACGCCATCACCTCAGGCGGTGGCGGCGGCTGGAACGGCAACTTCGACATCCACTGGGGAGACGTGGTCATCCGGGGCGACGTGGAATTGGCGGCCAAGCCTCACTTCTTGAACAAGTCGGCGACCGCCCAGTTCAACGGCAACAGGTTTTCGGGCAGCGGCAACACCGACCGCTTCTTCGACATCTACCTGGGGAAAAACAAGGACGGCTCGGGGGGAAACTTCCGCGAGAGCAAGACGAGGATCATCGACAACCCAGCGCCGGACACCATCGACCGCCCCTTCATGAAGGACGGTCACGGCCACAAGCAACTCAAGCTCGCGTCCAGCGAATCGTACGGCAACTACTTCCGCAACATCTCCTACGATAAGATCACACAAATGATGCGCGAGCTCGACTATGATGTAATGAAGGCGCTAGCCAAGGAGCGAGGGGCCTACTGGTACACCCTGTCGAGCGGACAGATTCGCAACCCGGCGACCAAGCAGCAGGCCCTGCCCGAAACGGTGCTCAACCTGCCCGCCGTCGGCACGCCCAACGCGTTCTACAAGGGCGACTTCATCTTCATCGACACCCTGGGCACCGCCGACCCCGGTCCGACGACCACCGGCCCCATGATCGACGCTGCCACCTCGCTGCCGCGCCACAGCCTCGGCGGCATCTACACCGAGGGCATCATCTACATCGCGGGTTCCGTCGACTTCAAGGGCGGCGGGGGAGGCCAGCCGATCACCATGATTAGCCCGCCCGAGTACGAGATGCACTACGACCACAACTCGACCACCTGGACCCCAAACAACGACAACCTGCCGATCCGGAGCAACCCCGAGCAGCCACAGAGGTCCTTCGTTTCGGGCACCGGCATCAACGTCAACGGGGCGCTGTACCTCGACGGCTCGGCGCAGTTCTCGGGCAGCCCCACGATCTACGGGGCGATCTCGGCGGAGCGGGGCTTTAGCGGCGGCGGCACCCCGGAGATCTGGTACAACTACAACCTCAACGTCACCCCGGCCGACCGGAGCCTGTGCGTCAACTGCTGCCGGGTCTCGCTCACCCCGACGTTGCTCACGCCTTTGGCGTGCGGCGGCACCCAAAGCGTAACCGCCGTAGACGCCGACGGCCGCGTGATCCTGTGGGCCAGCGAAGACACGGGGATCGCCTCGGTGGTCTCCAGCGGGCTTTTGGTGGGGACGGTCACCGGCCGAGCCTTGGGCACGACCAAGATCAAGGGCGTCGACGCCAACAACTGTCCGGCCTGGGCCGCGGTCACCGCGACGAGCCTGACCGTCACTCTGGCCAAGGCCAGTGAAAAGGTGGGCATCGACGTCGTGGCGACCACCAACGCGCCACTGGGGCTTGGGCTGACCATCGCCGCCCCGGCGGGGGTGACGGTCACCCCCATCGCCGGCAGCAACACCCAACGCTTTACCGTGAGGGGAACCGCGGTCGGCTCCTACACGATCCCCTTCGCTGTAACGCACTCCACCTGCGTGAACAAGACCGACGCCTTGTTCCAGGCGGTTGCCCCATGAGGTCGAAACCGAACCCTCGCGGCCGGGGCGAACGGGGCATGGTGCTGGTGGCCGCCCTGATGGTCCTGGCCATGCTGTCGATCCTGGCGGTGGCCGGGGTGAGCACCTCGACCCTGGAGGTGAAGATCGCC
>JBBIIA010000082.1:0-18018 GCA_037446775.1 Deltaproteobacteria bacterium
CAGGATAACAGGATGTTCAGGATGTTGGGGGCAGGTGGCTCCAAACCATCCTGTTGATCCTGTTCATCCTGTCCAGAACCCCCGTCTCCCGAGGCAGCCGCCAACCCCCGCCCCTCGCGATTTCCCAGCGGAGGCGCAGCTTACCCTGGTGGCGTCCGGTCGTCTAGCGCCGCCCGCAAGCCCGCCAGGAAGGCGCCCGCCGCGGCGACCGCCGCCTCGCCCTTGAGGCCCTCGATGGACAGCAGGAGGGCGCTCCCCACGATCACCCCGTCGGCCACCCCGGCCACGGCCCGGGCCGACGCCTGGTCGGTCACCCCAAACCCCACCAGGGCCGGTAGGTCGCTGTGTCGGCGCACCCCCGCCACCAGGTCGGCCACCCCGGTCGCCTCGGCCCTACGCCCCCCGGTCACCCCGGTCACCGACACGCAGTAGACGAAGCCCCGGCACTCCGCCAGCACCCGGGGCAGGCGGGCCGGGGGGGTGGTGGGAGCGACCAGGAAGACGGTGTCGAGGCCCCGGGCGCGGGCCGCCGGGGCGAACTCCGCCGCCTCCTCCGGGGGCAGATCCACCACCAGCACCCCGTCGGCCCCGGCGCCCCGGGCGGCCTCGGCGAAGGCCTCGGCCCCAAAGGCGAGCACCGGGTTGTAGTAGGTCATCAAGAGGAGCGGGATGGTCAGCCCCCGCCCCCGGGCCACGGCCACGTCGGCCATGAGGCGCCGCACCGACGCCCCCCCGGCCAGGGCGACCGCCGAGGCCCGCTGGATCACCGGGCCGTCCGCCGCCGGGTCGGAGAAGGGGATGCCGACCTCCACCGCGTCGGCGCCCGCGGCCTGGGTCGCCAGGAGGAGCCGAAGGAAGGTCTCCCGGTCCGGGTAGCCCCCGGTCAGGAAGGGGACGAGGAGTTTGCGCCCGGCCGCCCGGGCGGCCCCAAGCGTCGCTTCGAGGCGGTTCACGATGGGCCTCCCTTCGCCAGACAGGCGAGCACGGTGGCGAGATCCTTGTCCCCCCGGCCCGACAGGTTCACCACCACCGCCCCACCCTTCCCCACCCGGGCCGCCACCTCCCCTACCCGGGCCAGGGCGTGGGAGCTCTCCAGGGCCGGCAGGATCCCCTCGGTGCGGGCCAACCGGTGAAACGCCGCCAGGGCCTCCTGGTCCGTGGCCGACACCACCTCCAGCCGTCCCGCCGCGGCAAGCGCCGCCACCTCGGGCCCCACCCCGGGGTAGTCCAACCCCGCCGACACCGAGTGGGCCTCGGCGATCTGCCCGTCCTCGTCCTGGAGGAAGTAGGACTTCATGCCGTGGAGCACCCCGACCCGCCCGGCGGCGATGGCCGCGGCGTGACGGCCGGTCTCCACCCCGTCCCCGGCCGCCTCCACCGCCACCAGGGTCACCGGGTCGTCGAGGAAGGGGGTGAAGATCCCCAGGGCGTTGGAGCCGCCCCCAATGCAAGCGACCACCGCGTCCGGCAGTCGGCCCAGGGCGGCGAGGCACTGGGCCCGGGCCTCGTCGCCGATGACCCGCTGGAAGTCCCGGACGATGAGCGGGTACGGGTGGGGCCCCGCCACGGAGCCGATGACGTAGTAGGTATCGTCCACGTAGGTGACCCAGTGGCGAATCGCCTCGTTCATGGCGTCCTTGAGGGTGCGGCTGCCCGAGGTGACCGGAACCACCCGGGCCCCCAACAGGCGCATCCGCTCCACGTTGGGGGCCTGGCGGGCCACGTCCTCGGCCCCCATGAAGACCGCGCACTCCAAGCCGAAGAGGGCGGCCGCGGTGGCCGTGGCCACCCCGTGCTGACCCGCCCCGGTCTCGGCGATCACCCGCCCCTTCCCCATGCGCCGGGCCAGGAGCACCTGGCCCAGGGTGTTGTTCACCTTGTGGGCCCCGGTGTGGCACAGGTCCTCGCGCTTGAGGTAGATCGCCGCGCCCCCGTGTTCGGCGCCCAGGCGCCGGGCCAGGGTGAGGGGAGTCGGCCGGCCCACGTAGTCCCGCCATAGCCCGCTGAGTTCCGCCCAAAAGGCCGGGTCCCCTCGCACTGCCTGGTAGGCGGCGGCCAGCTCCTCCAGGGCAGGCATCAGGGTCTCGGCGACGTAGCGCCCCCCGAAGGGCCCGAAGTGGCCGACCGGGGCCGGGGATTGCACCGTCTCCATACAACTCCTCCCTGCCGGCTGCGCGCCGGCGGCTCGCTGGGGGGTCACGCCTCGGCCCGGACGGCCTGCACGAAGGCCCGGAGCTTGGCGGGGTCCTTCACCCCCGGCCGCGCCTCGGTGCCGGACGCCGCGTCCACCGCCCAGGGGCGGACGCGGCGGATGGCTTCGGCCACGTTGGCGGGGTGGAGTCCCCCCGCCAGGACGATCGGCCGTTGGCCCTGGGCCTTGGTCGCCCAGGCCCAGTCGAAGCTCTGCCCCGAGCCCCCCCGGGCGGCGTCGAGGAGAAAGGCCGCGACCCGGGGGTACGCCCCCATGTGGGCCAGGTCTTCTCTTGTTTTCAAACAGAGGGCTTTTAGAACCTTGCCCCCGAAAGCATCCACATACTCCTGCGACTCGCTGCCGTGCAGTTGGACCCAGTCGAGGCGGCACGCGGCGGCCACGGCCCGGACCTCCTCCAGGGGCTGGTCGGCAAACACCCCCACGGTGGCCACGAAGGGCGGCAACTCGGCGACGATCCGAGCCACCTCGCCGGGGTCGGCCCAGCGCGGGCTCCCGGGGACGAAGACGAAGCCCAGGGCGTCGGCCCCCAGTTCGGCGGCGAGCCGGGCGTCCTCGGACCGGGTGAGGCCGCACACCTTCACCCGGGTCACGGCGGCCCCCGCTCCACCAGGGCCGCCAGGGCGGCCCCGGGGTCCGGGGCGGTCACCAGGGCCTCCCCCACCAGGAAGGCCCGAGCCCCGAGGCCGGCGAGCTCATCCATCTCGGCGGCCCCGGTTAGGCCGCTCTCGCTCACCGCCAGCACCCCCGGGGGGATCCGGGGCAACAGCTCCCGGCTTGCCGCCAGATCGACCCGCAGGGTGCGCAGGTTCCGGTTGTTGATCCCCACCAACCGGGCCCCGGCCGCCACCGCCAGGGCCAGGTCTTCTTGGTCGTGAACTTCAACCAGGGGCTCCAGCCCGGCGTCCCTGGCAATAGCCATATACTCACCGGTTCGCCCCCCCAGGAGGGCGGCGATCAGGAGCACCAGGTCGGCCCCCGCGGCGCGGGCCTCCCACACCTGGTAGGGGTCGGCGACGAAGTCCTTGTACAGCACCGGGATGCCCACCGCCCCCCGCACCGCCTCGAGGTCCCCAAGGCTCCCCCCGAAGTGATCGGGCTCCACCAACACGGACACGGCGTACGCCCCCGCCGCCTCGTAGGCCCGCCCCAGGGCTTTGGGATCGAGGTCAGGGCGAAGGGGGCCCCGGGAGGGACTCCGACGCTTCACCTCGGCGATGATCGCCCGGCGCGCCGGCGGCCAGGCGGCCAGGCGCTCCAGGGCCCGGGGGCCGGGGGCCGGGCCGGCGCAAGCGGCTTGCAGGGCCTCGCGGGGCACCCGAAGCCGATCCGCCGCCACCCGGCGCCGCCGGTCGGCGGCCACCCGCTCCAGAAAGGTCATCGGCTGGTCTCCTCGATCAGGCGGGCGAGCTTCTCGGAGGCGCGCCCGGAGTCGATGGCGTCCTCGGCGCGCCCGACCCCGTCCCGCCAGTCGGCCGCCACCCCGGCCGCCACCAGGGCCACCGCGGCGTTGGCGAGGACTACGTGGCGGCGGGGCCCCTCCTCGCCCCCCAGGATGGCGCGGACGATGGCGGCGTTCTCCCGGGCATCCCCGCCCTGCAGGGCGCCCACGGGCGCCGTCGGCAGGCCAAAGTCCTCGGGGGCGAGGGCATACTCGCTCACCGCACCCTCCCGAAGCTCGGCCACGTGGGTCGGCCCGGTGACGGTCACCTCGTCCAGGCCGTCGGCGCCGTGGACGACGAAGGCCCGCTCGCTGCCGAGCCGCCCCAATACCCGGGCCAGCACCCCGGTGAGCTCCCGCCGGTACACCCCGAGCACCTGGCGCCGGGCCCCGGCGGGGTTGGTCAGCGGCCCCAGGAGATTGAACACCGTGCGGATCCCGAGCTCCCGGCGCACCGGCGCCACGTGGCGCATGGCCGAGTGGAGCAGCGGCGCGTACAAAAAGCCGATGCCGATCTCCCCCAGACACCGCTCCACCCGGCCCACCGGCACGTCCAGGGTCACCCCGAGGGCCTCCAGCACGTCGGCGCTGCCGCACTGGCTCGACACCGACCGGTTGCCGTGCTTGGCCACCACCACCCCGGCCCCCGCCAGCACGAAAGCCGTGGTGGTGGAGATGTTGAAGGTCCGGGTGCCATCCCCCCCGGTGCCGCAGGTATCGACCATCGACTCCCGCTCCCCGTTGATCTCGTCGCGATCCACCGACACCGCTCCCCGGCCGGCCTTCACCGGGGTGGCCCGCTCCCGCATCACCCGGGCCGCCCCGGTGATCTCGGCCACCGTCTCCCCCTTCAGGCGAAGGGCGGTGAGAAACGCCGCCATCTGGGCCGGGGTCGCCTCCCCCCCCATGATCGCTTCCATCGCCATGACCATCTCGCCTTCGCCGAGGTCGCGGCCGTCCACCAGCTGCTGGATCCACTGCTTCATCGGGAGCACCTCTGGGGCCACGTCTTGCTAATTTTGAATCAATAGGAAGTTTCGCAAAATATCCATCCCTGAGGCGGTCAGGATCGACTCCGGGTGATACTGCATGCCGTACAGGCGAGCCTCGTCGTCGGCGATGCCCATGATTTCGTCGTCTTCCACCGTCCAGGCGGTCACCCGAAACCGGGGGTCCAGGGTGCCCCGCCGGATCACCAGGCTGTGGTACCGGGTCGCCTCGAAGGGGTTGGGGATGCCCCGGTACAGGCCGGTGCCGTCGTGGTGCACCAGGGACACCTTGCCGTGCATGATGCGCTTGGCCCGCACGATGTCGGCCCCAAAGGCGAAACCGAGGGCCTGGTGGCCGAGGCACACCCCGAGGATGGGCAGGCGGCCCGCGAAGCGGCGCAACAGCTCCACGCTCACCCCGGCGTCCGTGGGGTCCCCGGGCCCCGGGGAGATCACCAGTCGCTCCGGGCCCAGGGCGGCCACCTCGTCGGCGGTGATCTTGTCGTTGCGAAACACCCGAACCTCCGCCCCGAGAATCCCGAAGTACTGCACCAGGTTGTACGTAAAGGAATCGTAGTTGTCGATCATCAAGAGCATGGCAGGCCTCGCTAAAACCCCTTGAGGGTCAGAACTTCAACGATGCGTCAAGTTTCGTCTCCAGAGGTAGCCTTGGGGAACGGGGGTTTTGGACAGGATGTTCAGGATGCCGGATGCAGGCCGACCCAAGAAATCCTGTTCATCCTGTTCATCCTGTCAAAAAGACCTCCCTCTCGTACCTCGATGGCTGCGCCTCGCGAGCGGCATCTACTCCCCCAACCCCCGGGCGGCGATCTCCAAGGCCCGGTGCAGGGCGCGGGCCTTGTGGAGGGTCTCCTCGTACTCCCGGGTCGAATCCGAATCGGCTACCACCCCGGCGCCGGCCTGGAGCCGCACCCGGCCCCGGTGGAAGAGCATGGTGCGGATGGCGATGCAGGTGTCGAGGTTGCCATCGAAGCCCAGATACCCCACGGCGCCGGCGTAGGGGCCGCGCTCCGTCGGCTCGAGGTCGGCGATCAGCTCCATGGCCCGCACCTTGGGGGCCCCCGACACCGTGCCGGCCGGGAAGGTCGCCGCCAGCACGTCCAGGGCTTCCACCCCTTCCCGCAGCTCCGCGGACACCGTCGACACCAGGTGCATCACGTGGGAGTAGCGCTCCACGGCGAAGGACTCCTCCAGCCGCACGGCCCCGGGCTTCGCCACCCGCCCCAGGTCGTTGCGCCCCAGGTCCACCAGCATCACGTGCTCGGCGCGCTCCTTGGCGTCGGCCAGGAGCTCGCGCTCCAGGGCCAGGTCTGCCTCGGGGGTCGCCCCCCGGGGCCGGGTGCCGGCGATGGGGCGCAGGAGCCCCCGGCCGCCTTCGACCCGCACCATCACCTCGGGGCTCGCCCCCACCAGCACCTCCTCCCCGAGGGCGAGGTGAAAGAGGTAAGGGCTCGGGTTGAGCGTCCGCAGGGCCCGGTAGGCGGTGAAGGGCGCCAGGTCGGTCTCGCCCTCGAAGGCCTGGGAGAGCACCACCTGGATCGCCTCGCCCGCGTGGATCGCCTCCCGGGCCGCCGTCACCATCGCCTCGAAGCGGCCCTGGGCGATCTGGGGCGTCAACTCAGGGTTCCGGCAGGGGGCGGGGAAGACCGCTTCCTCCGGCAGCGGCTGGCGCAGGCGGGCCAACACCTGGTCGATCGCCCCCTGGGCCCGGTCGTAGCCCCCGTCCTCCGGTCGGGCCAGGGCGATCACGTCCAGGGTCTGGCGCACGTTGTCGAAGGCCAAGAGGGTCCGGGGGGCGAAGAGGCGGATATCGGGGAGGACCGGAGCCGGGTCCTTTGGCGCCGGCAAGCTCGGCTCGAAGAGCCGGGCGGCGCCGTACCCCAGATAGCCCACCAGCCCCCCCGAGAGCCGCGGCAGGCCGGGCACGCTCGGCATCCGGTACGCGGCCAGGGCAGAGCGGAGCGCGTCCACGGTCCCGTGGAACCGCTCGGCCCGCCCGTCCCGGGTCACCGTTACCTCGTCGCCCCGGGCCTCGAGGGTCAAGAAGGGGTCGCACCCCACCAGGGAGTACCGGCCCCACCGGGTCCCCCCCTCCACGCTCTCGAGGAGAAAGGACCACGGCCCCCGGGCGACCTTCCAGTAGGTGCTCACCGGGGTCTCGGTGTCGGCCGGGATGGTCCGGACCACCGGCACCAGGGGCGAGCTCCGGGCCAGGCGGTCGAAGGTCGCGCGGTCGGTTCGGGTCATGGGTCGTCTCCCTTCACGCGAAGAGGGCCGCGGCGTTCCGCCGCGGCCCTCTTCGCCAAAAAACGAAAGAGCCGCGGACGGGCACTGGGCCGTCCGCGGCTCGGTCTTCGCAGAAAACGCGCCAGCGGGCAGCCCTTTACCCGGGCCACCACCAGCAGATCTGAGCCTTCATCGCGCACACGTCGCTCATGGGCGAGGACCATACCAGACCCCCGGCACCGGCGTCAACGGCGCTGACGGCGCTGACGGCGCTGACGCGCGGCCCGCGGCGGCGGCCTCCGCCGCGCGTGGCCCTGCGAGGCCGGGGAGGCCCAGGCACCGGCCGTTCCAGCGCGGGGCGATCTCCCCGGCCGTCTCCGGGCAGAGGGCAGCGAAGTGGCACGGCGCCGGCCCAGCGCCCGCCTGTCTCTTCATATGAAACGGTGTTCCATTTCAAACAAATGCAGATCAGCAAAATTTCTCCTTGACATGCCGAGATGTCCATGGTGTCTTTCACCGACAACACTTTCTAGCATATTCCTTCCGCACAACTTTGGTTTATTCGCGACCAGAGAGCCCCTCGATCACCGCAGTACTGCTCCGCGAGGTTCGCCGGGTGGGTGCGGCCGAGACCGGCCAGGCGACCGCCCGGTTTGGAGTGCCCGGACGCCGAACCCCCGCGCCCCCTTGGGCGACCCAGGGGTCCCGTGCGGCTGCCGCTGGTCGGCCGTCCGGTCCGGGAAGGAGTGGCAGCGATGGCCTACCGGTGCGATCCGACGCTGCTGGCCGAGGTCCGGCGGTACGGGAGCTTCGACCCCGCGGGTTGCTTCGACTGCGGGAGCTGCGCCCTCGGGTGCGACCTCGCGGGGGCCGGGGCGTCGTTTCCCCGCCGGGCGACCCGCCCCGTGCTGCTCGGCGTCCGGCACCTGGTGGACCGGGGCCTCGAGCCGTGGCTCTGCCACGACTGCGGCGACTGCTCGAAGGTCTGCCCCCGGCAGGCGGGGCCCCGCCAGAACATGGGGACCCTGCGCCGCTACCTCGCCTCGGTTTACGACGCGACCGGGGTCGGCGCCTGGGTCAACGCCTCGGCGGCGCGGTACCTCGGCGCTCTCGCGGCCGCGGCGCTCGCGGTCCTCCTCCTCATCGCCGGGTACCACGTGGGGGTGGTCGGCGTGCCCCTCGGCGAGCTCGCGTCCACGGCCGAGGGTCTGGAGCACATGTTCCCCGCCATCACCCACCTCACCCTCGGCGTGGTCCTCTTTCCCTTCGCCGTCCTCCTGGCCGGCGCCTGGCGGATGTACGGCCTGACCGTCCCGGAGGCACTCGGCCGCCCCCCCTCTGCCGCCGAGTGGCGGGCCGGGGCCGCGGAGTTTCTGGTCCACCTCTTCACCCAGCGGCGCATGGGGGAGTGTCCCGAGGAGCGGCCGCGCTGGCCGAAGCACGTCGGCCTGGCCGCGGGCTGCCTGACGATGCTGGCCGTGAAGGCCTTCTTCCTCGGCTGGTTCCAGACCGACGACCTCTACCCTCCCTTCCACCCCCAGCGGTGGGTCGGTTACCTCGCCGCGGCCGCCCTCGTCTACGGGGCCGGCGACATCGTGGTCGGCCGCCTGAGCAAACGGAGCGAGGTCCACGGGGCCTCCGACGCCCGGGACTGGAGCTTCCCCCTACTGCTCCTGGGGACGGCCGCGACCGGCCTCTTGGTGCACCTCTTCCGCTACGGCGGGTTCGCCGTGGCGACCCAGTACGCCTACGCCGCCCACCTCGCGATCGCCGTGCCCCTGCTCGTGGTCGAGGTGCCCTTCGGCAAGGCGGCGCACCTCGTCTACCGGCCGCTGGCCCTCTTCTTTCACCGCCTCCGGGAGTGCGCTCCGGCCCCCGATGGGTCAGCCGGAGGGGAGGCACGCCATGTCTCCGGCTGAGCGGGCCGGGAAGAGCGTCGGCTCCGCCCTCGTCGTGGGCGGCGGCATCGGGGGGATGCAGGCCGCCCTCGACCTGGCGGCGTGCGGCATCAAGGTCTACGTCGTCGAGGAGAAGCCGGCGGTCGGCGGGGTGATGTCGCAGCTCGACAAGACCTTCCCCACCAACGACTGCGCCATGTGCACCCAGGCGCCGCGGCTCGTCGAGATCGGCAAGCACCCGGACATCGAGCTCCTCCCGATGAGCCGCGTCGAGAGCGTGGAAGGGGAGCCGGGCCGGTTCCGCGTGAGGCTCACCCGCAGGGCCCGCTACGTCGACGTCCACCGGTGCAACGGCTGCGGCGAGTGCTTCCCGGGCTGCCCGGTGGTCGCGAAGAACGACTTCGACCGGGGCCTCTCGGAGCGCCGGGCGATCTACAAGCTCTTCCCCCAGGCCGTGCCCAACGCGGCCGCGATCGACAAGGGCGCGGACCGACCGTGCCGGGCCGCCTGCATGGACCGGTGCCCCGTGCACACGAACGTGCTGGGCTACGTGAAGCTGATCGCCCAGGGCCGGTTCCAGGAGGCCTACCAGCTGAGCCGTCACGTGAATCCGCTCCCCTCGGTCTGCGGGCGGGTCTGCTTCGCCCCCTGCGAGGGGGCGTGCAACCGGGGCCAGCTCGACGCGCCGATCGCCATCCGCGAGCTGAAGCGGTTCGTCGCCGACCAGGTGGACCCCGGCGAGCTCCCGGCGCCGCGGATTCCGAAGACGGGTCGGCGGGTCGCCGTCGTCGGTGCCGGGCCCGCGGGGCTGGCCGCGGCCAACGACCTCGCCCTGGAGGGGCACGAGGTGACCGTGTTCGAGGCCCGGCCCGAGCCCGGCGGACTGCTGCGCTACGCCATCCCCGACTACCGGCTGCCCAGGGACGTCCTGGGGAAGGAGATCGACTACCTGCGCCGGCTCGGCGTGGAGATCCGGACCGGGGTCCGGGTCGGGGAGGACGTCTCCCTGGCCGAGATCCGCCGCGACCACGAGGCCGTGTTCCTCGGGGTCGGGGCGGGCGCGGGGGCCCCCCTGCGGGTGGAGGGGGGCGATCTTCCCGGCGTCACCGACGGGATCCGGTTCCTGGGGGCGGTGAAGGCCGGGGAACGGGTCGAACTCGGGGAGAGGGTCGCGGTGATCGGGGGCGGGAACACGGCCGTCGACTGCGCCCGCACCGCCAGGAGGCTCGGGGCGGGCGAGGTGCGGCTCGTCTACCGGCGCTCCCGGGCCGAGATGCGCGCCTCCGAGGAGGAGGTCGCGGGCCTCGAGGCCGAGGGCGTGGGGGTCGACTACCTGACGCTCCCCGCCCGCTTCCTGGCCGAGGACGGCCGAGTGGCCGCCATGCAGTGCACGAGGATGGCGCTCGGCGAGCCGGACGCGGGCGGCCGGCGGCGGCCCGTCCCGGTCCCCGGCTCGGAGTTCACCGTGGCCGTCGACACCGTCATCGCGGCCGTCGGGCAGGTGCCCGGGGTCGACTTCCTCGAAGACCTCGGCGTGTCGCTCGGGCCCGGAGGCGCCATCGCGACAGACCCCTCCACGGGGGCCACGGGCGCAGAGGGGATCTTCGCCGGCGGCGACGCCGTGACGGGGCCGTCGTACGTCATCGACGCCATCGCCGCGGGTAAGCGGGCGGCGCGGGCCATCGGCCGGTACCTGAGCGGGGAGCCCCCCGGGCCCGGCGGGCAGGAGAGGGAGCCCGAGCGCCTGACCCCGTCCGAGGTCGCCGCGCTCCGGGAGCGGTTCCCCCACGAGCCCCGGGTCGCGGCGAGGCTGGCCCCCGTGGCGGCGCGGGTCCGGGACTTCCGCGAGGTGGATCTCGGGCTCGCGCCCTCCCAGGCCGTCGAAGAGGCGAAGCGCTGCCTGGCGGGGAAGGTCGAGGGGTGCATCGCGTGCGGCGAGTGCGAACGGCGCTGCGGCCCGGGGGCGATCGACCACGGCCAGCACCCGGAGGCGCTCGAGCTCGAGGTGGGGGCCGTGGTCCTCGCGCCCGGCTACGACCTCTTCGACGCCAGCGCCCTGCCCGAGTTCGGCCACGGCCGGTTCCCCAACGTGGTGAGCGCGCTCGAGTTCGAGCGGATCCTCTCGGCGTCGGGGCCCTACGCGGGGCGCGTGCTGCGCCCCTACGACCGCCGGCCGCCGAAGCGGATCGCCTTCCTCCAGTGCGTCGGGTCGCGGGACGCCGAGCGGGACTACTGCTCGTCGATCTGCTGCATGTATGCGACCAAGGAGGCGATCATCGCCAAGGAGCACTCGGGGAACGGCCTCGAGTGCGACGTCTTCTTCATGGACGTGCGCGCCTTCGGCAAGGGCTTCGAGGACTACTACGAGCGAGCCCGGAAGCTCGGCGTGACCTACATCCGGTGCCGGCCCACCCGGGTTGAGGAGGTGCCCGGCAGCCGCAACCTGGTGGTGGAGTACCTGGCCGAGGGCGACCGCAAGGTCTCCCGGGAGTACGACCTGGTGGTCCTCTCGGTGGGGGCCCGGCCGCCCCGGGGGGCCGACGGCCTCGCCCGCGCCCTCGGCGTCCACCTCAACGGCTTCGGCTTCTGCGGCACCGCGGCGCTCCGGCCCGTCGAGACGAGCCGCGAGGGGGTGTACGTGGCCGGGCCCTTCGCTGAGCCCAAAGACATCCCCGAGACGGTCATGCAGGCCTCGGCCGCGGCGTCGCGGGTGCTCTCGCTCCTCAGGGACGAGCGGGGGAGCCTGGTGCGCCGCCAGGAGTACCCCCCCGAGCGGGAGGTGGCCGGGGAGGAGCCCCGGGTGGGGGTCTTCGTGTGCCACTGCGGCACGAACATCGCTGGCGTCGTGAACGTCCCCGACGCGGTGGCCTACGCCCGGACCCTCCCGGACGTGGTCTACGCCGAGAACGCCCTCTACGCCTGCTCGAACGACACCCAAGAGCGCATCCGGGGGAGGATCGCCGAGCACGGCCTGAACCGCGTGGTCGTCGCCTCCTGCACCCCCCGGACCCACGAGCCCCTGTTCCGCTCGACCCTCCGGGAGGCCGGCCTCAACCCCTACCTCTTCGAGATGGCCAACATCCGAGACCAGTGCTCCTGGGTCCACATGCACGAGCACGAGAAGGCCTCCGTCAAGGCCAGGGACCTGATCCGGATGGCCGTGGCCAAGGCGCGGCTCCTCGAGCCCCTCGCGACGCGGTCGATCCCCGTGGTCACGTCGGCCCTGGTGGTGGGCGGGGGCCTGGCCGGGATGACGGCCGCGACGGCGCTGGCGGAGCAGGGGTTCGGGGTCTTCCTGGTGGAGCGAGAGGCCGAGCTCGGCGGCCACCTCCGGAGCCTACGGTACCTGGCCGGGGGCCAGGACGTCGCGACCGAGCTCGACGGCCTGGTGGGGCGCGTGGGCGCCGCCCCGGGCCTTCGGGTCTTCACCAGCGCCCGGATCGAGGCCATCGAGGGCTCGATCGGCCGGTTCCGGACGCGGCTCGCGGCCGGGGGCACGATCCACGACCTCGAGCACGGGGTGGTGATCGTCGCCACCGGCGCCCGGCAGTACGCCCCCACCGAGCACCTCTACGGCGACGACCCTCGGGTCGTCACCCAGCTCGAGCTCGAAGAGCGCCTGGCAGCGGGCCAGGCCCCCGAGGGCTCGAACGGTCGGGGCACCCTTACGGTGGTGATGCTCCAGTGCGTCGGCTCCCGGGACGAGGAGCGGCCCTACTGCTCGCGGGTGTGCTGCACCCAGGCGGTGAAGAACGCCCTCCGGCTCAAGGAGCTCTCCCCGGCCGCTGCGGTCTACGTACTCTGCCGGGACGTGCGGACCTACGGCTTCCGGGAGGGCTTCTACACCCGGGCGCGCCAGCAGGGCGTGGTGTTCGTGCGCCACGGCGCCGACCGCAAGCCCGTGGTGTCGAGGAACGGCGAGGGCCTGACCGTGGAGGTCTGGGACCAGACCCTCGGGGTCCCCCTCTCGATCCCCGCCGACCTGGTGGCCCTCTCCACGGGCCTCGTGGCCCACGACGACAGCAAGGCCCTGGCCCAGCTCCTGAAGATCCCCCTGAACAAGGACGGGTTCTTCCTCGAGGCCCACCTGAAGCTCCGGCCCGTGGACTTCGCCACCGACGGCGTGTTCCTGGCGGGCCTCGCCCACTCGCCGAAGGGCGTCGACGAGACCGTCGTCCAGGCCCAGGCCGCGGCGACCCGGGCGGCTACGGTGCTCTGCCGGGACGCGCTGGAGCTCGGGGGGAACATCTCGTTCGTGGTGGACGAGAACTGCGACGGCTGCGCCTACTGCGTCGACACCTGCCCCTACAAGGCGATCACGCTTCTCGAGTACATGCGCGACGGCGCCATCAAGAAGACCGTCGAGGCCAACGAGGCGGTCTGCAAGGGGTGCGGGTGCTGCATGGCCACCTGCCCCAAGCAGGGGATCTACGTGAAGGGGTTCAAGCTCGAGCAGATCGCGGCCCAGGTCCACGCCGCACTGGGGATGGGATGATGGACGACGCCTTCGACCCCCTGGTCATCGGCTTCTGCTGCAACTGGTGCTCCTACGCCGGGGCCGACCTGGCCGGGGTGTCGCGGCTCCAGTACCCCCCAAGCCTCCGGATCGTCCGGGTCATGTGCTCGGGCATGGTCCACCCGAACCTGGTGATCGAGGCCCTCACGAAGGGCGCCGACGGGGTGCTCGTCTGCGGCTGCCACCCGGGCGACTGCCACTACCTCGAAGGGAACCTCAAGGCCGAGCAGCGCTCCGACGCCATCCGTCTCCTGCTCGAGGACTTCGGGCTCGAGCCGGAGCGGTTCCGGCTCGCCTGGGTCTCGGCCGCCGAGGGCCCCCGGTTCGCCCAGGTCGTGACCGAGTTCACCGAGCAGGTGCGACAACTGGGGCCGAGCCCCTACCGCCAGTGCTAGGGGCAGGGACGGGAGGACGGGCCATGGCGCCGCCCAACACCCGCGTCATCGACGGAAAGAAGTTCCTCTGGGACGGCCGGAACTACGCCGACGAAGCCGAGGCCCGGGCCGCGGCCGAGGCGTACGAGCGCGACCGCTTCGAGGCCAAGGGGGTCGAGGAAGGAGGTGCGTGCTTCGTCTACACCCGACGACTCGCTTCCGCCGAAGGGTGACGGCGGGAAGCCAAGCCCAGGAGAACCCAGAGAAAGGAGGCGGACATGCCGGCAAAGGTAGCTGCGGAATGGCTGAACATCTGTGGGGGGTGCGAGGTGTCCATCTTGGACATCGGCGAGCCGCTCCTGGACCTGATCCCGGAGCTCGACTTCGTGCACATCCCCGTGCTCGCCGACCACAAGTACTACGGCCAGACCGGGGAGGGGGCCGAGCTGTCGATCCCCGAGGCCGACGTGGGGATCATCACGGGGGGGGTCCGGAACGAGAAGGAGAAGCACGTCGCCCAGGAGATGCGGAAGCGGTGCAAGACCATCGTCTCCCTGGGCTCCTGCGCCAACTTCGGCGGCATCCCGGCCATGGCCAACATGTGGACCACGGGGGAGCTCTGCGACGCGGTCTACCGGGGGGCGAAGACCACCGAGCCCTCCCCGAACCCGGCCCGAGACCTCCCGCCGCTCCTCGACCGGGTCTACGCCGTGGACGAGGTGATCCAGGTCGACGTGGGGATCCCCGGGTGCCCGCCCTCCCCGGACTGGATCAAGGAGGCCCTGGTGGCGCTCCTGACCGGCAAGGCGTTCCAGTTGCCCGAGAAGAGCGTGTGCGACGAGTGCCCGACGAAGCGCGAGAAGAAGGCCGCGGGCGGGGCGATCCGGCGCTCCCTGGAGCCCGTGGCCTTCGCCCAGGACGAGCCCTGGGAGAACACCCGGTGCTTCATGGAGCAGGGCTCGCTCTGCCTCGGGCCCGTGACCCGGGCCGGCTGCTCCGGCACCCGCGCGGGCAACGGCGGGCAGGTCCCCCGGTGCATCAAGGGGTACATGCCCTGCCGGGGTTGCTTCGGGCCGATCCGCAAGGGCGCCAACCCGCTGGTGGACATGATGACGGCCATCTCCTCCATCGGCCTCGACGCCAAGCAGGTGCCGGACCGAAGGGCGCTCCTCAACCGCTACATCGGCGGCCAGGGCCGCCTGCGACCGATGTCCCAGCCCCCCCAGCGACCGGCGGCCCGGTAGAGGAGGCGACCATGGCGAACCGAACCCTGACCATCGCCCCCGTGAGCCGCATCGAGGGCCACGCGAAGGTGACGATCCAGCTCGACGACGCTGGCAACGTGCAGGACTCCTTCGTCAACGTGGTGGAGCTGCGCGGCTTCGAGAAGTTCTGCCTCGGCCGGCCCGCCGAGGAGATGCCCCGGATCACGACCTCGATCTGCGGGGTCTGCCCCTGGTCCCACCACCTGGCGTCGTCCAAGGCGTGCGACGCGGTGTTCGGGGTGCCCCCCCCGCCGGCGGGCACCAAGCTCCGGGACCTGTGCAACTCCATCGCCTACACCGAGGAGCACATCCTCCACTTCTTCTTCCTGGCCGGCGCCGACTTCGTGATGGGCCCGGGGGCAGACCCCTCGGTGCGCAACGTGATCGGGATCGCCAAGGCGAACCCCGACCTGGGCAAGCGGGTGGTGCGAGTTCGCCACCTGGGCGCCGAGATGCTCAACCTCGTGTCGGGGAAGTCGATCCACCCGGTGACGGGGGTGCCCGGCGGGTTCTCCAAGCCCCTGACCGAGGACGAGCGCCGCGAGGCCCGCGCCCACGCCGAGGAGGTCCTCGACCTGGCCAGGTTCTCGATCGCCTGGGCCAAGGAGAACGTCTTCCCCAAGTACCTCGACGCCGTGAAGACGCTCGGGGTGATCCAGACCGGGTTCCTCGGGACCGTCGACGCCGACGGCGCGCTCAACTGCTACGACGGGACGCTCCGGCTCATGAAGCCCGACGGCACCTTCACCGACTTCGCCTCCGCCGACTACGCCGACCACCTGGGGGAGAAGGTGCTCGACTGGTCCTACCTCAAGTTCCCCTTCGCCAAGGCGTGGGGCGAGGGCTTCTCCATGGACCTGGCGAACCCCAAGGGGGTCTACCGGACCAATACCCTGGCCCGGGTGAACGTGGCCGACCGCATGGCCACCCCGCTCGCCCAGGCCGAGTTCGAGGAGTTCCGCCGGAACTTCGGCCGGCCGGCCCAGCTCACGCTCCTCTACCACTGGGCCCGGCTGATCGAGCTCCTCTACCACGCCGAGCACGTGGTCGAGCTCCTCGACGACCCCGAGATCACGAGCCGGGAGACCCGGGTGCCCGCCACACCCCGGGCGGCGCGGGGCGTGGGGTGCGTGGAGGCCCCCCGGGGCACCCTGATCCACGACTACGAGACCGACGCCGAAGGCATGATCACGGGCGTGAACCTGATCGTCGGCACCACCCACAACAACGCCCCCATCAACATGAGCGTCAAGCAGGCGGCCACGAGCCTGATCAAGGGCGGGGTGTACGATCAGGGGCTTTTGAACACCGTAGAGATGGCGATCCGCGCCTACGACCCGTGCTTCTCCTGCGCCACCCACAGGCTCGACGGCACCCTCGCCGTGCGGGTCGCGATCGTGGGGCCCGACGGGGAGGAGGTCGCGATGCTCGGGAACTGAACGGGCCGCGCCACGCCCGGGGATCGGACCGGTCGGACGAGTCCGGCCGCTCCGATCCCCCAGGACGCCGAGGAAACATGCCCACACCCAACCACTGCACCCGCCACACCGTCGTGCTCGGCTGCGGCAACGTGCTCTACGGCGACGACGGCTTCGGGCCGGCGGTCGCCGAGCACCTGCTCCGGGCGGGGCCGATCCCCGACCACGCGCTGGTGCTAAACCTCGGCCTCGCGACCCGGGGGGTCGTCTTCGACATCCTCCTCAGCGAGCGACGGCCCCAACGGCTGGTGGTCGTCGACGCGGTCGACCGCCCGGGCCGACGGCCCGGCGAGGTGTTCGACCTCCCCCTCGACGAGCTCCCCCGGGAGAAGGTCGACGACTTCTCCTTCCACCAGGGCCCCACCTCAAACCTCCTGCGGGAGCTCCGGGACCACTGCGGGGTCGAGGTGGCGGTGGTGGCGTGCCAGCCCCGGTCGATCCCCGGGGAGATGGCCCAGGGGCTCTCGGCGCCGGTCCGGGGCGCCGTGGCCCGGGCGAGCCGGCTCATCCGGGAGCGATACCTGGGGCACCCCGCCTGGGCGTGAGCCGCCCGGGGACCACCAGGACCGCGGCTGCCCGCGGGGGCGCGGCGACTCCGCGCCTTTCCTCACGACGTCCGGCCACCGAGGCTCCGCCCCGTTCTTCCCCCGGGGAGAGGGATGCGCGGGAGCCCGACGATCGCCGCCAGCCTTCGGCAGCCTGGCGACACGGCGCTGGGCGGCGCGGGCCCGAAGGCCGAAGCGAGCGCACCGCCCGACCGAACCTATCCTCACGCCTTCGGACAGATCACGTGTCCGAAATCCAGCGGACATCTCGCTCGCTGCAGCGCCGTGCGTTTGCCCTTGCCGCGCCTCGGAAAGTCCGGTATATGGGCAACCCCTTTGGGGGGAGGAACGACCCTTGAGAGGGCGCCCCATCCGTCGGCGCGGGCCCGAACCCGCGGGAAAGGAAGTCACCATGGGACCACAAGACGTCACCCTGTACAGCGGCGGAGCCCGGGGGGCTGAGCAGGCCTTTGGCGAAGCGGCCCAGCGGCACGGGGTCGCCGAGGTGAACTTCACCTTCGACGGCCACCACATCCAGCGCACCGCGGGCGCCCGCGCCCTAACCGGGGCCGAGCTCCTCAAGGGGGACGTGAGCATGGCCGAGGTGGCCAAGCGACTCCACCGGGACTACTCCACCCGGCCGTGGATGCGCCAGATCCTCCAGAGCATCTGGCACCAGGTGAACAACGGCTACCAGGTGTTCGTGGTCGGGGAGATCCTGGGAGACGGCACGGTCAAGGGGGGCACTGGCTGGGCCGCCGAGCTCGCCAAGTTCTTCAACCGCCCCCTCCACGTCTTCGACCAGGAGAAGGGCCACTGGTTCACCTGGCGCAACGACACCTGGGTCGAAGAGATCCCCGCCCTCCGCCACAAGACCGTCTGCGGCACCGGCACCCGCAACTTGAACGAAGCCGGCCGCAAGGCCATCGACGACCTCTTCGCCCGCTCCTTCGGGGCCTGACCCCTAACGAGGTCGTCTACGCACGACGGGGGATGTCTTGGAGTCGGAGTAGGAACGCCCATTGCTGGGCACCCCCTCCACAGATCCGGACGAGC
>JBBIIA010000083.1:0-17610 GCA_037446775.1 Deltaproteobacteria bacterium
GGGGTCAGGGGTCAGGGGTCAGGGGTCGGGTGTCGGGGTTCGGGGGTCGGTCTCGCGCATCGAGCATCCAGCATCCAGCCAACCGAGGGGCCACGCATGACCGTCATCGACCTCACCCAGCCGCTTGGCCCCGGGATGCCCGCGTTTCCCGGTTCGGCGCCGCCGCGGTTCGAGGCGGCGGCGACCGTGGCGGCGGACGGCTTCGCCGAGACCCGGCTGGTCCTCTCGACCCACGGGGGCACCCACCTGGACGCGCCGGCCCACCTGATCCCCGGGGGCCGCACGGTGGACGACTACCCCCCGGGGCACTTCCTGGGCCGGGGGGTCGCCCTGGACCTGGGGCCGGGGCGGCCCGACCGGGCGGCCTGGGACCGCGCCCTCGGGGGCTGCGCCTTCGCCCTTTTGCGGACGGGCTGGAGCCGGCGCTGGGGCACCCCGGGGTACTTCGCCGGGTTTCCCACCCTCGACCGGGACACCGCCCGGTGGCTCGCCGGCCGGGGCCTGCGGGGGGTGGGGGTGGACGCGCCCTCCGTGGACCCGGTGGAGTCCCCCGACCTGCCCGTGCACCGGGAGCTCCTGGCCGCCGGGGTGGTGATCGTCGAGAACCTGGCCGACCTCTCCCCCCTGCCCGCCGCGCCCTTCTGGTTCTCCTGCCTGCCCCTGCCCCTCGCCGGCGCCGACGGCTCCCCGGTGCGCGCGGTGGCCGGCGTGTGGTAGAGTGCCGACCCTACGCCCGCCCCAGGAGGTGCCTTCCATGTTTCGAACCCTTGCATGGACCGGGGACCAGCTGGTCCTCTTGGACCAGACCGTGCTCCCCGGCGAGGAGACCTACCGCTCCTACACCGACTACCGCGCCGTGGCCCGCGCCATCGTGGACATGGTGGTGCGGGGGGCTCCGGCCATCGGGGTGACCGCCGCCTTCGGGGTGGTGCTGGCGGCCCGGGAGTTCGCCGCCGGGGACCCCGGGGCGTTCCCCTCCCGCCTCCAGGGCGCCCTCCGGGAGCTCGCCGCCACCCGGCCGACGGCGGTCAACTTGTTCTGGGCGATCGACCGCATGGGGGGCGTGGCCCAACGCCTCGGGGGCTCGCCGCCGGCCGAGGTGGCCGCGGCCCTGGAGGCCGAGGCCCGGGCGATCCTGGCCGAAGACGTGGAGGCCAACCGCCGCCTCGGGCGCTTTGGCGCCGAGCTCCTGCCCGACGACGCCACCGTGCTCACCCACTGCAACGCCGGGGCCCTGGCCACGGCGGGTTTCGGCACCGCCCTGGGGGTGATCCGAGCCGCGGTCGAGGCCGGCAAGCGGGTCCGGGTGTGGGCGGACGAGACCCGGCCCCTGTTGCAGGGCGCCCGGCTCACCGCCTGGGAGCTCCAGAAGGACGGCATCCCGGTGACCCTCCTGACCGACAACATGGCGGGCTACCGGCTCCGCCTCGGGGGCATCGACGCGGTCATCGTCGGCGCCGACCGCATCGCCGCCAACGGCGACGTGGCCAACAAGATCGGCACCTACGGCTTGTCGGTCCTCGCCCGGGAGAACGGGGTCCCCTTTTACGTGGCGGCGCCCCTCTCCACCGTGGACTTCGCCCTGGCCGGGGGGGACGAGATCCCCATCGAGGAGCGCGCCCTCCGGGAGGTGACCCACCTCGCGGGCACGGCGGTGGCGCCGGCCGGGGTCGCCGCCTGGAACCCGGCCTTCGACGTCACCCCCGCGGCCAACGTCACCGCCCTAATCACTGAGGCAGGGGTCATCCGGCCCCCCTTCGGCCCCGGCCTCGCCGAGGCCCGCTGTCGGCGCCATTGACGCGGCTTCGGATTGCCGATACGTTTTCCCCCCTTGCTTCTCCGAGGAACTCCACGACCATGCGGATCCTGACCGTCCTCGCCCTCTGCGCCACCCTCCTGGTCGCCGGCTGCGCCGGCTCCGCTCCGCGCTCGGAGTTCGGCCCCGACGATTTGTACGCCCAGGCCGCCGAGGCCCTCGAGAAGAAGCGCTACGAGAAGGCCCGGGAGCTCGCCGACCGGATTCGGGACGACCACCCCTTCTCCCGCTTCGCGGTGGAAGCCGAGCTCCTCCTGGCCGACACCGCCTTTCGGGAGGACAAGTTCGAGGAGGCGGCTGCGGCGTACCGCTCTTTCGAGGAGCTCCACCCCACCCACCCCCGGGTGCCCTACGCCCTCTTCTGGCGAGGGGCGGCGTACGTCAACCAGAGCCTTCCCCCCGGCCGGGACCAGACCGCCACCCGCCTCGCCGCCGAGGCGTTCCAGAAGCTCCTGTACGCCTACCCCGGCAGCGAGTTCGACGGCCGGGCCCGGGAGCTGATCCAGGAGATGCGCTCCAAGCTGGCCGGCCACGAGCTCAAGGTCGCCCGCTACTACGCCAAGGAGCGCCAGTACCGCGCCGCGCTCCAGCGCCTCGCGGCCGTGGCCCGGGACTACCCGGACACCCCGGAAGGAGCCGCCGCCGCCGAGCTGTCCCGGGACCTGGAAGCGCGGAGCCGAGACCGCCAGTAGGGAGGGGGTGCCGTGGAAACCGCGATACTGGAGCTGTACCAGTTGGGGCGTGAAGCCCGGGACGGGGGGCGTCCCGAAGAAGCCGAGGCGTGCTTCCGGCGGCTGGTGGAGCTGGGGTGCCGCTTTGCCGACGTCTTTTGCGCCCTGGGGGTGATCGCCTTCGAGCGGGGCAACTTCGAGGCGGCCCGGGAGTTGTTTCTCCAGGCCATCGAGGTGAACCCCAGGTACACCGAGGCCCACCTCAACCTTGCCGTGACCATGAACGAGCTCGGCGAGCACGAGTCCGCCGCCGCCGCCTTCCAGCGCGCCCGCCAGGCGAGCCTGGTGGACCAGGGGGTGCTCGACCCCTACGTCCGGGGCCGCCTGGCCAACCTCCACGCCGACATCGGGGAGATCTACCACGGCCTCGGGCTCCACGCCGACGCCGAGAGCGAGTACGGCAAGGCCCTGGGGCTGGGGCCCCACTTCCCCGACCTGCGGACCCGGCTCGGCATCTTGTACCGCGACATGGGGGAGTACGACCGGGCCATCGCCGAGTTCGGGCGGGTGCGCCGCCAGCACCCCCACTACGCCGAAGCGGCCCTCCAGCTCGGCATCACCCACTTCAGCCGGGGCCAGGTAGACCTGGCGGTCGGCGAGTGGAACGCGCTTCTAGAGCGCGACCCCGGCAACCCCAAGGCCCTGATGTACCTCAAGCTCGCGGAGCGCGACCGCCTGTAGGGACGCGGACCCTCGACGCGCGATATCCGGCGCCCCCATCCCAGCATCCCAGCATCCCAGCATCCCAGCGTCCCAGCATCCCAGCGTCCCAGCGTCTCCCCCCTCACCCCCCTTGCACCTCGAAGTCCTCCTGGTGGCAGCCGGCCTTGGCACGGATGACGATGCGCCGCCCCAGGCTCCGCTCCAGGTCCTCCAGCCCCGCCCGCTCCTCCTCGTAGATGTGGCGCACCACGTCCGGGTGGGCCTCCACCACCACCGAACCCTCGGCCATGGTGCGCCGCTTGCGCCGCAGGTCCCGGAAGATCTCCATGGCCACCGTCACCTTGGACTTGAGGTGGCCGGTCCCCTCGCAGTAGGGGCACGGCTCGCACAGGGTGCGGCCGAGGTTCTCCCGCACCCGCTTGCGGGTCATCTCGATCAAGCCGAGGCTCGAGATCTGGAGCAGGTTCTTCTTGGCCCGGTCCTTCCTGAGCTCCGCCTCGAAGGCGTCGTACACCTGGCGCCGGTTCTCCTCGATCTCCATGTCGATGAAGTCGACGATGATGATGCCGCCGATGTTTCGCAGCCGGAGCTGGTAGGCGATCTCCCGGGCCGCCTCCAGGTTGGTCTTGAGGATGGTCTCCTCGAGGTTGCGCTTGCCGACGTAGGACCCGGTGTTGACGTCGATGGCGGTGAGCGCCTCGGTCATCTCGATGACGATGTAGCCGCCGCTGCGGAGCCACACCTTGCCGTCCAGGGCCTTGGAGATCTCGAGCTCGACGCCGTAGAAGTCGAAGATCGGCTCGGGGCGGGTGTACAGCTCCACCACCGGCCGTGCCTGGGGCACGTACTTCTCCACGAACTCCAGGATCTGGCGGTACTCCTCCGCCGAGTCCACCACGATGCGCCGGATGTCCGGGGTGTACAGGTCGCGGATCCAGCGGAAGGTGACGTCCAGGTCGCAGTGGACCAGGTGGGGGGCCGGGGCCCGGGCCGCCTTGCGGGCGACCTCGTCCCACAGGCGGCTGAGAAACGCCATCTCCTCCAAAAGCTCTTCGCCGGCGCACCCCTCGGCCACGGTGCGGACGATGAACCCCCCGGGTCCCTGGCGGAGCCCCGCCACCAGCTCCCGCAGGCGCGCCCGCTCGGTCTCGTCGGTGATCCGCCGCGACACCCCCACGTGGTTCACCTGGGGCAAAAAGACCACGTTGCGGCCCGGCAGGCTGACGTGTTGGGTGATGCGCGCGCCCTTGCGCCCCAGGGGCTCCTTGGCCACCTGGACCAGGAGCTCCTGGCCCTCGTGGAGGAGCTCCTCGATGGGCGCCGCGGGGCGGGTCGCCCGGTAGGGGTCGTCCTCGTCCAGGGCGTCCTCGGCGACCGCCCCCCCGTTGCCCGGCACCACCACGTCGGAGACGTACAGAAAGGCCGCCTTCTCCAGGCCGATGTCCACGAAGGCCGCCTGCATGCCGGGCAGGATGCGCACCACCCGGCCCTTGTACAGGTTGCCCGCCACCCGTCGGTCCTTGACGTACTCGATGTACAGCTCGGCCAGGACCTTGCCCTCCAGGAGGGCGAGCCGGGTCTCCTGGGGGGAGGCGTTGATGACGATCTCACGGGTGGCGATGTGGGCGTCGTCCATGGGCTCTTTCCCGGCGGCGGGGCCGCGTCACAGAAGCTCGGTGCGGGTCTTGAGGATGCGGTCGCAGGACCGCACCCCCTCGGGCAGGGCGGCGAGGCTGTGCACCAGGTCGGCGGGGCTCAAGACCGTGCCGTCCTGGGCCCGCCGGAGGCGCACGGCGAGCTCGCCCCCCTCGGCCCACACGCCCTCCACGTAGTCCCGGGCCTCCAGGACCCGGTCGGGCTTGTTGCGCCGCCGCTTCACCACCGGGTGGGAGGGCGCCTCCCAGAACCGGGTGAGGAGGGCCGGCCAGCCGCCTCCGCCCTCGGCCGCCCGGTGGGCCGCCGGGGAGGGGGTGAGGCGGTACTCTTCCCGGGTGTCTCCGCCGGTGAGCCCCCGGCCCTCCGCCGGCAGCACCCACACGGCGTCCAAGCGGAGCCCCTCGGGGAGGAACTCGTTGGCCCGGGCCTGGGCCTCGGCCAGGGGCGGTACCGCCCACACCCGCAGGTCTCCGAGCTCGGCCAGGCTCTCGGTACCGAGCGGCAGGGCCGGGCCGAGGGTGAGCTTGGGGTGGGGGTGGTGGCCCTGGGAGTAGACGAGGGGGAAGCCCGCCGCCCGCAGGGCCCGGTGCAGGAGGGAGACGCTCTCCAGGTGGGAGAGGAGGCTCGCGGCGCCGACCTTGTGGAAGCGAAAGCGCAGGCGCGGAGCCTGGGCCGGGTCGGCCTCCGGGGCCGCGGCGGCCTCGGGGCGCGGGGGCGGGTACTCCCGGGGCCCGGCGACCCGGGGCTGCACGGCGCCGAAGTCGCACAAGCCGCAGCCCCGGCAGGCGCCGTCCCGGCAGTCCCCGGTGGCCCCGGCCGCCAGGGCCTGCTGCCACTCGGCGCGCAAGAAGGCCCGGTCCACCCCCACGTTCACCCCGTCCCAGGGCAAGACCTCCTCGGGCCCCCGCGCCCGCAGGAACTCCTCGGCACTGAGGCCGGCCTCGGCCAGGGCCTGGCCCCAGCGGTCGGCCCGGAACTCCCCGGTCCAGCCGTCCATGCGGCACCCCAGGCGGTAGGCGGCGAGCACCGCCGCCCCCACCCGCCGGTCCCCCCGGGCGAAGACCCCCTCCAACACCGACATCCGGGCGTCGTGCCACTTGAGCTCGAGGCGCTTGTCCCGCAGCGCCCCCCGCAGGAACTCCTGGGCCTCCCGGATGCCCTCCTCCCCGAGCTGCTCGCACCACTGGAAGGGGGTGTGGGGCTTGGGCACGAAGTTCGAGACGCTCACGCTCACCCGGCCCTTGCCGGGGGGTGCGAGCCGCGCCACCTTGCGGGCGAGCTCGGCGATGGCCGCCCAGTCCTCCCGGGTCTCGGTGGGGAGCCCGATCATGAAGTACAGCTTGAGGCCCTTCCAGCCGGCGGCGAAGACCCGCTGGGCGCAGGTGAGCACGTCCTCCTCGGTGACGTTCTTGTTCACCACCTGGCGCAGCCGGGCCGACCCCGCCTCGGGGGCCACCGTGAAGCCGGTCTTGCGCACCCGGCTCACCTCGGCCAGGAGCCGCCCGTCCAGGCTGTCCACCCGCAGGCTCGGCAGGCTCACCGACACCCGGTCCCCCGCGTGGGCGTCCATCAGGGACACCAGAAGCGGCCCGATGGAGGAGTAGTCGCCGGTGGAGAGGGACAGAAGGCCCACCTCCTCGTAACCGGTGGCCGCCAGCCCCTGGCACACCAGCTCCCGGATCTTCTCCGGCGAGCGCTCCCGCACCGGCCGGTACAGGTACCCCGCCTGGCAGAAGCGGCACCCCCGGGTGCAGCCCCGGGTCAGCTCCACCGAGAGGCGCTCGTGGACGGCGGAGATGGTCGGCACCAGGGGGTGGGCGGGGACCGGCGCGCTCTCCAGGTCGGCGACCACCCGGCGGCGCACGGGCTTGGGCCCGTCCAGGGCCGTAAGGCGCCCCCCCTCGAAGCGGGGGGTGAAGGCACCCGGCAGGTACACCCCGGGCACCCGGCCCAGGGCGGTGAGGCGGCCCGCCCGGTCCAGCCCCCGGGCCCGGGCGTCGGCCAGGGCCTCGGCGAGCTCCGCCACCCCCTCTTCCCCCTCCCCGAGAAAGAAGGCGTCGAAGAAGTCCGCCAGGGGTTCGGGGTTCGCCGCCACCGGGCCGCCCCCGATCACCAGGGGGTCGGCTTCCCCCCGGTCCCGGGCGAGAAGCGGGATGCCCCCGAGGTCGAGCATGGCCAGCACGTTGGTGGCGCCGAGCTCGTACTGGAGGGTGAAGCCCACCAGGTCGAAGTCCTGGAGCGGCCGCCCCGACTCCCGGGTCACCAGGGGCCACCCCTCCCGGCGCAGGAGGGCCTCCATGTCCATCCACGGGGCGTAGGCCCGCTCGGCCAGCACCCCGTCTCGCCGGTTGAGCACGTCGTACAGGATCGGCAGCCCCAGGTGGCTGATGCCGAGCTCGTACACGTCGGGGAAGCACAGGGCCACCCGGACCCGGGCCGCGGCCCAGTCCTTGACCACGGCGCCGGCCTCCAGGCCCTCGTAGCGCCCGGGCTTCTCCACGTCCAAGAGGGCCAAGCCGTAGCGCATCAGTGCACCCGACCACCGGCCCCAGGGGCCTCCCCCCGGCCTTCGAGGCCGAGGGGGTCTCTCAAGAGGGCCTCCTTGCAGGGGGCGCACAACACGAAACCGCGGGTCTGGTACACGTCGCTCTCCCGATTCTCGGCGCTCTCGCCGTCGATCCGTCGCATGCACACCTCCAGGTCCTCGAAGCTCCCCTCGGCGGGCAGGTTCCCGTCGAAGTCGGCGGTGACGTGGAGGGTGACCAAAAACTTGAGGCTGCCGGGCGCCAGCTCGGCGCCGCAGCGGCGGCACAGGGTCACGGGGGCACCGGGGCCCGTCCCACCAGGGGCGCCAGGGCCTGGCCGGTGTAGGAGTCCGGGCAGGCGGCCACCGCCTCCGGGGTACCCGCCGCCACCACCCGGCCGCCCCCGCCGCCGCCGTCGGGGCCGAGATCGATCACGTGGTCGGCGGTCTTCATCACGTCCAGGTTGTGCTCGATGACCAGCACCGTGTTCCCCTGGTCCACCAGCCGGTGGAGCACCTCCAGGAGCTTGCGCACGTCCTCGAAGTGGAGCCCGGTGGTGGGCTCGTCCAGGATGTACAGGGTCCGCCCGGTGGCCCGCCGGGAGAGCTCGGCCGCCAGCTTCACCCGCTGGGCCTCCCCCCCCGACAGGGTGGTGGAGGACTGCCCCAGGCGGATATACCCGAGGCCCACGTCCTCCAGGGTCTTGAGCTTGTCCCCGAGGCCCGGGACGTGGCGGAAGAACTCCCGGGCCTGGTGCACGGTCATGTCCAACACGTCGGCGATGGAGGCCCCCTTGAAGCGCACCTCCAGGGTCTCCCGGTTGTAGCGTCGGCCCCCGCACTCCTCGCAGGTGACGTAGACGTCGGGCAAGAAGTGCATCTCGATCTTGATCAAGCCGTCGCCCTTGCACGCCTCGCACCGGCCGCCCTTGACGTTGAAAGAGAAGCGGCCCTTGGCGAAGCCCCGCACCTGGGCCTCGGGGAGCCGAGCGTACAGGGTTCGGATCGGCGTGAACAGCCCGGTGTAGGTGGCGGGGTTGGAGCGCGGGGTGCGCCCGATGGGGGACTGGTCCACGTCCACCACCTTGTCCAGGTGCCCGATGCCCTCCACGCCGTCGTGGGCCAGGGGCTTGAGGCGCGCCCCGTGGAGGGCGGCCCCCAGGGCCGGATACAGGGTCTCGACCACCAGGGTGGACTTGCCCGACCCCGACACCCCGGTGACGCAAGTGAACACTCCCAGGGGGATCGCCACGTCCTCCCCCCGCAGGTTGTTCCCCCGGGCGCCCCGCAGCCGCAGGGCCCGGTCCCCCAGGGGCCGGCGGGCGGCCGGCACCTCGATGGCCCGGCGGCCCGACAGGTACGCCCCGGTGAGGCTCTCCGGCGCCGCCGCCACCTCGTCGGGGGTGCCCTGGGCCACCACCTGTCCCCCGAGCTCCCCCGCCCCGGGCCCCATGTCGATGACGTGGTCCGCCGCCCGGATGGTCTCCTCGTCGTGCTCCACCACCACCACCGTGTTCCCCAGGTCCCGAAGGCCCAGGAGGGTCGCCAGGAGGCGCCGGTTGTCCCGGGGGTGGAGGCCGATGGTGGGCTCGTCCAGGATGTAGAGCACCCCGGTGAGCCGGGAGCCCACCTGGGTCGCCAGCCGGATGCGCTGGCTCTCGCCCCCCGACAGGGTGCCGGCGGCCCGGTCCAGGGTGAGGTACCCGAGGCCCACGTCCAAGAGGAAGCGGAGGCGCTCCCGCACCTCCTTGAGCACCCGCTCGGCGATGGCGGTCTCCCGGGAGGGCAGGGCCAGGTCGCCGAAGAAGGCGACCGCCGTAGCGATGGGCAGCGCCGTCGCCTCGTGGATGGCCCGGCCCCCCACGGTGACCGCCCGGCTCTCGGGCTTGAGGCGGGCGCCGCCGCACGCCGGGCACGGGCGCACCTCCAGGTAGGGCTGGAGCTCCTCCAGGTCCGCCTCCTCCTTGGCTTCGCGCACCAACCGCTCCAGCCGCGGGATCACCCCCTCGAAGGGCTTGCGGAAGCGGTAGCTCGAGGCCCGGGCCTCGAAGGCGAAGTCCACCGCCTCGCCCCCGGTGCCGTGCAACAGCGCCCGGCGGGCCCGCTCCGGCAGCTCCTGCCAGGGGGCGTGGAGGTCGAGGCGGAGGTGCTTTTGCAGCGCCTTGAGGGTCTGGCGGAAGAACACCCCGTCCTTGCCCGCCCACGGCGCCACCGCCCCCTGGGCGAGGCTCTTGGTGGGGTCGGGGACCACCCGGCCGGGGTCCACCGCGAGGCGGGTGCCGAGCCCGCCGCAGTCGGCGCACGCCCCGTGGGGGGAGTTGAAGGAGAACGCCCGGGGGCTCAGCTCGGGCAGGGACACCCCGCAGTCCGGGCAGGAGAAGCGCTCCGAGAAGAGGAGCCGCTCCGGGGGCGCCTCGCCGTGCCCCCGGAGCTCCACGGCCACCAGGCCCTCGGCCCGGCCCAGGGCGAGCTCCAGGGCCTCGGCGAGGCGCGACCGGATGCCCGGCTTGACCGCCAGCCGGTCCACCACCACCTCCAGGGTGTGCTGCTTGTTCTTATCCAGCGCGATCTCGGCTTCCAGGTCCACCGCCTCGCCGTCGACCCGCAGGCGCAAAAACCCCGCCCGCCGCAGCTCCTCCAACAGGGCCCGGTGCTCCCCCTTGCGGCCCCGCACCACCGGGGCCAGCACCTCGAAGCGGGTCCCCTCGGGGTAGGCGAGCAGCCGGTCCACCATCTGGGTGACGGTCTGGCTGGCGATCTCCTTGCCGCACTCGGTGCAGTGGGGCACCCCCACCCGGGCGTACAAGAGGCGCAGGTAGTCGTAGATCTCGGTGACCGTGCCGACGGTGGAGCGGGGGTTTCGGCTGGTGGTCTTCTGCTCGTTGGAGATCGCCGGAGAGAGGCCCTCGATGGAGTCCACCTCGGGCTTGTCCATCTGCTCCAGAAACTGGCGGGCGTACGCCGACAGGCTCTCCACGTAGCGCCGCTGCCCCTCGGCGTACAGGGTATCGAAGGCCAGCGAGCTCTTCCCGGACCCCGACGGCCCCGTGATCACCACGAGCCGCCCCCGGGGGATCTCGAGGGTGAGGTCTTTCAAGTTGTGTTGCCGGGCGCCCCGGATGCGGATGGAGTCCATGGGTTGGTCCGTTGTCCGTGGTCCGTTGTTGGTTGGCGGTCAGCGGTCAGCGGCGGGCCTTCGTCCTTTGCCGGGACCGGTGGTCCGTGACGGCCCCCGGACCACGGACATCCCTCACAGCCTTGTCAGCCGCTTATGCCCCTCGGCCGTCAGGCGGTAGCGCTGTTTGCTGCTACGGGGCTTGTCGGGGATGGTGAACTCGAGCAAACCGTCGGTGACGAGTTGGCTCAAGTACGCCTTACGGAAGTGCTCTCTGTCCTTGATGCCAGCCGCCGCTTGCAGAGCTTCGCGGCTTGCACTCCCCCCCAGGGCAGCCTGGAGCACCGCAAGAACTTGCGGGGTACTTGCGGGGCACTTGCGGGGTACTTGTCCTGCCACTTGCGGCGCACTTGCGGGGCGCCGCCCGGTCGCGCCGACTTCCGCCGCCGAGCGCACTTCGGGGTTTGGCCGAAAGACCGCCGTTGTGAAGCCGTTCGACTCCCAGGAGGGCTCGGGGTAGCCGCCTTTGCGCGCATCGTCGCGGATGCGATTGATTCCCGTACCGGCCTTCTCGATGAAACCAATCCGGTGAAGAAGATCTGCAACCAGCGCGTTTCGGCGCACGCTCCTCGTACCCAGGTCGGCGAGAGCCATTCCCTTGGGCAGCCCGCCGGGGCTCACGACCTCGATGCGGTCGGTGTAGATCTCCACGAAGACGTTGGCGCCCTCGTTGAACCAGTCGCGGTGCATCACCGCGTTGGTGATCGCCTCGCGCAACCCCTTCATCGGATACTCGGGGATGTTCTCCCGCTGCAGTCGCTCGATGCGATACGCGAGCCGTGTGTTACGCTCCACGAAGCGCAGCGCGTCCTCGATGTCGGAAACCATCCCGCCGTCAAGGTCCTTGCGGTCGAGAATATGCACTTTGTCAGTTCCCTTGACGAGCAGGCAGGTGATGTAGGCTTGGTTGAAGAAATGGCGAACATCTTTCGCAAAGAACAACACTCCGGCGTTGCGGAAGAGGAGCTTGCCGCCCGACCGCTCGGCGGCCTCGATATTCACCAATACGTCCTCAACGCGAGGCCGCCCGGAAATGCCGCTGAGCTCCAGCCAGGTGTCGTACTTGCCGCGG
This sequence comes from Deltaproteobacteria bacterium, assembly GCA_037446775.1. Classification (GTDB taxonomy): domain Bacteria; phylum Desulfobacterota; class Deferrisomatia; order Deferrisomatales; family JACRMM01; genus JBBIIA01. The sequence continues at coordinate 11,638 of JBBIIA010000083.1, forward strand.
TCGAAGTCCTGCGGGTAGCGAAAGCGCGGGCACGGAGAAAGGTCGAAACGGACGGACCCTTCGGCGCGGAAGAAGTCGCGGATCTCTTCCCGCGAGAGCTTCTGTGTCACCGCGCCCTGCCTCCAGAAGAACCCCTCGCCACACTGCACCGGTTTGGCCTCGGATTCTCGCACGTGGACCACTAGCACCTCGCCCACGGGCTCAACCATCACGGTGACCGGAGGGTCGCAGTTACGGGCGATGTCTTGAATTCGAGCGCGGAGGGCGTTGGAATCCTTCACGCCACACATCGTGCCGTCGTCCCTCACCCCGACCAGGATCTTGCCGCCAACGGTGTTCGCCATAGCGACCAGGTCTCGAGCGAGCGACCCCGGCAGGCTCTCCTTGAACTCCAGCATCGTTCCCTCGCCCTCCTGAGCGAGGATCGCCAGGTCAGTGTCCTTCATGACAGTCGCCTTTGTGAGCGTCAGTCTCGATCGTCGAGGCGACCGCCCTGCCTTGGGGCGGACGCAGAGGGCTCGACGGCCTCACGCTGCGCATCAGCGCGCATCTTGGAAACCCCACGGCCACGCGGATCGGCGAACGAGGGCCCCCGAGGCGCCAAGTCGGACCGGGGTAGCCCCTCCGGTCTACGGAGGGCAGTCGCCTCTCCGGCTTCCCCCGACCCCCAGCCCACGGACAACGGACCACTCACAAACCCGCCATCCTCTTCCCCTCGGCCAGCAATTCCTCCACCGCCAGCCGCGTCCTCGCTTCGGCGTAGAGGCGCAGGAGGGGTTCGGTGCCCGAGGGGCGGACCAGGAGCCAGGAGGCGTCGTCGCGGATGAACTTGCGCCCGTCCAGGTCCACCACCCGGGCCACCGCCCGGCCCCCCAGGTGGGTCGGGGGTGCCAGGGCCGCCACCCGCTGCCGCGCCGCTTCGATCTCCTCCGGGCCGAGGCGCAGGTCCCAGCGGTCGTAGGTGAAGGGGCCCACCCGGTCGAAGACCTCCTGGAGGTAGGCCCGCAGGCCCTTGCCGGTGCGGGCGACGATCTCGGCCAAGAGGAGCGCGTTCAAGATCCCGTCCCGCTCCGGCAGGTGCCCCCCCACCCCGATGCCGCCGCTCTCCTCGCCCCCCAAAATCACCTCCCGGTCGAGCATCACCTCGGCGGCGTGCTTGAAGCCGATGGGGATCGGCACCACCGGCAGGCCGTAGCCCTCGGCCAGAAGGTCGAGCATCGCCGTCCCCGACACCGCCACCGCCACCGCGCCCCTTCGCCCCCGGACCTCCCGGAGGTACTTGAGAAACACCGCCAGGATCCGCTGGGGCGAGAAGTAGCGCCCCCGCTCGTCCACGGCGCCGATGCGGTCGGCGTCGCCGTCGTTGGCCACCCCCAGGTGAAAGCCTCCCCCGAGCACGGCGTTCAGAAGCGGCCTCAGGTTCGCCTCCACCGGCTCGGGGGCCGTGCCGCCAAAGCCCGGGTTGGTCTCGGCCCGCAGCTCCACCACCCGGCACCCGGCTTCCTCCAGGGCCAGGCGCAGCCACGGGCTCCCGGCCCCGTGCATGGCGTCCACCGCCACCGACAGGCGGGCCCGGCGGAGGGCCTCCACGTCGATAAACGAGAAGAGGGCCGCCCGGTAGCCGTCCCACCAGTCGAGCTCGGTCACCAGGCCGCGTCGGCGCCCCTCGGCGAGCTCCAGGCACGGGATCTCCCCTTCCGGGGGCAGGGCGGCCAGTTCCTCCTCGACCCGGCGGCAGGTCGCCGCCCCGGCCGGGCCCCCGAAGGGCTCCTTGAGCTTGACGCCGTTCCAGTCGGGGGGGTTGTGGGAGGCGGTGATGCCCACCCCGGCCGCCAGGCCCCGGGCCCGCACCGCCCAGGAGAGGGCGGGGGTGGGCAGGGGCGCCGAAGCCAGGAGCACGGGGATGCCCCGGGCCGCCAGGACCCCGGCGACCTCCGCGGCAAACGCCCCCGACTGGAGCCGCCGGTCGCCCCCCACCGCCACCCCCCGAGCCGCGGTGCCCGCGGCTTCCAGGTGGGCCGCCACCGCCGCCGCCACCCGCCGGACGTTGGCGAAGGTGAAGTCCCGGGCCACCACCCCCCGCCAGCCGTCGGTGCCAAACCGGATGGTCACGGCGTCCCTCCCCCCCGGCGCCGCCTACGCGCGATGGCGGCCGCCCAGCGCAGGGCTTCCGCGGTGCTGTCGGGCCGGGCCGTGCCCTTCCCGGCGAGGTCGTAGGCGGTGCCGTGGTCCGGGCTGGTGCGCACGATGGGGAGCCCCAGGGTCACGTTGACCCCGTCGAAGAAGTGCAAGAGCTTGAGGGCCACCAGGCCCTGGTCGTGGTACATGGCCACCACCGCGTCGAACTCCCCCCCGGCGGCCCGGAAGAAGACGCTGTCGGCCGGGTGGGGCCCGGTGGCCCCGATCCCCTCGGCCCGGGCGGCGGCTACCGCGGGGGCGATGGCCGCCGCCTCCTCGGCCCCCAGCACGCCCCCCTCCCCGGCGTGGGGGTTGAGGCCGCAGACGGCGAGGCGGGGCGCGGCGAGGCCCAGGTCCTCCACCAGGCCCCGGTGGGTCGCCCGCACCGCCGCCAGCACCCGGGCCCGGGTGATCGCCCCGGGCACCTCGGCCAGGGGCAGGTGGGTGGTGGCCAGCACCACCCGGAGGAGCGGGCCGGCGAGCATCATGGTGGCGCGGCCGCCGCACAGGTGCTCCAAGAGTTCGGTGTGGCCGGGGAAGGGGCGGCCCGCGGCCCGCAGGCCCTCCTTGGTGAGGGGCGCCGTGACCACGGCGTCCACTTCGCCGGCCAGGGCGAGGCGGGCGGCGGCCTCCACGGCCTCCGCGGCGACCCGCCCCGAGAGGGCGGTGGGCGAACCCCAGCTCCAGTCGGGGGAGGAAGGGAGGGGCAGGTCCCGCAGGGCCCAGCGGTCGGGGGAGACCCCGGCCAGGTCGCCGGCGAGCTCCCAGGCGGCCCGCGGCCCCACCAGGACGGCCTCGATGTCCCCCCCGGGGGGGCAGGTCGCGGCGAGGGCCTTGAGGGCCACTTCGGCCCCGATGCCGGCGGGCTCCCCGCAGGTGACGGCGAGGCGCACGGAAGCGGGCTCCACGGGGGTGGCGCCGGGGATCATCCGGGGCTAGAGCCGCCGGTCGATCCGGGCCGAATCCTTGAGGGACTGGATCCAGCCCTGGTACAGCTCCTCCTCCTGGTCCTGGAAGTAGCGGTCCTTCAAGCGGTCCAGCACCTCCTCGAAGGCCTGCACCCGGCCCTTGCGCCGCTCGGCGACCCGGAAGAGGTGAAACCCCCCGCGCATCTCCACCACCGGGCTGACCGCGCCCTCGGCGAGCCCAAAGACCGCGGCCTTCACCTCGGCCGACAGGCTCTCGGGGGCGAGCCACCCCATGTCGCCGCCGTCGGCGGTCCCGGGGGACAACTCCCGCACCAGGGCGCCGAAGTCCTCCCCCGCCCCGGCCCGGGCCCGGGCCGCCTCGGCCGCGGCGCGGCCCTTGGCCCCCGGGAGGGGGAGGTGCTGCAAGCGCACCCCGTCGGCCACCCGGTACTCGGCCACGTTCTTCAGGTAGTACTCCCGCAGCGCCTCGTCGCTCACCCGCACCCGGGACCGCAGCACCCGGCTCGCCAGCTTGGCCCGGCGGATCTGGGAGGCGATCTCCTCCAGGTAGGCCTCGTAGGTGAGGCCCTGGCTCTCGATGGCGGCGCGAAAGGCGTCGGGGCCGAGGTTGTTGCGCTTGCGCACGTCTTCCACGGCCCGCTCCACCTCCTCGGGGGTCACCCGCACCCCGAGGCGGTCGGCCTCCCGCTCCACCAGGTGCTTCTCGATCAGGATCTCCAGGGCCCGGGTCTTCCCGGCCGACCCGTCGGCGACCCGGTCCCCCAGGGCGGCCAGTTCGTCCACCTCGCTCGTGGTGATGACGTAGCGGTCCACCACCGCGGCGATGCCGTCCACGATAGCCGCCCCGGCCAGCGCCGGCAGACAGAGGAGGGCAAGGAGGGGGAGCCAGTGCTTCATGAAAGGCCTCGGGGCAGGGCAAAGAAACGGCGACCTTAGCACGTCACTCCAGGCGGTTCAACAGCTCGGCCGCCCGGGCCAGGATCTGGGCCCCTTCCACCGGCCCCGGCGCCCACAGGAGACGATGGTCCGGGGTCACCCGGTAGTGCTTGGGGTCGCCCTGCACCAGGGCGAGCACCCTCCCGGGGTCGACCCGGGGGTTGTCCCCAAAGGCCAGCACCAGCTCCCGGCCGGTGAAATCGAAGCTGGTGGCCCGCAGGGCCCGCAGGCGCCGGCGGATCTTCATCACCGCCAGCAGGTGCTCCACCGGGGGGGGCACCGGGCCGTAGCGGTCGATCAGCTCGTAGCGCAGGTCGTCCACCTCGGGGTCGTCCGCCGCCCGGGTGAGGCGCTCGTACAGCTCCAGGCGCTGGCGGGGGTCGGCCACGTAGTCCACCGGGAAGTGGGCGGGCACCTTGAGCCGGATCTCGGGCTCGGGGGGGTGGTCCACCGGCGCCCCCCGCAGCCGCTGCACCGCCTCCTCGAGGAGCTCGGCGTAGAGATCAAAGCCGATGGCGGCGATGTGCCCGGACTGGGACTTGCCCAAGAAGTCCCCGGCGCCCCGGATCTCCAGGTCGTGGGTGGCGATCTTGAAGCCCGCCCCGAGCTCGGTGAACTCCTGGAGGGCCTGCAAGCGCTTGCGGGCGTCCCCGGTGAGGTCCTCCTCGGCGGGCACCAAGAGCAGGGCGTAGGCCCGCAGGTTCGAGCGCCCCACCCGCCCCCTAAGCTGGTACAGGTCGGCCAGGCCAAAAAGGTCGGCCCGGTTGATGATGATGGTGTTGGCCCGGGGGATATCCAAGCCCGACTCGATGATGGCCGTGCACACCAGCACGTCCACCTCGCCCCCCACGAAGCGCTCCATCACCGTCTCGAGCTCGCGCTCGTTCATCTGGCCGTGGCCCAGGGCGACCCGGGCCTCGGGCACCAGGGCCCGCACCTGGTCGGCCATGGCCTCGATGGACTGGACCCGGTTGTGGACGAAGTACACCTGCCCGCCCCGGTGGAGCTCCCGGCGCAGGGCTTCGCGCACCAGCTCCTCGTCGAAGCGGCTCAAGGTGGTGCGCACCGCCAGGCGGTCGGCGGGGGGGGTCTCGATGATGGAGAGGTCGCGCACCCCCGACAAGCCGAGGTTTAGGGTGCGGGGGATCGGGGTGGCCGACAGGGTGAGCACGTCCACCTGGGCCCGCAGCTCCTTCAAGCGCTCCTTGTGGGCCACCCCGAAGCGGTGCTCCTCGTCGATGACCACCAGCCCCAGGTCCTTCCACCGCACGTCCCGCTGGAGGAGCCGGTGGGTCCCCACCACCACGTCCACCCCCCCCTTGGCCACCCGCTCCAGCACCCCCTTCTGGTCGGCGGGGGAGACGAAGCGCGACAGCATCTCCACGGTCACCGGGTACTGCTCGAAGCGGCGGCGAAAGCCCCGGGCGTGCTGGGCGGCGAGCACCGTGGTGGGCACCAGCACCGCCACCTGGCGCCCGTCGGCCACGGCGCGAAAGGCGGCCCGCAGGGCCACCTCGGTCTTGCCGTAGCCCACGTCGCCGCAAATCAAGCGGTCCATGGGCCGGGGCCCCCCGAGGTCTTTGAGCACGTCCTCGATGGCCCGGGCCTGGTCCCGGGTCTCCTCGTAGGGGAAGGTGGCCGCAAACTCCCGGTAGGCGTGGTCCTGGCCCGAGTAGGGGGGGCGGGTCGCGGTCTGGCGGCGGGCGTACAGCTCCAAGAGCTCGTGGGCCATCTGCTCGATGCCCTCTTGGGCCTTGCGCCGGCACTTCTCCCACGCCGCCGCCCCCAGCTTGTCCAGGCGGGGCAGGTCCTCGGAGGGGGAGCGGTAGCGCTGCACCAGGCCGATGCGGGTGACCGGCAGGTACAGGCGGTCCCCCCCCGCGTACTCCAGGTGGAGGTAGTCGCCGTCTTCCCCCCCCACCGCCAGGCG
>JBBIIA010000084.1:0-17569 GCA_037446775.1 Deltaproteobacteria bacterium
GCCCCTGGCCCCTGGCCCCTGGCCCCTGGCCCCTGTCCCCTCGCCCCTCGCCCCTGGCCCCTGGCCCCTCGCCCCTCGCAAGGATCGCCCATGCACGCCGAAGGGTTCTTCGCCCAGGCCTTCGTCTTTCTGCTGGCCGCGGTGGTCTCGGTGCCCATCGCCAAGGCGCTCGGCCTCGGCTCGGTGCTCGGCTACCTCCTGGCCGGGATCGCCATCGGGCCCTTTGGCCTCGGCTTCGTCGGCCACGGCGGCGCGGACTTGATGCACTTCGCCGAGTTTGGCGTGGTGATGATGCTCTTTTTGATCGGCCTGGAGCTCGAGCCGAGCCGGCTGTGGCGCCTGCGGGGGCCGATCCTCGGCCTCGGCGGCTTGCAGGTGGCGATCACGGCGGCGGCGATCGGGGCGGTCGCCATGGCCCTGGGGCTGGGTTGGCGGCCCGCCCTCGCCGTCGGCCTCACCCTGTCCCTCTCCTCCACCGCCATGGTCCTCCAGAGCCTGAGCGAGAAGGGCCTCCTCAAAACCGCCGGGGGCCAGAGCGCCTTCGCGGTGCTCCTCTTCCAGGACGTGGCGGTCATCCCCATGCTGGCGATCTTCCCGCTCCTCGCCGTGGCCCCGGGCGCGGGCGCTGGGGGGGCCGGCCACGGCGCCCCCTGGGTCGACGGGCTGCCGGGCTGGGCCCACACCGTGGTGGTGGTGGCCACCGTGGCCCTGGTGGTGCTGGCTGGGCGCTTCCTGGTGCGCCCGGCCCTGCGGGCGATCGCCCGCACCCGGGTCCCCGAGGTCTTCACCGCGGCGGCGCTCCTGTTGGTGATCGCCATCGCCCTCCTGATGACCCGCATCGGCTTGAGCCCGGCCCTAGGGACCTTCCTGGCCGGGGTGGTCCTCGCCACCAGCGAGTACCGCCACGAGCTCGAGAGCGACATCGCCCCCTTCAAGGGGCTTTTCCTCGGCCTCTTCTTCCTCGCCGTCGGGGCGTCCATCGACTTCGGCCTGGTCGCGGCCCAGCCCGGCCTCATCGCGGGCCTCGTGCTGGCGGTGATGGCGGTGAAGTGCGCCGTGCTGGCCGGGCTCGGCAAGGCCTTTCGCCTCGGCATCGACCAGAATCTCCTCTTCGCCCTCGGCTTGTGCCAGGCGGGGGAGTTCGCCTTCGTGCTCTTCGCCTTCGCCACCCAGCACGGGGTCCTCGGGCCCGCGGTGGCCTCGCCCCTCACCGCGGTGGTCGCCCTCTCCATGGCCTTGACCCCGCTCCTGTTGGTCTTCAACGAGCGGGTGCTCCAGCCCCGGTGGGGCACCCGGAGCCGGGAGGAGCGGGAGCCGGATCCGGTGCACGGGGAGCACCCGGTGATCATCGCCGGCTTCGGCCGCTTTGGGCAGGTGGTGGGGCGGCTGCTGCGGGCCAACGGCGTCGCCGCCACCGTGCTCGACTTCGACTCGGACCGGGTGGACCTGTTGCGCCGCATCGGGCTCACGGTCTTTTACGGCGACGCCTCGCGCCTGGAGCTGTTGCGCTCCGCCGGGGCCGACCGGGCGAAGCTTCTGGTCCTCGCCCTGGATCGGCCCGAGAAGAACCGGGAGCTCGTGCACCTGGCGAAGAAGCACTTCCCCCACCTGACCGTGCTCGCCCGGGCGGCCGGGCGCCCCGACGCCTACGAGCTTTTGGACGAGGGGGTGGGCCACGTGTACCGGGAGACCTTCGACACCGCCCTTCGGGCCGGGGTGGACGCCCTGCGGCTCCTCGGCTTTCGGGCGGCCCAGGCCCACCAGGCGTCCCGGGAGTTCTTCCGCCGGGACGAGGAGTCGGTGCGGACCTTGGCCGCCCTGCGGGAGGACCGGGGGCGCTACCTCGACGCCACCCGGGAGAACATCGCCGACCTGGAGCGGGTCCTTCGGGCCGAGCTCGAAGACCCGGGGCTCCACCGGGACGCGGGCTGGGACCGGGACTCGGCGGCCGTGGGCGAAGCGGACGGCAGGGACTGCCTGGAGGAGAGGTGAAGGATGGCTACACCCGAAGACGACGTCAGCTCCCTGCGGTTTTGCGGTCAGCCGGTGACGGGGCCCGAGTGGGACCTGGTGCAGGAGGTGGTGGAGACCTGTTCGGGGCTGAGCCGGACGGAGCTCGCACGCACCGTCTGCGACCTGTTGGAGTGGCGCCGGCCAAACGGCGGCCTCAAGGACCACGAGTGCCGGCTGTGGCTGGAGGCCCTGGACGAAGCGGGCCGGCTGCGGCTGCCCAAGCGCCGGGGGACGCGCCCGATTGGGAGCCGGACCACGGTCCCGGTGACGGAGCACGGCGACCCCCAGCCCGAGTTGGGGGGCACGGTGCGCGACGTGGCGCCGGTGACGGTGGAGCTGGTGAGAGACGACGGGGAGCGCCGCTTGTGGCGGGAGCTCGTGGGGCGCCACCACTACCTCGGCCACGCCGTGGCCTTCGGGGCGAGCCTGCGGTACCTGGTGCGGGTCGCGAAACCCGCGCCGACGGTGGTGGGGTGCTTGCAGTTTTCTAGCCCGGCGTGGCGCATGGAGGCCCGGGATCGCTGGATCGGCTGGGACGACGCGGCCCGGCGGCGAAACCTCCAGCGGGTGGTGCAAAACAGCCGGTTCCTGCTCCTACCCTGGGTGCGGGTGCGAAACCTCGCCACCACCGTGCTCGCCCTCGCCGCCCGGCGGCTGCCCGAGGACTGGTGGGAGCACTACCGGGTGCGGCCGCTGCTCCTGGAGACCCTGGTGGACCCCAGCCGCTACCGGGGCACCTGCTACCGGGCCGCCAACTGGCTGGAAGTGGGGGTGACCACCGGCCGGGGGCGCATGGATCGGTACCACGAGCGGGAGGGGGCGGCGCCCAAGGCGGTGTGGGTCTACCCCGTCGCCCCGGGCGCTACCGACGCCCTGCGGGGGGAGTGACTGCAGGGCGGGTCAGCCCTGGGTAGGGTCTTGGGGGGACCCGCACACCCCGCAGGCGCGGCACGGGCCGGGGCGACACGGGTGGGGGGGGCGGCCGGTCCGGGCCGCGGCGGCTTCGGCGGCGAGGTAGGCCGGGGCCGGGGCGCCACTTACGAAGCTCCAGGGGAACCGCTCGCCGGGGTCCCGGGGGTGGTCCAAAACCGCGGCAGCGACCGGGGAGCGCAGGGCCCCGCGCCAATCCCCCCCCCGAGCGACCGCCTCCAGCAGGGGGGCGACGGCGCGGCCCCCGCGGCTGAGGAGCCCCTGGACCCGGGCGGCCCGGGCGGGCTCCACGGCTACTTGGACCCCGTCCTGCCGGGCGCCCCGGGCCACGAGCAGCCGGAGCCGCCGCTTGAGGACCCCTTCGGACGCCATGGCCTCTCCCTGGAGGGGCGTCTGGGGCTTGGGCACGAAGGGGGCCGCGCTCAGGGTCACCTGGCCGCTGCCCAAGGCGCGGTGGGCGCGACCCGCTACCTCGGCGAGGGCTTCCACGTCGGCGTCGGCCTCGCCGGGCAACCCCACCATGGCGTACACCCGCAGGGCCCGAAGGCCCGCCTCCCCGGCGAGCCCGGCGGCCCGCAGCAGGTCTTCCTCCCCCAGGCCCTTGCCCAGGAACCGGCGCAGGGGCTCGGTGCCCGCCTCCAGGGCGACGGTGAGGGTCCGAAGGCCCCCGCGCACCAGGAGCGCCAGCCGGGCCGGGTCGAGGTTCTCGGCCCGAAAGGATGAAACCGTGAAGGCGGCCCCCGCGGCGAGGGCCGCCTCCCCCAGGGCCGCGAAGTCCGGGTGATCCGACACCGCCGCCCCGACCAAGCCGAGCTTGCCGGCCGCCCTCGCCCCCAGGGCGATCCACGGCGCCAGGACCTCCCGGGGCAGAAACCGGGTCGGCCTCGTTAGGTGGCCCGCGGCGCAGAAGCGGCAGCCGTGGGGGCAGCCTCGGCTCACCTCCAGGAGATACGCCCCCCCGAAGGCGTCGTCCGGGGTGCGCACCCGGGTGCGGGCCGGGTCCCAGGGACACGGCGCCCACTGGCGATCGACCCGCACCGGGGCGTCGCCGAGGGGGCGGCGGGCCACCACGGCGCCCCCGGCCTCCTCCACCTCGTAGCGGCTCGGCACGTACACCCCGGGGAGCCGGGCGTCGGCGAGGGCGGCCAACAGCTCGCCCCGGTCCTGCCCCCGGCGGTCGGCCAAGAAGGCGTGGAGGAGCGGCAGCGCCGCCTCGGCTTCCCCCAACAGGAAGGCGTCGACGAAGGGGGCCAGGGGCTCGGGGTTGAGGGTCGGGCCGACGCCCCCGGCGAGCACCAGGGGGTGGCCCCTGGTGCGCTCCGCGGTGCGAAGCGGCAGGCCAGCGGCCGCCAGCATCCCCAGGGCCGCGGGGTAGTCCCCCTCGAAGGAGAGGCTGAAGGCCACCGCGTCGGCGCTGCCGAGGTCCCCGTCGGCCGCGTCGGCAAAAGCCCGGCGGCACTGGGCTCCGGGCAGGGCCGCTAGGAGGCCGTGGACGGCCTGGAAGCCGAGGTTCGCGGCGCCCACGGCTTTCCGGTTGGGAAAGGCGAGGGCGTAGCGCCAGCCGCCCCGTTGGGGCGGCGGCAGGTCCAGGGGCTGATCGGCCGGGGGCGGGGGGCGGCTCACCGCGCCGCCCGGCGCCGCCACAGCTCCCCGAGGAGGACGGCCGCGGCGGCGGCGACGTTGAGGCTCTCCACCCGGCCGGTGCCGGGGACGGCGAGGAGGTGGTCGGCGTGGGCGAGGAGCTCGGGGGCGAGGCCCTCCCCCTCCGCCCCCAGGAGCACCATCACCCGGCCCGGGAGGGGCTCGGCGAAGAGGTCTCGGCCCCGGGCCCCGGTGGCGCACACGGCGTAGCCGGCCCGGCGGCAGGCGGCCAGGGCCGCGGCGAGCTCCGGGGCGGACACGACCTCCACCCACTCCGCCCCCCCCTGGGCGGTGCGGTGGGCGGCGGGGGTGAGGCCGGCGCCCCCCAGGAGCGCCCCCCGGACCCCGAAGTGGGCGGCGGTCCGCAGGATGGCCCCCACGTTGTGGGGGTTTTGCACGCCGCCCAGGGCGAGGAGCACCCCGGGGCCGGGTAGGGCCAGGAGGTCCTCCAGGCGCCCCTCGGGGCGGGGGCGGGTCACCGCGCAGATCCCCTCGTGGTGGGTGCTCCCCGCCACGGCAGCCACCTCCTCGGCGGGCACCAGGCGGTAGGGCAGCCGGTGCCGGGCGCAGTGGCGCAAGAGGTCCCCGAAGCCCCCAGCGGCCTCGGGGGTCACCAAGACCCGCACCAGGTCCCCGGGGCGGCGCTCGAACGCGGCCCGCACGGCGTGGCGGCCGTGGACCCGGAGCTCGGGGGCCCGGGCGGGTCGGGGCGCCCCCGGGCGCTTCAGTCGGCCTGCTTTCGCAAGAAGGTGGGCACGTCGTACTCGTCCTCGAACTCCACCGAGTCCCCCACCACCCGGCTGAGCCGAACCGCCACCCCGGCCGCCTCCTGGCGGCGGCGCATGAAGGTCGGCACGTCCCGGTCCACCAGGGGCTCCTTCTCGGTCCGGGCCGCCCGCACCACCTCCAGGGGGGCGACCTCGGCCTTGCTGTCGCCGAAGCCAGTGGCGATCACGGTGACCGCCACCGCGTCCCCCAGGGAGTCGTCGATCACGTGGCCGAAGATGATGTTGGCGTCCTCGTGGGCGGACTCCTGGATCAGGCTCGCCGCCTCGGTCACCTCGGCCAGGGTCAGGGTCGACGGGCCGGTGACGTTAATCAAGACCCCCCGGGCCCCCTCGATGCTCACGTTGTCGAGAAGGGGGCTCGAGATGGCGTCCTGGGCCGCCAGCACCGCCCGGTTCTCCCCGGTGCGGTAGCCGGTGCCCATCAGGGCCATGCCCTTCTCGCTCATCACCGTGCGCACGTCGGCGAAGTCGACGTTGATGACCCCCCGGGTGGTGATCAGGTCGCTGATGCCCTTGACCGCCCGGCACAGGACGTCGTCCACCATGCGGAAGGAGTCCACCATGGAGCAGTTCTTCCCCGCGATGGCCAGGAGCCGGTCGTTGGGAATGGTGATTAGGGTGTCCACCGCGTCCTTGAGCTCTTGGGTGCCGTCCTTGGCCTGGCGCATCCGGCGTCGGCCCTCGAAGGCGAAGGGCTTGGTGACCACCCCCACGGTGAGGGCCCCGCAGTCCCGGGCGACCCGGGCCAGGATCGGGCTCGCCCCGGTGCCGGTGCCGCCCCCCATGCCGGCGGTGATGAACACCATGTCGGCCCCCTGGAGGGCGTCGGCGATGGCGGCGGTGTCCTCCAGGGCGGCCTGCTGGCCCACCTCGGGATCGGCGCCGGCCCCGAGGCCCCGGGTGAGGCTGCCGCCGAGCTGGATCTTCACCGGCGCGCGGTTGGCCTTGAGGGCCTGGGCGTCGGTGTTGGCGGCGATGAACTCGACGCTATCGATGCCCGACCCGATCATCGTGTTGACCGCGTTGCCCCCGCCGCCTCCGACCCCGACGACCTTGATGCGGGCGTGAAACTCGTGACCCTCGTCCAGTTGAAACTTCGTCATGGGGCACCTCCTGTGTGAAAGAAACGGTCTGTGCTTCGACCCGTCGTTCGCTGCTAGAAGAAGTCCTTGAACCACGCCTTCATGCGCCGGGCGATGGAGGCGAAGAGCTTGTCGTCGCTCTCCCCCAGGTCCCGGGGCAGGTCGTCGCTCTTGCGGGCCGCGTACATCACCAGGCCCACCCCGGTGCCGTAAGCGGGGTCCTTGAGGGCGTCCACCAGGCCCTCCACGTCCCGGGGCGTACCGAGCCGGGCGGGGACGTGGAAGACCTTTTCCGCCAGGTCGCACGCCCCGTCCAACAGCGCCCCTCCCCCGGTGAGCACGATCCCCGACGCCACCAGGGGCTCCAGGCCCGACTTGTGGATGTCCTGCCGGATCAAGCCGAAGAGCTCCTCCATCCGGGGCTCGATGATGTCGGCGAGGATGCGGCGGTTGAGGATGCGGGGCCGACCGCCGCCGGCGCTCGGCACCTCCAGGGTCTCGTCCTTGCCGACGCTAGCGGTGAGCGCGCAGCCGTAGCGCCGCTTGATCCGCTCGGCCTCGGGGCCCGGGGTGCGCAGCCCCACGGCGATGTCGTTGGTCACGTGGTTGCCCCCCAGGGCGAGCACCGAGGTGTGCTTCACCGCCCCTTCGGCCACCAGCACCAGGTCGGTGGTGCCGCCCCCCATGTCCACCAGGGCGACCCCGAGCTCCCGCTCGTCTTCGGTCAGCACGGCCTCGGCGCTAGCCAGGGGCTCCAGGATGATGTCGGCCACCTCGAGGCCCGCCCGGTTGCAGCACTTGACGATGTTTTGAGCGCTCGTTACGGCGCCGGTGACGATGTGGACCCGGGCCTCCAGGCGCACCCCGCTCATGCCCAGGGGCTCCCGGATGCCGTCCTGGCCGTCCACCATGTAGTCCTGGGGGATGATGTGGATCACCTCCCGGTCCATGGGGATGGCCACCGCCCGGGCGGCGTCGATCACCCGGCGGATGTCGGCCTGGCGCACCTCCCGGTCCTTGAGGGCGATGACCCCGTGGCTGTTGAAGCCCTGGATGTGCCCCCCCGCGATGCCGGCGTAGACGCGCCGGATCTCGCGGTCGGACATGATCTCGGCCTCCTCCACCGCCTTCTTAATGGACTGGACCGTGGCCTCGATGTTGATCACCACCCCCTTGCGCAAGCCCTTGGAGGGGTGGGTGCCGTAGCCGAGGATGCGCAGGTTCCGGTCGGTGATCTCGCCGACCACGGCGCAGATCTTGGTGGTGCCGATGTCGAGCCCTACGATGGTCTGGGCTGCGGGCTTCATGGGTGGGTGGCCTTTCCCTCGGCCGGCGACACGAGCCGGGCGATGATCTTGTCGTCGTGGCTGAGGTTCACCGCGTACGCCGCCTGGCCTCGCTTCTCCAGGTGGCGCCGCAAGCGCTTGAGCCGCTCGAACTTCCCGTCAAAGTCCCCGAACCCGAGGCGGATGCCGGCCCCGCCGTCGGCGGGGGTGTACAGGGTGAACCCCTGGGCCGCGTCGACGTGGATCTCCCCGGGCTCGTCGGCGAGCTCGCCCCGATCCAGGGCGGCCATCAGCTCCAACAGGGCGTCCCGCAGGGGCCCCGGGGCCTCGAGCTGGGCCGCGGTGAGCCCGGTCACCACGGCGTAGTCCCGGCCCCGGTCCAGGGCGGTCCGCACCACGTGCCCCTCCCCGGTCAGGTAGTACAGCTTGTCCAGGCGGACCAGGTGCCGGGGCACCCACTCCTCCACCTCGATCCGCAGCCCCGAGGGCATCTGGCGCAGGACCCGGGCCCGGCGCACCCAGGGCAGGGCCTCCACCGCCTGGCGCACCCGGTCCACGTCCACCGAGAGGACGCTCCCCCCCACCCCGAGGCCGGCGGCCCTAAGGACGGCGGCAACGTCCGTCCGCTCCAGCCCCTCCACCCGCACGTCCTCCAGCGCCAGGGGGCTCCCGGCGGGAACCCGGCGGTACCCGAGGGTGAGGGCGGCGCACAAGGCGACGCACCCCAAGACCCACGCCAGCGGCACCAGGCCCTTCACCGGCCCCTCACGCCTGGAGCCGTGCGCCCGCCGCCATGCGGGCCACGAGGTCGTCAAAAGACCAGCCCGCGGCGGCGGCCGCCTTGGGCAGGAGGCTGGTGGCGGTGAGGCCCGGGATGGTGTTCACCTCTAGCACCCAGGGCCGCCCCTGGCGGTCGATCATCACGTCGGCCCGAGCCACCCCCGCGCACCCCAAGGCCCGGTACGCCGCGAGGCCGGCCTCGGTGGCGGCCCGGGCCTCGGCCTCGGGCAGCGGCGCCGGGCACAGGTACTGGGTGCGCCCCGGGGTGTACTTGGCCTCGTAGTCGTAAAAACCCGAGTCGGGCACGATCTCCACCAGGGGCAGGGCCTCCCCGTCCACCACCCCCAGGGTCACCTCCCGGCCCTCCACGAAGCGTTCCACCAACACCTCGGAGCCGTGGGCCCGGGCCACGGCCACGGCCGGGGCTGCCTCTTCGGGAGTCCGGGCCACCGCGACGCCGATGGTCGAGCCCTCCCGAAGGGGCTTGGCCACCCACGGCAGGGCCACCTCGATGGCGTCCACCGGGGCGCCGGGCCCGAGCACCTGGAAGTCGGGGGTGGGCACCCCTCGGACCCGCAGGACCACCTTGGCGAGGCCCTTGTCCATGGCCAGGGCGCTCGCCAGCACCCCGGAGCCGGAGTAGGGGATGCCCATCACCTCCAGGAGGCCCTGGACCGTCCCGTCCTCCCCCCACCGGCCGTGGAGGGCGATGACCGCGAGGTCTGGCGCCACCTCCCCGAGGCGGGCCCCCAGGTCCGGGCCTACGTCGATCTCGACCACGGCGTAGCCGAGGCGGGTCAGCGCCCCGGCCACGGCGGCCCCGGTCCGCAGGCTCACCGCCCGTTCGGCGCTCTGTCCCCCCAGGAGGACGGCGACTCGTTTCACGGCAACTCACTCCTGAACACGCAGCTTCCCCTTATCCCACTCCCCCACGATGCGAACCTCGAGCTCCAGCTTCACCCGGTGCTTGACGTACACCCGCTCCTGGATCATCCCGATCAGGGCAACCACCTGGCCGGCCGTGGCGGCCCCCGCGTTGACGATGAAGTTGGCGTGGAGGGGGGACACCACGGCGTCCCCAACCCGCACCCCCTTTAAGCCGCACTCCTCGATGAGCCGCCCGGCGCTCCCGCCCGGAGGGTTGCGAAAGACGCTGCCGGCGCTCGCCTCCCGGGTGGGCTGGGTCTCCTCGCGCTGCTTGAAGAGCTCCTGGACCCGGGCCTTGACCGCCCCGGGCTCGCCGGGGGCGGCGGTAAGCAGGGCGCCGAGGATCACCGTGCCCGGCACCAGGTCCAGGGCGCGGTAGGCGAAGCGCAGGGCCTCCCGGGGCAACACCTGGATCCGGCCCCGGGGGTCCATCACTTCCAAAGCCACCACCAGCTGGGCGATCTCGGTGCCCCACGCCCCCGCGTTCATGGCCACGGCGCCCCCGACGGTGCCGGGAATCCCGGAGAAGCCCTCCAGCCCGGCGACCCCCTGGTCCACCGCCCAGCGCACCAGCCGGCGCAAGGGCACCCCGGCGTCGGCCCGGACCACCCGGGGCGGGCCTTCCCGGAACTCCAACTCCCGGAACCCCTCGTCGAGGCAGATCACGGCGCCCCGGATGCCCGCGTCCCGCACCAGGAGGTTCGAGCCGTTGCCCAGGATCGTGTAGGGGATGTCGCGCTCCCCCAGAAACGCCAGGAGGCGTGCCAGATCCTCCCGATCGGCCGGGTACACCAGGAGGTCTGCCGGCCCCCCCACCCGCAGGGTGGTCAGGCCCGACATGGGGGGGTTGAGCACCGTGCGGCCCCGCACGGTCTCTTGGAGGAGATCTAGGGCGGTCTTGGGCACGATCACTCCCCCTTGAGGCGGGCGAGGAGCGCCTCGCCCACCTGGTAGATGTTGCCGGCGCCGAGGGTCACCACCAGGTCGCCGTCCCGGAGCGTGGGAGCCAGGGCCTCCGGCACCCCGGCGAGGTCGGGCAGGTAGGCGACGTCCCGGTGGCCGTGGGCCCGGATGCCCTCCACCAGGTCCGCCGCCGTGACCCCGGGGAGGGGGGCCTCCCCGGCCGCGTAGATGTCGGTGACCACCACCGCGTCGGCGCTGTAAAACGCGGTCAGGAAGCGCTCCCGCAGGTCCCGGGTGCGGCTGAAGCGGTGGGGCTGGAAGACGGCGACCACCCGGCGGTCGTACGCCTCCCGCAGGCCCTTGAGCACGGCCTGGATCTCGGTGGGGTGGTGCCCGTAGTCGTCCATCACCAGGACCCCGGCCGCCTCCCCGATCACCTGGGAGCGCCGCTCCACCCCGGCGAACCCGGACAGGGCCTGACACGCGACCCCCGCGTCGACCCCGAGCTCCAGGGCGACCGCGATTGCCGCCAGGGCATTGAGGACGTTGTGCTGTCCGGGGATCCCCAGGGCCACCTTTCCCACCGGGACGCTGCCCACCAGCACCTCGAAACGGGTGTGCCCCTCCCGCCGCACCACGTGGCGCGCCGAGACGTTGGCCTGGGCGGCCATCCCGTAGGTGACGGTGCGCTTGCGCAGCCGGGGCAGCAGGGCCTGGACCCGGGGGTCGTCCAGGCACGCCACCACGGCCCCGTAAAAGGGCACCTTGTTGGCGAAGGCGACGAAGGCGTCGTCCAGGGCCTCGTCGGAGCCGTAGTGCTCCATGTGCTCCCGGTCCACGTTGGTGATGACGGCCACCGTGGGGTGGAGCAGGAGGAAGCTGCCGTCGCTCTCGTCCGCCTCGGCCACCAGAAACTCCCCCTGACCGAGGCGGGCGTTGGTGCCGAGGCTCTTGAGCTTGCCCCCCACCACCACCGTGGGGTCGAGCTTCGCCTCCGAGAGGACCGTCGCCACCAGGGAGGTGGTGGTGGTCTTGCCGTGGGCCCCGGCCACCGCCACCGCGTACTTCATGCGCATCAGCTCGGCGAGCATCTCGGCCCGGGGGATCACCGGCACCAGGCGCCGATGGGCCTCGGCGACCTCGGGGTTGTCGGCCTTTACCGCCGAAGAGATGACCACCACCGAGGCGTCGCCGAGGTGCTCCCCGGCGTGGCCGAGCGCGACCCGGGCCCCGAGCTTGACCAGGCGCGCCGTGGTCGCCGACGCCTTGAGGTCGGACCCGCTCACCCGGTAGCCGAGGTTGAGGAGCACCTCGGCGATGCCGCTCATGCCGATGCCCCCGATCCCGACGAAGTGGATGTGCTGTTCTCTGCGGTACACGCGCCTCTCCGGAGTGGCTTACAGCGTCAACAAGTCGTCTACGATGGCTTTGGCGGCGTCCCGGCGGGCCGACGCCGAGGCGGCCGCCGCGAGCCGGGCGAGCTCCCCGGGGTCGGCCAGGAGCGCCCCCAGGAGGGCGGTCAACGCCGGGGCCGTGAGCTCCCGCTCCGGCAGCCAGCGCGCTGCCCGCCGCTCGGCCGCGGCCCGGGCGTTCTTTTCCTGGTGCCCCTCGGCGGCCCAGGGGAAGGGCACCAGCACCGCGGGTCGCCCGGCGGCCGCGAGCTCGGCGACGGTGAGCGCCCCAGCCCGGGCCACCACCAGGTGGGCCCAGCCGTACGCCGCGGCCACGTCGTCGATGAACTCCACCACCCGCGCCCCGGGCCGCCCGGCGTAGCGCGGCTCCACCTCCGCGGCCCGCCCCCGGCCGGCCTGGTGCAGCACCTCCACCGGCCCCGGCAGGGCCGCCACGGCGCCGGGCACGACCTCGTTGAGGGCCTTGGCGCCGAGGCTCCCCCCCAGGACCAGGAGCCGCGCCGACGCCCCCGGGGCCGGGGCCTCGTAGGGCGTGGGGGCCGCGAGGGACCGGCGCAGGGGGTTGCCGGTGACCCGGGTCTTGGCCGGGGGGAAGTGGGGGGCTGCCGCCGGGTCCCCGGCGTACACCCGCCGCACGACCCGGGCCAGGGTCCGGTTGGCGAGCCCGGGCCAGGCGTTTTGCTCCTGGATCGCGGTGGGCACCCCGGCGAGCCGGGCCACCGCCACCACCGGGAAGGAGGAGTAGCCGCCGACCCCGAGGCACGCCTGGGGCCGGAAGGAGCGCACCAGGCCCGCGGCGTCCACGGTGCCCAGGGCGAGCCGCCCCAAAGCCTCGAGCTTGGCCCCCGGGCCCGCCCCCACCAGGCCCCCGGCCCGCACGGTCCGAAAGGCCAGCCCGAGGGCGGGCAGCACCCGGGCCTCGAGGCCCCGGTCGGTGCCGGCGAAGAGCACCTCGTGACTCGGGCCCCGGGCCAGGAGCTCCTCGGCCACGGCCACCCCGGGGTACAGGTGCCCCCCGGTGCCGCCCCCGGCGATCAAGAGGCGCACGCGGGTTCCTCTCGGCCGAGGCCCGCGAGCACCCCCGCCGCCGCCAGGGAGATCACCAGGCCGGTGCCGCCGTAGGAGAGGAAGGGGTAGGACATGCCCTTGGTGGGCAGTAACCCCATCACCACCAGGGCGTTGATGCCGGCCTGGAGGCCGAGCCAGCAGGAGATCCCGGTGGCCAGCAGCCGCCGGAAGGGGTCGCTCTGGCGCAGGGCGATGGCGAATCCCCGGCCCACCAGGACGGCGGTGAGGACGAGGACCGCGAGGACCCCGAGGAGGCCGAGCTCCTCGGCCCAGACGCTCAAGATGAAGTCGGTGTGGGCCTCGGGGAGGTAGTGGAGCTTCTGCCGCCCGGCTCCCAGGCCGACCCCCCAGACCCCCCCGGTGCCAAAGGCCAACAGGCTCTGGACGAGCTGGAACGCCGCGCCCTGGGCGTTGGCCCAGGGGTCGAGAAACGCCAGGAGCCGCTCCCGGCGGAAGTCGACGAACCACAGGAGGCCGGCCACCCCCACCAGGGCGGGGGCCGCGGCCGCGCTCAAGTGGCGGAGCCGGACGCCCCCGGCAAAGGCCATGCACGCCACCACGGCGCTCAAGAGGATGGCGGTGCCGAGGTCGGGCTCCAGGAGCACGAGCCCGATGGGGATCCCGGGGAGGACCACGGTGGGGAGAAACCCCCGGGAGAAGGTGGTGATCCGATCGGCCCGCCGGGTCAGGTTGTGGGCGAGGAAGAGCACCAGGGCGAACTTGGCGACCTCGGAGGGCTGGAACCCGAAGCCGCCGATCCGCACCCAGCGCTGGGCGCCCTTGGCCGAGTGGGCGAGCCCCGGCACCCAGGGGAGGAACAGCAACAGGATGGCCAGGACCAGGGCCGGGTACGCCAGGGAGCGCCAGCGCTCCGGGCCCACCCGGGCGGCGACGCCGCAAGCGGCGGCCCCCACCGCGGCGTACCCCAGGGAGCGCTTCAAGTAGTAGAAGGCGTCGGCGCCCTCCCGGCCGAAGGAGAGGGGGGAGGAGGTGGAGTACACGGTCACGATCCCGAGCCCGGTCAACAGCGCGGCGGAGCCCAGGATCCACCGGTCGGCCCGGGGCCGCGGCTCAGCGGCCACCGTCGAGCTCCCCGGTGGCGGCCCGGCACAGGCGCTGGAAGGTGTCGCCCCGTTCGCCGTAGCTGGTAAAGAAGTCGAAGCTGGAGCAGGCGGGGGCCAGGAGCACGGTGTCCCCGGGCCGGGCCGCCGCGACGGCGAGGGCCACGGCCTCGGGCCAGTCCCGGGCCACGGCCAGGGGGGCCGCGCCCTCCAGGGCCGCCGCCATGGCCGGGGCCGCCGCCCCCACCAGGACCCCCTGGCGGACGAAGCGGCCCAGGGGCGCCCGCAGGGGGCGGTAGTCCCCCCCCTTGTCCACCCCGCCCGCCACCCACACCGTGGGCCCGGCCACGGTCTCCAGGGCCTGCACGGCGGCGTCCACGTTGGTGGCCTTGGAGTCGTCCAGGAAGCGCACCCCCCGCCACTCGTGAAACGCTTCGAGGCGGTGCTTGAGGCCCCGAAACCGGCGGGCCTCGGCCCAGGCGGCCCGGGGGTCGGCGCCGACCCAGGCGGCGGCGAGGCAAGCGGCGAGAACGTTGCCGAGGTTGTGCCGCCCCGGGAGCTGGAGCTCTCCCCGGGGTATCCGCACCCCGTCCTGGCCGGGGAGCAGGAAGACCGCGTCCGCCCCCTCGACCCACGCCCCCACCGGCTGCGCCCCCTCGGTGGAGTAGGGCAGCACCACCCCGGGCCCGTGCCGACCGTGGGCCCACGCCACGGGGTCGTCGCGGTTGACCACCGCCGCGTCCCCGGGCCCCTGCTGCTCGAAGATCCGGGCCTTGGCCCGGGCGTAAGCCTCGAGGTTGCCGTGGCGGTCGAAGTGGTCGTCGGTGACGTTGAGGAGCACGGCGACCCGGGGGTGGAAGTCCCGGACGGTCTCGAGCTGGAAGCTCGACACCTCGGCCACCACCAGGTCCCACTCCCCGCCAGCGGCCTCCACCAGGGGGGTGCCGAGGTTGCCGCCGACGAAGACCCGGTGCCCCAGGGCCTGGAGGAGCTCCCCCAGGAGCGTGGTGACGGTGGTCTTGCCGTTGGTGCCGGTGACCGCTAGGACCGGGGCGGTGAGGAAGCGGTAGCCGAGCTCGAGCTCCCCCACCACCTCCACCCCGGCCCCGGCCAGGGCCGCCACCCGGGGGTCGGCCACGGCGATCCCCGGGCTCACCACGGCGAGGTCGTACGCTCCGGGCGCCAGGGCGGGGCCCCCCGGCAGGAGGCGGGCGCCCTCGGCCCCCAGGGCCCGGGCATCCGCCGCCCAGCGTTCGGCGGGGGCGTCGTCCCATAGGTGCACCGCCGCCCCCCGGGCGAGGAGGAAGCGCGCCGCGGCCCGGCCGCTCACCCCGGCGCCCAAGACCACCGCCCGTCGGCCGCGCAGCTCCACGGCGCTCACCGCAGCTTCAAGGTGGTGAGGCCCAGAAGGGCCAGGATGATCGACACGATCCAGAAGCGCACGATGATCTTCGGCTCCGCCCACCCCTTCAGCTCGAAGTGGTGGTGGATGGGAGCCATGCGGAAGATCCGCTTGCGCCGGAGCTTAAAAGACCCGACCTGGAGCACCACGCTCAAGGTCTCCACCACGAAGACCCCCCCCACCAGGGCGAGGACGATTTCGAACTTGGTCACCACCGCCACCATCCCCAGGGCGCCCCCCAGGGCCAGGCTCCCCACGTCCCCCATGAACACCTGGGCGGGGTAGGCGTTGTACCACAAGAAGCCGAGGGCGGCCCCAACCATGGCGGCGCAGAAGACCGCTAGTTCGCCTGCTCCGGCCACGTACGGCACCTGGAGGTACTCGGCGATGCGGGAGTGCCCGACGGCGTAAGCGAAGATCAAGTAGGTGAGGCTCGCCGAGATCGCCGGCCCGATGGCGAGGCCATCCAGGCCGTCGGTTAAGTTGACGGCGTTGCCCGCGCCCACCACCACGAAGACGGCAAAGGGGAGGTACACCCACCCGAGGTCGGGGCGAAGCCCCTTGAAGAAGGGCACCGAGAGGCGGGTATCGAAGCCGGGCTGGGCCCACAGGGCGAAGCACCCCACGGTGGCGACCGCCACCAGGCCCCAGAACTTGGCCCGGGAGGGGAGCCCCTTGGGGTTTTTGCGGCTGACTTTCAGGTAATCGTCCGCAAACCCCACGGCGCCAAACCCGAGGGTGACCCCGAGGACGATCCACATGGTACGGCTGAAGGGGTCGGCCCACAGGAGGGTGGAGAGGCCGACGGCCAGGAGGATCAGGATTCCCCCCATGGTGGGGGTGCCCTGCTTGGCCAGGTGGGTCTGGGGGCCGTCGGAGCGCACCGCCTGGCCGACCCGGAGCTTCTGGAGGGCCCGGATCAGCCAGGGGCCGAGCACCAGGGCGACGGCCAGCGCGGTGAGCATCCCGAGCGCCGTGCGGAAGGTGAGGTAGCGAAAGACGTTGAGGGCCCCAAAGGAGTCCTGAAAGGCGTAGAGGAGGCGATAGAGCATGGCCGGGGGCCCTTCAGGGGTGCACGGGGGCGCCGGGGGCGCCCGCCAGGGTTTCAGCGACGGCTTCCAGGCCCAGGGCGCGGCTGCCCTTGACGAGCACCCAGTCTCCGGCCCCGAGGCGGCGCGCCACCGCGGCCCCCAGGGCCTCCCGGTCTACGTACTGCCAGATCCGGTCGGGGGGCACGCCGGCGGCGGCGGCGCCCTCCCGAATCCACCCGGTGGCGGCCCCCAGGAGATGGAGCTCGGCCACCCCGGCCGCGGCGGCGGCCCGGCCGACCCGCCGGTGACCGGCCTCGGCCAGCTCCCCGAGCTCGCGCATCTCCCCGAGCACCGCCACCTTGCGGGCCGCGCCAGCGAGGTCGGCAAAGGTCTCCAGGGCCGCTTCCACCGCCCGGGGGTTGGCGTTGTAGCAGTCCACCAGCAGCCGCACCCCCCCGGGGGTCTCCCGCACCTCCCCCCGCAGGGGGGCAGGGTGGACCGCCGCCAGGGCCTCCGCGGCCCCGTCCCAGCTCGCCCCCAGGGCGCGCACCGCCGCCAGGGCGGCCAGGGCGTTCTCGGCGTTGTGGCGCCCCGGGAGGCCGAGGCGGATCTCCCGGCCCTCGACGGCAAAGCGGCACCCATCGGCGCCCCGGCTCTCGAAGGCCTCGCCGCGCACGTCGGCCCCGGGGCGCCAGCCGAAGGTGACCGTCTCGACGCCGGGGGGCGGGGCCAGGAGGGGCTCCCCCTGGGGCAACACCAGTCGGCCCCCGGCGACCAGGCCCCGGGCGATGGCGAGCTTCTCCCGGGCGACGCCGGCGAGGCCCCCGAGCCCTTCGGTGTGGCACTCGGCCACCGCCGTCACCACCGCCACCTCGGGCTCGGCGATGGCGGTCAAGTGGGCCATCTCGCCGACCTCGCTGATGCCGAGCTCCAGCACCGCGGCGCCCTCGTCGCCCCGCGCCCCAAGCAGGGTGAGGGGCAGCCCCACCCGGTTGTTCCAGTTGCCGGGGGTCTGGAGCACCGCCCCTCCCCCGGCCCGCAGGAGGGCCCCGGCGAACTCCTTGGTGGTGGTTTTGCCGACGCTCCCGGTGATGGCGAGGACCCGCCACGGCAGGGCACGGCGCACCCAGCGGCCGAGGGCGCCCAGAGCCTCCAGGGTGTCCTCGACCCGGATCACCGGCAGGCCCGCCGGAGCCTCCCCCCGGAGGTCTGGGACTACTACGCCGGCGGCGCGCTCTCGGAGTG
>JBBIIA010000085.1:0-17463 GCA_037446775.1 Deltaproteobacteria bacterium
GCCGCAGCCCCGAAGCCCTCGGGGCGGTGGTCGCCGAGCTCGTGGAGTGGCTCCGTGCCCCCGAGCAGGAGGGCCTGCGCCGCTCCTTCGCGGTCTGGGTGAAACGGGTCCTGCTCCCGGCCCGCTTGCCGGGCATCGACCTTCCGAACGTAACCAACCTCCAAGAGGTGAACACCATGCTAGCCGAACGCGTCATGGAATGGACCGAGCAGTGGAAGGAACAAGGGCTCCAACAGGGCCTCCAGCGGGGCCTCCAGAGGGGCGAAGCTGCCCTCCTTGCGCGGCTCGCCGAGCGCCGGTTCGGCCCCCTCCCTGCCAGCGCTCGCGAGCGGATCGAAGGCGCGGACGCCGAGACCCTGCTCCGCTGGGGCGAGAACCTCCTGGCTGCCCAGTCCCTCGACGAGATCTTCACCGATCCCTGACCCGGAGCCCTTCGCCCTCCCGGGGCCGGAGAAACCCGCCTCACGCCACGACGTTACGCAAGGCTGGGGGGGAACAGAGTCAAGGTCTACGTGGCGCCGTTGCGTGAACCCAGTCCCCTGGGAAAAACCTATGGCGGCCTCCCTCCCATCCTATCCCCGGCGGGCACGTGCGGCGGTCCCGATCGGTCCCCTCGGCGGTCGTGCGTCAGCACTGCCCCTCCGGTGACCCCCTTGCCTTTTACGGCGATCCCTGGCAAAGGTGGGCCGGCGTGGGCTGGGATCACCCGGGGAAGGAGACCATGGCGAAGCGGTGGGTACTGGCGGGGGACATCGGCGGCACCAAGGCCAACCTGGCCCTGGTGTCCTTGGGGGCAGGCCCCCTCGCCGTGGCGCGCCACGCCACCGTGCGCAGCGCCGACTACCCGGACCCCGCGAGCCTGGTGGCGGGCTTTCTCGGCGACCACGGCCCCGAGGTGGCGGGGGCGTGCCTGGGGGTGGCGGGGCCGGTGCGGGGCCGGCGGGTGCTCGCCCCCAACCTCCCCTGGGGGGTCGACGGGGACGTCCTGGCCGCCGCCCTCCGGGTGCCCCGGGTCACCCTGATCAACGACCTTTTGGCCACCGCCCTCGGCCTGGCCGAGCTGCCGCCGGGGAGCTTCGAAACCCTCCAGGAGGGGAGCCCGGACCCCGAGGGCAGCCAGGCCCTCCTGGCCGCCGGTACCGGCCTCGGCCAGGCCCTCCTGTGGTGGGACGGCCGGGGTCGTCGCCCCGTCCCCTCCGAAGGGGGGCACACGGACTTCGGGCCCACCAGCGACCTCGAGGCCGACCTGTGGTGCTACCTCGGCGCCCGCTTCGGGCGGGTGAGCTACGAGCGGATCCTGTCGGGGCCGGGGCTCGTCAACGTGTATCGGTTCATGGTCGATACCGGCCGGGAAGAGGCGTCCGCCCGGGTCGCCGAACGCCTGGCGGCCGAGGATCCGGCGGCGGCGATCGCCGACGAGGGGCTCGCCGGCACCGACCCCGCCTGCGTCCGGGCCCTCTCGCTGTTTGCCCGCATCTACGGCGCCGAGGCCGGCAACCTCGCCCTCAAGGGCCTGGCGACGGGAGGGGTGTTCGTCGGCGGGGGCATCGCCCCGAAGATCCTACCGGTGCTGCGCGAGGGTGGATTCCGGGAGGCTTTTCGCGATAAGGGGCGGCTGGCGGAGCTCCTGGCCCAGATCCCCGTCGCGGTCGTCCTCGACCCCAAGGCCGCGCTGTACGGGGCCGCCCGGCGGGCCCTGGCCGAGGCGGGCGCTCCATGAGTACCGCCCCGGTCCCAGGGAGGGGGCAGCGGTGAGAGGCCGAACCCTCGGGCTCCTGGCCGGGCTGTGCCTGGGGCTCTCCCTCGGGGTCCCCCTGGTCGCCTATCGGCTGGCGTCCACCGGCGCACGGGCCCTGCTGGCGAGCATCTCCGAGGACGAGGCGGTGCGCCTCGCCGAGCACTTGCGACCCCTGGTGGAGGTCCGCGAGGAGCAGTTGATCTTGGGGGAGGCCTTCCCGGGCGGGGTGGCCAAGCTCCAAGCCGCCTTCCGCCTGTGGAAGCTCAAGGTGTTCCTCCCCACCGGCGAGGTCGCCTACTCCACCGACCCGAAGGACCTGGGGTCGGTAAACCAGCACCCGTATTTTCGCCACGTGGTCGCCCGGGGCGAGGCCTTTACCGAGCTCGTCCAGAAGGGGCGTCTCACCCTGGAGGGGCAACTGGTCCTGGAGGACGTGGTCGAGGCCTACGTGCCGATCCTGGACCGGGGCCGGTCGGTCGGCGTCTTCGAGGTGTACTACGAGATCTCGGAGCGGGTGGCGGCGTTGGAGCGGCTCCTGCGGTGGCTGGCCGTGCTCCCCCTGGGGGTAAGCCTCGGCTTCTTGGCGGTTATCGGGGGCGTTCTGTGGCGGGCGAGCCGAGCCGAGGGGCTGCGGGCCCGGGCCGAGGAGGAGCTGCGTCGGGCGCACGAGGAGCTCGAGGCGAGGGTGGAGGAGCGCACCCGGGCCCTGGAAGTGACCAACCGGACCCTGGTGGACGAGGCGGCGAGCCGGCGAGCGGCCGAGGCCGCCCTCGCGGACGAGAAGGAGCGGCTGGCGGTGGCCCTCGGCTCCATCGCCGACGCGGTGGCGACCACCGACCTGGAGGGGCGGGTGACCTTCCTCAACCCGGTCGCCGAGGCCCTCGCGGGCTGCGGGACCGGCTCGGCCCTGGGGTGCCCCCTGGGCGACGTGCTTGCCCTGGTTCACCCCGACACCCGAGCTCCGGTCGCCGAGATCCTTCGCCGCGCCCTCGCGCAGGAGGCGCGGTGGCCCGCCCGGGTCCCCGCCACCATCGGCGACGGCGGGCACCGCTTCGAGGTGGGCGCCGCCCCCCTGCGGGATGGTCGGGGCGAGCTCTTCGGGAGCGTCGTGGTGTGCCGGGACGTGACCGAGTTGCGCCGGGCCGAGGCCGAGCTCGCCCGGGCCGAGCGCCTCGACTCCATCGCGCTTCTGGCCGGCGGCATCGCCCACGACTTCAACAACCTGTTGACGGCGGTCACCGTCAACCTCTCCCACGCCCGCTTGCTGGCGGCGGGGGAGCCCCGGGTGGTGGAGAAGCTCGGGCGCGCCGACGCCGCGGTCCTGCGGGCCCAGGGGCTCAGTCGGCAGCTCCTCGCCTTTGCCCAGGGAGGGGCGCCAGTCAAGACCACGGCCTCCCTGGAGGAGGTGATCCGGGACAGCGCCGCCTTCGGTCTCGTCGGCTCCAACGTGCGGTGCGAGTTCGACCTGCCGGGCGACCTGTGGCCGGTGGAGGTGGACGTGGGCCAGGTGGGCCAGGTGGTCGAGAACCTCGTGGTCAACGCGGATCAGGCCATGCCCCGGGGGGGGGTGCTGCGGGTGACCGCCCGAAACGTGGGCGCCCGGCGGGGCGGATCGGTGCGCCTGACGGTGGAGGACACCGGGACGGGGATCGCCCCGGAACACCTGCCGCGGGTCTTCGACCCCTACTTCACCACCAAGTCCAAGGGCACGGGGCTCGGCCTGGCGACCGCCTACTTCGTGGCCCGGCGCCACGGCGGGACCATCGAGGTGGAGTCCGAGGTCGGGCGCGGCAGCCGCTTCCACCTCACCCTGCCGGCTTCGGCGCGGGACCTGGAGCCGGTGTCACCGGATCCGCCGGCCCCCCGGGCGGGGGGGCACGTCCTCTTGATGGACGACGAGGAGATCCTGCGGGACGCGATCTCCCAGGTGCTAGCAGACCTCGGGTACCGGGTGGCCACCGCCGGGGATGGCGCCGAGGCCGTGACCCGGTACCGGGCCGCCCGCGCCGAGGGGGACCCCTTCGACGTGGTGCTCTTGGACCTGACGGTGCCCGGGGGCATGGGGGGGCTCGAGGCCCTGGGGCACCTGCGGGAGGTCGATCCGGCGGTGAAGGCGGTCGCCTCCAGCGGGTACAGCGGCGACGCCGTCCTCGCCAGCTACCGGGAGCACGGCTTCGCGGGGGTTCTGCCCAAGCCCTATCGGGTCGATACCCTCCTCCGGGTGCTCGGCGAGGTGATGGGAGGCTGAGGACGCTCGATGGCCTTCACCCTGCGCTACCGGATCGCCGCCCTCACCCTGCTGTGCCTCGCCCCCGTGGTGGTGGGGGTGTCCGCGGCTCTGGTGCGGCTGGCCTCGACCCAGTTGTGGAGCGGCGCCGTGGCCGACGCGGCGTCCTTCGCCGACACGGTGCGCCGGGCGACCCGCCACGCCATGCTCGCGGTCGATCGCGACCACCTCGAGGCGATCGTCCGGGAGGTGGCGGGGGGAACCTCGTCCCGCACGGTGCGGGTCTACGACAGCCAGGGGCGCCTCCGGCTGCCGACCGCCGACGTTGGCCCCGACCTGGCCCTGGACGGCCCGACCTGCACCGGGTGCCACGCCGACCCCCGGCGAAATGCCCCTGGGCAGGGGGGGGAGTGCGTCCACCGGGTGGGGGACGGCCTGATCCTGTACGCCCCCGTGCCCAACGAGCCCTCGTGCCAGGCCGGGGGGTGTCACCCCGGGGAGGGGCGGCTTCTCGGCATCTTGTCCGTGGAACATCGGGACCTGGGGCTCACCGCGCGGGGGTGGGAGCTCTCGGTGCAGGCGGCGGCGGGGGGCGCCGTCGTGCTGGTGGTGGCCGCCCTGCCCCTGCTCCTGGCCTTCCGGTGGGTTCTGGAGCGACCCCTGGCCGAGTGCCTGCGCCTGGTGCGGGAGGTGACCCGGGGCAACCTCCGGGTTCGCAGCCGCCTGCGCCGGGCCGACGAGTGGGGGGAGTTTTTGGCCGCCTTCGACGGGATGATCGGTACCCTCGAGGGCACCCGAAAGGATCTGGAGACCTGGAACCGCAAGCTGGAGGGGCAGGTGGCGGACCGGACCCGGGAACTCGAGGCGGCCCTGGGGGAGGCCCGGGAGAGCGCCCGGCTCAAGACCGAGTTCCTCACCGGCATCACCCACGAGTTCTCCACCCCCCTTCAGGGGGTGATCGGCTACGCCGACCTCCTCCTCGACGGCATCGACGGCACCCTCGCCCCGAGCCAGCGCCACGACGTCGCCGTGATCCGCCGCAACGGGCACCAGCTCCTGGCCCTGGTAGAAGACCTCCTGGAGCTCTCCCGGCTGGAGGGCGGCCGCCGGGTGCTGTGCCTGGGGCGGGTCAGCCTCGGGGACGTCGCCGAGGCTGCGGTGGACGAGGGGAACCGCCTCGCGGCGAGCAAGGCTCTGTCGGTGCGGCTGACCGTGGCGCCCGGCTGTCCCGAGGTGGTGGGAGACGTAGCCGCCCTGCGCCAGGTCCTGCGCCACCTGGTGCGCAACGCCGTCCGGTACACCGAGATCGGCGTGGTCACGGTCTCGGTGGGGGTGGGACCGGACGGGTGGATCGAGGTGGCGGTGGAAGATACCGGGCCAGGGATCGATCCGGAGGTGCTCCGGATCGCCCTCCAGGGCTTTGCCCGCAAGGGGGGTGGCGGCGGCCTGGGGGTCGGCCTCGCCCTGAGCCGGCGCCTGGTGGAGCTGCACGGGGGAAGCCTGGCCGTGGTTTCGAACCCCGGGGCCGGGACCCGGGCGACGGTGCGGCTGCCCCCCGAGCCGCTTCTGGATGCTTGATGCTCGATGCTCGAAGGGCTGTGCCGACAGGTAGCGAGGCTCTGCCTCAGACCGTCGAGGCACGAGCGGGAGGTCTCCCCATGACCGCCGCGATCGATCCCGAGGGTGCCCTGCCCGGCGCTGGCGGCAGCATTGCATCCCCCGGGGCCCCGTGCT
This sequence comes from Deltaproteobacteria bacterium, assembly GCA_037446775.1. Taxonomy (GTDB): domain Bacteria; phylum Desulfobacterota; class Deferrisomatia; order Deferrisomatales; family JACRMM01; genus JBBIIA01. The sequence continues at coordinate 5,700 of JBBIIA010000085.1, forward strand.
ATCTTCGCGCTCCCTCCGACCCGGAGGCCATGGCCGCGGCGCTAGACGAAGCCGCCCAGGCTCTGGCGGAGGGCGAGGTGCCGGTGGGGGCGGTGGTCCTGTGGCGGGGAGAGGTGGTCGCCCGCGACCACAACCGGCGGGAGGCCCGCGCCGATCCCTTGGCCCACGCCGAGATCCTGGTCTTGGGGGAGGCGGCGCGGCGCCTGGGGCGCTGGCGGCTGGACGAAGCGACCCTGGTGGTGACCCTGGAGCCGTGCCTGATGTGCATGGGCGCCGCCTTGCAGGCCCGGGTGCCGCGGCTGGTGTACGGCGCGGCCGATCCCCGGGCGGGGGCGGCGGGGAGCTTGTACGACCTGTCGGACGACCCGCGCTTGAACCACCGGCTCCAGGTGGTGCGAGGGGTCGGGGAGGCCGAGGCGGCGCTACTGTTGCGGGAGTTTTTTGAGGAGAGGCGGCGCCGGGGAGCGCCGTGACCAACGCTTTGGAAGGAAGGTGTGCGGAGAGGTGGCCGAGTGGTCGAAGGCGGTTGACTCGAAATCAACTGCACCTTGACGGGTGCCGGGGGTTCGAATCCCTCCCTCTCCGCCAATTTTTCATCTCCAGGGGCCGACGGCGTCGGCCCCTGCCGTCCTGGGGGCGGGCAGCCGGGATGGCTGGGCCCTGCGCAACGAAGGCTGGTGAACCCCGTCAGGTCCGGAAGGAAGCAGCGGCAGCCGTGCCCTTTGTGTGCCGCAGGTAGCCTAGCCATCCCTGGTGCCCGCCCCCCGTTCTCGCCTTCCCTCGGGGCCAAGCCATGTCCTACCTCGTCCTGGCGCGCAAGTGGCGCCCCCAGACCTTTGCGGAGCTCAGGGGCCAGGAGCACATCGTCCGGGCCCTGACCAACGCCATCGCCTCCGGGCGCATCGCCCACGCCTACGTCTTCACCGGCATCCGCGGCGTCGGCAAGACCTCCGCCGCCCGGGTGCTCGCCAAGGCGCTCAACTGCGCCTCGGGCCCTACCCCCGCCCCCTGCAACCGCTGCCCGTCCTGCCTGGCCATCACCGAGGGCACGAGCGCCGACGTCCTGGAGATCGACGGCGCCTCCAACAACGGGGTCGAAGAGGTGCGCCGGCTCCGGGAGGCGGTGCGCTATCCGCCGGTGGCCGGGGCGTACCGGATCTACATCATCGACGAAGTCCACATGCTCTCTGCGGCGGCGTTCAATGCGCTCCTCAAGACCCTGGAGGAGCCCCCCGCCCACGTCGTCTTCGTCTTCGCCACCACCGACGCCCACAAGATCCCCGCCACCATCTTGAGCCGCTGCCAGCAGTTCGACTTCAAGCGCCTGGCGCCCCGAGACCTGGTAGCGCTTTTAGCCGACGTGGCCCGGGCCGAGGGCATCGCCCTGGAGGACAAGGCCCTGGTGGCCCTGGCCCGCGAAGCCGACGGCAGCGTACGGGACGCCCAGAGCCTTTTGGACCAGGTGATCGCCTACGCCGGCCAGTCGGTTACCCACGGCGACGTCCGGGACGTGCTGGGGGTGGTCGACCGGGGGCTGCTCCTGGCGGTGGCCCGGGGGGTACTCGACGGCGACCCCCGGGCGGTGGTGACGGCGGTGGGGGAGGCCGAGCGGTTCGGCTTCGACCCCCGCCGCTTCGCCCACGACCTCTTGGACCTCTTTCGGGATCTGGCGGTGCTGCGCGCCGTGGAGGCGGCCGGGGACCTCGTGGATCTCGCCCCCGAGGAGGTGGCCGAGGTGTCCGGGCTCCTGGCCCGGGTCTCCTGGGAGGACATCCACGCGCGCTTCGACATGCTCGGCCGGGCGGTGGAGGCCCTGCGCGCCTCGGCGCGCCCCGGGGTGGTGCTGGAGATGGCGCTTCTGAAGATGGCGCGCCTGCCCGCCGTGCTCCCCCTGTCGGAGGTCCTCGGGCGGGCCCAGCGCTGGACCCCACCTGCGGCCGCGCCTGGGTCGCCGGAGCCCCCGCGGGTGGCGCCCCCGCCCACCCCGGCGCCGGTCGCCGCGGCAGCTGCCCCGGTGCCCCAGGAGCCCGCCGCGGCCCCTCCGGTCCTCGACGCCCCCGGCCTGTGGCGCGCCTTTCTCGCGGCGGTGGAGGGGGTGAGCCGCCCGACCTGGAACGTGCTCAGGGCCCACGCCTCCCTCCAGGGGTGGGACCCGGTGGCGGGCCGGGCGACCCTCGCCCTGGACGACCCCGACCAGGACTTCTCCGTGCGCGGCAAGCTCGACCTCTTGACCGAGGTCCTCCGCGGGATCGCGGGCCCCCGCGCGACCCTGGAGCTCGCCGCCCCCGCGGCCCGAGCCAAAGGGGGGGGGCGGGAGCCCGACGCCGTGCGCGCGGCCAAGCGCGAGGTTCTGGAGACCCCCCTGGTGCGGGACGCCCTCAACCTCTTCGACGGCGACGTGGAAGAGGTGCGCCCGGCCAAGCCGTGAGCGGCCGCCGCCACGGTTCGGCCGGGGCGCCCCGTAGGTCCCTGGTGTCCTTTGCCTCCCGCTGTGGTACAACCCTGGGGGTCCCGATCCCGGTGCCCTCCCTTTTCCTTGAGGACGACCGACCATGAAGAACATCGGCAACATGATGCGCCAGGCGCAGCAGATGCAGCGCAAGATGGCGGAGATGCAAGAGGAGCTCGGCAAGAAGACCCTGGAGGTCACCGCCGGGGGCGGCATGGTGCGCTGCCTGGTGAACGGCAAGCAGGAGATCCTCTCCCTCACCATCGAGCGCGAGGTGGTCGATCCCGAGGACGTGGAGATGCTCCAGGACCTCCTGCGGGCGGCCATCAACGAGGCCATCCGCAAGAGCCAGGAGATGGTGTCCGGCGAGATGAGCAAGATCGCCGGAGGGCTCGGGTTGAACCTGCCCGGGCTCTTCTAGGGGGCCCCATGGCGCGACACGGCCTCGTCATCGTCCACACCGGGGAGGGGAAGGGCAAGACCACCGCCGCCCTCGGCCTCGCCCTGCGGGCGGTCGGCCAGGGCCTCAAGGTAGCCGTGGTCCAGTTCATCAAGGGGTCCTGGAAGTACGGGGAGCTCAGGGCCCCCGAGTTCCTGCCGGGGTTCGAGATCCACCCCATGGGGCGGGGCTTTGTCGACCTGGGGAGCCAGGAGCCCAACCCCGCCGACGTCGCCCTGGCCCGGGAGACCTTCGCGGTCGGCCGGGCCAAGGTGCAAAGCGGCGACTACGGCCTGGTGATCCTGGACGAGGTGAACTACGCCGTCCAGTACGGCCTGATCGACGTGGCGGAGGTGGTGGCCCTCATCCGGGAGAAGCCCCCGGAGGTCCACCTGGTCCTCACCGGCCGGGGGGCCCGGCCCGAAGTGATCGAAGCGGCCGACCTGGTCACCGAGATGAAGGAAGTGAAGCACCCCTACCGCCAGGGCATCAAGGCCCAGAAGGGAATCGAGTTTTAGTCCGTTGACAACACACCGAAAGGAGCCCCCATGGCCATGAGCGAGCGGAAGCGAGAGATCAAGCGTCGGCGGCACCGCCGCCTGCAGCGGCAGAAGGAGCGGATCAAGGCCCTCAAGGCCGCCCCCGCCAAGAAGAAGCACTAAAGAGTGAGGCCGCCGGCGAACCCGGCGGCCTCGTCGCTCAAGGTCTTGGGCCCTCCGGCCGATCCGTAGGCGGTGGGCGACCGACGGCGGAGGGTGCGATGGAGCCAGTCAAAGACCGGGGCCTGGCGGTCCTGGTGGTGGATGACGACCCCAGCGCCCGGGACGTCCTCGCCGAGTTTCTCGGCGAGGAGGGCTTTCGGGTGGGGGTCGAGGCCAACGGGGAGGCGGCCCTAGCGGCGCTGGACCGGGGTGGCTACGACATCGTGCTCACCGATCTGCGCATGCCCGGCATGGGCGGCCTCGAGGTCCTGCGCCGGGTCAAGGAGAAGCGCCCCGACGCCGAGGTGATCGTCCTCACCGGCTACGCCACCATCCAAGACGGCGTCGAAGCCATGCGCGACGGCGCCTTCGACTTTCTCCTCAAGCCCATCCGCATCGATCGCATCGAGGGCGTCATGCACCGGTGCGCCCAGTGGATCCATCACCGTCGCTCCCACGCGGAGCTCGAGGCGGTGAACCGCAAGCTTCTCGACCTCGCCCGGATGAAGGAGCGGTTCCTCGCCGTCACCGACCACGAGTTGCGCACCCCCGTGGCCGCCCTGGACGGCATGCTCCACCTCCTGGCGCGCCAGGGGGCCGAGCTGCCGGACCGCTTCCGCTCCCGGCTCGACACCCTGTGCCAGGTGTCCCGCCGCCTGGTGCACCTGGTGCGCGACATCCACGACCTGGTCCAGAGTCGCCACCACGCCTTCCCCATCCAGCCCGACCGGGCCACCGTGGCGACCCTTCTGCGGGGCATCGAGGTCGACTTCGAGATGGTGCGGTCCCTGCGCCGCCTCGACCTCGCCCTGGAGGTCGGCTGCCCCCCGGAGACCGAGGTGTGGGCCGACGGCCACCGCTTGCGCCAGGCCGCCAGCGAACTGGTGCAAAACGCCGTCAAGGCCACCCCCGACGGCGGCCGCGTCGGGGTCACCGTGGCGCGCCGGCAGGGCGCCGACGGGGCGCGGCTCACCGTGGCGGTGGCCGACACCGGCCTCGGCATCCCCCCCGACGAACGCGCCCGCATCTTCGACCTCTGCTACGGGATGGGACCCGAACGCCACCACCACACCTCCAAGTTCGAGTACATGGGCTCGGGCCTCGGCATCGGCCTCTCCATCGCCCTGGAGATCGCCCGCGCCCACGGCGGCGGCGTAGAGCTCGCCAGCGAACCCGGGGTGGGATCGACCTTTACCCTGTGGGTGCCGATGGGCTGAAGGGGGGCCATGGCTTGCGCCGCTCGGGGCAAAGCCGGTACTGTCTGCTCGCTGGCCAGGTGGGTTCCCGAGTCCGAGGGGCAGGCGGTGGAGAAGGCGATGCGGGGGGCGAAACCATGACGCCGGACGGAAGGGGCCTCCGTCCTTTCGGTGCCCTGGCGGCGTCGGGGGGCCTGCTCCTCGCGGCGGTGGCGGCGGTCTACGCCAACGCCCTGGGTGGGGGGTTTCAGCTCGACGACTTCGGCTCCATCGTGCACAACCCGGCCGTCCACGGGCTCTGGGCGTTCCTGCAAAACCCCTTCGCCAGCTCTCGGCCGGTAGCCGACCTGGTCAACGCCCTCAACTACCAGTGGTTTGGCCAGGATCCCTTCGGGTACCACGCGACCAACCTGGTCGTCCACGGGCTCCACTGCCTCCTCGTGTGGCGCCTGCTCGCCCGGGGCGAGGCGTGGGCGAGGGGGCGCGCCGTCCCCGCCCCCGGGGGATGGCCCCTCTTCGCCGCCCTCCTGTACGCCGTCCACCCCATCAACACCATGGCCGTCACCTACGTCGTCCAGGGGCGCATGGCGGCGTTGGCGGCGCTCTTGGTGACCGCGAGCCTCTGGGCCTTCTGGCGGTACGCGGCGGGCGGCGGGCGGGCCTGGGCGGCGGCGGCGCTCGTGCTCACCGCGCTGGGGCTGGGGACCAAGGAGAACGCCGCGCTCGCCCCGGTGCTCGGCCTGGCTCTGGATTACTTCCTGCTTTCGGGGCGGAGCCTCGGCCGGGTCCTGGCCGCCCGGGGCCGTTTCCACGCCGCCTGGCTCGGGCTCGGGACCACCCTCGCGGCGGCGATCGTCCTGGGGCACCACGGGGGGTACGCGGCGGTCTACGGGGGCGAAGAGGGGCTGCGGGACTTCGGGGGGACGGTGGGGGAGATCACCGCCTACACCTACCTCTTGACCCAGTTGAGCGTGGTGCTCAAGTACCTGCAGCTGATCCTGCTGCCGGTGGGGCAGAGCGCCGAGCACTACTGGCCGGTGGCGACCTCCTTCGCCTCGGCCCGGGTGCTGGTTCCCCTGGGGGTCATGGCGGCTCTGGCTGGCGCCGCGGCGTGGGGGGGGCGGCGACGCCCGCTGGTAGGCTTCGGGGCCCTCTGGTTCGGCCTGACCCTGCTGCCCGAGTCGAGCTTCGTCCCCCTGGAGGACGTCCTCTTCGAACACCGGGTGTATCTGCCCCTGGTCGGCCTGCTGTTCGTCTTGGTCGGGGCGGTGCCCGAGGGGGCGCGGGCCTGGGCCGGGGAGTTGGGGGCCACCCGGCGCGGCCGGCGCGCCGTGGCCCTGGCCGCCGCGGTCGCCCTGATCCCCCTCGGGGTGGCCACGATCCGCCGCAACCAGGTGTGGCAGACGCCCCTGACCCTGTACGAGGACGCCTACCGCCGGTACCCGGAGCACCCGCGGGTGCGGGGCAACCTGATGAGCGCCTACATCAAGGCCCGGCGCCTGCCCGAGGCCCTCGCCCTGTTCGAGAGCTTGCCCCCGGCGTATCGGGAGGACCCCGTGGTGGTCTTCAACGCCGCCCTCGCCTACCTGACCCTGGGGCGCCTCCGGGAGGCGCGCGCGGCGTTTCTGGTGGTGATCGACGAGCCCTACGCCGAGATGGGGGCGAAGGCTCGGATGTTCCTCGCCCAGATCGACGCTCGCCTCGCCGACGGCGGCGGGCCCGAGCGCTCCCCGGGTCACGGCGCCGCGCACAGGTAGGCCTGGGTCCACAGGAGCTCCTCCCAGCGCCCGCGACCGCGCAGGCGGCCCTCCAGGCGCCGGGCCAGCCGCAGCCCGCGCTCCCCCCCAAACTCCGCAACCCCCGGCAGGTACAGGCCGCAGGCGTGGCGGCGCAGGATCAGAAACCCGGCCCGGGCCAGGGCCGCCTCCAGCCGTCCCCGGGTCATCAGGCTTTGGTGCCCCAGGGGCTCCACCGGCTCGCCGTACACCAGCCGCGCCACCGCCACCAGCCCCGGCGCGGTCCCCACCCGCGCCGCGACCTCGAGGGTGCTCCACCGGTGGGGGGTGGTGAGCACCAGGGCGCCCCCGGGCCGGAGCACGCGACGCAGCTCGGTCAGGGCGTCGTCGGGGCGTGGGAGGTGCTCGAGCACCTCCGAACACAGCGCCAGGTCGAAGCGGCCGGCGCCAAACGGCAGGCGGCCCGCGTCTCCGGCCACCGCCGCCAGCGAGGGGTGCCGGGCGGCCAGGGCACCGACGCGCCCCAAAAACGACGGCTCCCGGTCCAGCGCCAAGACCTCCCCGAAGCGGGCCAGCAGGGTGGGCAGGTACACCCCGGAGCCCGGGCCGACCTCGAGGGCGCGGCGGGTGGAGGGTACCGCCGCCTCTCCCACGGCCGCCTCCACCCAGGCCCGCCGTGCCCCGTGCAGCCAGCGGCGGGTGGGGTTGCGGGAGGCGTACAGGGTGTCCTGGAGGGCCCCGAGCCGGTCGGTCACCGGGGGTTTCCGCCCCGGGACGCGTCGAGGGCGGCCAGGGCTTCCGCCGCCAGGCGGGCGTGGTGCCCCCCCGGGGCGCGGCGCTCGACCTCGCGATAGGCACCCCGGGCCTCCTCGGTCCGGCCCAAGGCCTCCAGGGCCCCCCCCCGGGCGAGGAGCACCCCCAGGTTGCCGGGATCCGCGGCGAGGCCGGCCCGGTAGAACTCGTCGGCCTGGGCGGGGTCGCCGGCGAAGTAGGCGGCGGTGCCGAAGAGGTGGTGCTCCACGGGGTCAAGCAGGCGCGCGGGGACGAGGCGGCGGAGCTCGCCGAGCACCCCGTCGGGGTCGGTCCGGGCGGCGCCAAAGAGCTCCTCTGGCGCCACCCCGGGCCGCAGCACCTCGAGGGCCGGGGGCTCTTCGGTGCCGGCGGCCCGGAACCCGGGGCCGAGGTACACGGCGCTGATCCCGTCGAAGTACACCAGGCGCCACCCGAGCTCGCGGAAATGGGCCGTGACGTCGACCTCGGAGGCGTTTTGTCGCCGCTGGGCGATGGCGTAGGTGAGGCCGTAGCGGTCGATGAGGCGGCGCAGGTCCTGGGCGGTGCCGGTGGCGGTGGCCCAGTACAGCCGGGCCGCTTCCTCGGGGTAGGCCGGGACCCGGCCGTCGATGAGGATGCGCCGGCCCGGGTAGAGGCGCCAGGCGAGGTACCCGCCCTGGTCGTAGTCGTTGTACAAGACCCCCTGGAGGTCGTGCTCCTCGACGAAGGCGGCGGCTCCTTCGGGCACCTGGGCCCGATCGTACCCCCACGCCGGGGGCAGGGTCGGCCACCATCGGTGCAGGTCTACGGCCGCGGTGCCCACCAGCGCCAGGGCCAGCGCCCCGGTCACGGCGCGGCTCCCCCGGGGCCACCCCACGCTCAAGGCCTGGGCCCGCTCGTAGAGCGCCGGCAGGAGGAGCACCATGGGCAGGGGGATCAGCCGCTTGGAGAGCAGGGCGGCGGCGGTGAAGACGGCGAAGGCGGCGGCGTCGGTTAGGCGCCGCTGGGGGAGGTCCGGGGCGAGGGCGGCGACGCCGATCGTCGCCAGGGCTAGAAACGCCAGGTGCTGGGACCACACCGGGGGCTGCATCTCCCCGAGGCCCAGGGTGCCCGACCCGACGATCTTCAGGGCGTCCCAGACGTGGAGGTACGCCACCCCAAAGGGGTTGGCGAGGGAGGCGACGAAAAAGGCTACGGCGGCGACGGCGGTCTCGACCGCCCGGTCCCGGCGCCCTTCGGCGGCGAGGGCGGCGGCGAGGACCGCCAGGAACAGGGTTCCGAAGACCACCCCCGAGTGGAGGTTCGCCCAGACCAGCCCCACCAGGGCGGCGGTGAGCCGCCACCCCCGGGGGCGGCCGAGCCACAGGCGGTGCAGGAGGGCGAGCCCCAGCAGCGTCGCCAGGTGGGCCCGGGGCACGAAGGTGAAGCGCGACGCGACCACCCCCGCCACCAGGAGCGCCACGGCGAGGCCCGGCGCCAGGCGCCCGGCCTGCCGTCCCATGGAGCTGGCCACCACGGCAAAGGTGGCCAGGGCGAACACCACCGGGACGGCGCTCAGGGCGTCCGGGCCAACCAGCCTCTGAAGCCCTGCCAGGAGCAGCGAGAAGAGCCACTGGGTCTTCTGCCACGGGTGGTCGGGCGCGACGTGGGAGTATGCGTTGGTGTTGGCCAGGTCTCCCCCGAGGAGGCGGCGGCCGTCGGCCAGCAGCCACCAGGTGTCCGGGTCGTTGACGGTGGTACAGGTCAGCCACGCCACCGCCGTCGCCGCGGCCGCCACGGTCAGGCTGGCCCAGGCGGCTCGGGGGTGGCGGGAGGCCGGGGGCGCGTCGGGGGCCATGGCCGGTCCTTCTCGGGGGCGCGTTTCGGTCCAGGGGCCCTTCCTATCCGAATCCGGCCGGGAAGTCGAGCGTCTGGCTCGAGAGAAAGCGTGCCCCGGGGCCCCACCCCGGGTACCATAAGCGGCTCGATCCCCTGCCGCTCGGGAAGGAGGACCCAGTCCATGAACGAGGCCGCGGCCGTGGAGCTCTCCGTCGTCGTCCCCGTGTACAACGAAGAGGAAAACCTGCGTGAACTCCACCGGCGCCTGGGAGGAGCCCTCGGAGCCGAAGGGCTGGCCTACGAGGTCCTCTTCGTCGACGACGGGTCCCGGGACGGGTCCCTCGAGGTGATCCGCGCCCTGGCCGCCGCCGACCCCCGGGTGCGCTACGCGAGCTTCAGCCGCAACTTCGGGCACGAGGCGGCGTCGTCCTGCGGGCTGCGCATGGCCCGGGGTCGCGCGGTAGCCCTGATGGACGCGGACCTCCAGGACCCCCCCGAGCTCCTCCCCGAGATGGTGGCCCGCTGGCGCGCCGGGGCCGACGTGGTCTACGGGCGGCGCCGCTCCCGGGCCGGGGAGGGGGCGCTCAAACGCGGCACCTCCTACCTCTTCTACCGGCTGATGAATCGCTTCGGCGAGGTGCCCCTCCCGGTGGACGCGGGGGACTTCCGCCTCGCCGACCGCCGGGTGGTGGACGCCTTTAACGCCCTGCCCGAGCGCAGCCGCTTCGTGCGCGGCATGTTCGCCTGGGTCGGCTACCGCCAGGAGGCCCTGGAGTACGAGCGCCCCGGCCGGGCCCACGGGGTCACCAAGTACAACTGGACGCGCCTCGCGCTCCTCTCCCTGGACGCCTTCTGCGGCTTCAGCCTGGCACCCCTGCGCCTGTGCATCCTCGCCGGGGCGGTCGTCACCGGCTTGAGCTTCCTGGTCACCGCCCACATCGTGTACGCGCGCCTCTTCTCGGGCCTCGAGATTCCGGGCTACGCCCTGGCCACGGCGGGGATGTTCTTCCTCGGCGGGCTCCAGCTCACCTTCCTCGGCGTCATCGGCGAGTACGTGGGCAAGATCTTCGCCCAGGTCCAGGGGCGCCCCCTCTACCTGGTGCGGGAGCAGGACGGGAGGGTGTCGCCGTGAGCGCCGTTCCCCGGGTGCTCGCCATCCTGCCCGCCTATAACGAAGAGGAGAGCCTGGGCGCCGTGCTGGCGGCCCTCGGGCACGCCGCCCCGGGAATCGACGTGGTGGTGGTGGACGACGGCTCCCGGGACCGGACCCGGGAGGTCGCCCGGGCGGTCGGCGTCCAGGTGCTGGCGCTCCCCTTCAACCTGGGGATCGGGGGGGCCGTGCAGACCGGCTACCAGTACGCCCGGGACCGGGGATACGACGTCGCGGTTCAGGTCGACGCTGACGGGCAACACCTCCCGTCGGAGCTCTCCAAACTCCTGGAGCCCCTGGCCCGGGGCGAGGCCGACCTGGTGGCGGGGAGCCGGTTCGCCGCCGGTGGGGCCTACCCGTCGAGCCTCCCCCGCCGGGCCGGCATCTGGTACTTCGCCTGGCTGCTCACCGCCGTCCTGGGCCGCCGGGTCACCGACCCGACCTCCGGGTTTCGGGCGGCGAACCGCCGGGTCATCGACCTCTTCGCCGGGGAGTACCCCACCGACTACCCCGAGGTGGACTCCCTGGTCCTCCTCCACCGCCGGGGCCTGCGGTCCCGGGAGGTGCCGGTGACCATGGCGCCGCGGCAGGGGGGGAAGTCCTCGATCTCCTGGTTCCGGTCCCTGTACTACATGGCCAAGGTCTCCCTGTCGGTGGTGATCCAGGTGGTGCGAACCACCTGAGCCCCGGCCCTCTGCTCCTTGTCCCAGCCGACCAAGGCCGGTAAGATCGGCCCCGGCGCCCGGCGGGCGGGCGGCAAACCTGGGTAGGGGATCGGACCGTGGCGGCAACCGGAGGGTCGAGCATGCTTCTAGCGAAGATTGCGATGGGGCGGGGTCCCGCCACCGCTCCTCCGGGGGGCGCCCGGTGATCCGCCTCCAGCTCCTCGCCGTGGCCCTCTCCCTGGGCCTTGCGGCTTTCGTGGTCGAGATGGTGCGCCGGCGTCGCCTCCTCGAACGCTACTCCCTCCTGTGGCTTTTTGGCGCGGGGGCGCTGGTGCTCTTCTCCTCCTGGCCGCGGCTGATGGACCGGGTCGCGCCCCTGCTCGGGGTCAGCTACCCGCCGGCCGTCCTCTTCCTCGGGGGGCTCTTCCTCCTGGTCCTCCTGTGCCTGCACTTCTCCCTCGCCATCTCGCGGCTCACCGAGCAGAACCGGGTGCTCGCGCAAGAGCTCGCCCGCCTCCGGGCCGGGAGGGATCGGGTTGATGGCTGAGGCCCGGGGTCGGCGCTCCGGGGCCTGGATGGGATGGTGCCTCGCCGGGTGTGCCGCCCTCCTCTCCCTCCACCAGATCGGCACCTTCGACTACTGGACCCACTTGGCCCTGGGCCGGGCGCTGTGGGAGGCGGGGGCGGTGCGCATCGGCGAGCCGCTCTTGGCCCACGCCCTGGGCCAGCCCATGGACTCCCACGGCTGGCCCTTCCAGGGGCTGCTCTACGCCGTCTACTCGGCGGGGGGGCACGGGGCCGTGTGCGCCTTCGTGGCGGCCGCCGCCGGGGCGACCTTT
>JBBIIA010000086.1:0-17349 GCA_037446775.1 Deltaproteobacteria bacterium
CCAGTACCGACTCAAAGTCCTCGCCGGCTAAGGTTTTTATGCGCGATTGCCCTGGATCTCCTCAGACGCTTCCTGGCCGAGAGGACCAGGGCTCGACGTGCCGGGCGCGAGGGGCTAGGATGGGTCGCCGTCCTGGACCCTCTTCCGGCCCGCCGGGCCCCTGGAGGACCCATGTTCCGCTTCGCCGCCGCCCTCGCGATCCTGCTCGCCGCTACCGTCGCCTCGGCGGGCCCCGCCGAGCGAGCGGCGGACCACCGCCAGCGGGCCGCCGGTCTGGTGGAGCAGGGGAAGCTCCAGGAGGCCGCCCTGGAGCTTCGCAACGCGGTGCAGCTCGAGCCCCGCAACCCGGAGGGCCACCGCGCCCTGGGGGAGGTGTACCTGAAGCTCCAGGACGGTGCGGCGGCGATGCGGGCGTACCTAGACGTGGTGAGCCTCGACCCCCAGGATGGGGAGAGCCGGCTGCGGGTGGCCGGGTTTTACCTGCTGGGGCGGCGGTTTCGCGACGCCGCCGAGCACGCCGAGGGGGCGGCGAAGCTGCTGCCCACCCGGGCGGAGCCCCTGGCCCTCTTGGCGCGCGCCAAGATCGGCCTAGAGGACCGGGAGGCGGCGGTGTCGCTCCTGGAGAAGGCGATCGCCCTGGCCCCCGACCACGAGGTGCTCCGGGTGGAGCTGGCGCAGCTCCACCTGGCCCGGGGCAAGGGCGACCTGGGGGAGCGGGTGCTCCGCCAGGGCATCAAGGACGTGCCGCCGTCCAAGGCCCTGCGGGCGGCCCTGGCGAACCTGCTGGCCAGCCAGAAGAAGACGGCCGAGGCGGACGGCCTCATGACCGAGGTCCTCAACCTGGGCGGCGACGACGCCAACGTCCGCAAGGGCGTGGCCCTGTACCGCCTCAAACGGGGGGACCGGGCCGGGGCGGAGGCGCTCCTTAGAAAGAACCTCGAGGCGGCGGGGGACCGCAAACCCGAGCGCCTCAACGCCCTCGGGGAGCTCGCCAACTTCTACTCCCTGCTCGGCGATCTCCCCCGGGCCCGGGGGACTCTGGAGGAGATCCAACGGCTCTCGCCGGATCAAGGGGGGACCCTGGCGCGGCTGGCCAACCTCCACCTCCTGGAGGGGGATGAGGACGGGGCCAGGCCGCTGGTGGCCAAGCTCTTGAAGCAGGACCCCGAGGACCCAAACGCCCGCCTCCTCAAGGCCCGCCTCGACATCGCGGAAGGCAAGCTGACCCCGGGCCGCGAGGCCCTGGAGAAGCTCGTCCGGGAGTCCCCGGACTCGGTCAACGGACACCTGTTCCTGGCCAAGGCCTACGCCATGGAGCGCCGGTGGGCGGAGGCGAAGCGCTCCTACCAGCGGGTGCTCGAGGAGGTGCCCGATCACTTCTTCGCGAACCTCGATCTCGCCAAGGTGAGCCTCGAGTTGGGTGCGCCGGCCGACGCCCTGGGCCCCATCGGGGCGGTGCTCAAGGCCCGGCCCGACCACCCGGAGGCGCGGCGGATCCAGGCCGATGCCCACCTGGGCACCGGCAAGGCCGCCGACGCCGAGAAGGCGTACCGGGACCTGTTGAAGGGGAGCCCCGCGGACGCCCTCCTGTTGATGCGGCTCGGCCAGGCCCTGGAGGCCCAGGGCCGCGACCAGGACGCCCTCGTTCAGTATCGGGCGGCTCGCAAGCAGGCGGCCAAGGTGGTCGAGCCGGTCCTGCGGGAGATGACCCTGCTGGCGCGGTTGAAGAAGATCGACGAGGCGGAGAAGGCGGGGCTGGAGTTCCTGAAGGGGGCCGGCGATGTCCCGCCGGTGCTCAACGCCCTGGCGGCCCACGCCTTTGGCCGCGGCAAGGCCGCCGAGGGAGAAGGCTACCTGAAGCGGAGCCTGGCGGCCGACCCCCGCCATCTGCCGACCCGGGAGCTGCACGCCCGGGCCCGGGTGGCGGTCGGCGACCTGGGGGGGGCGCGGGCCGCGTTGGAGGAGGCGCTCAAGCTGGAGCCCCAGTGGGGCGGCGGGCTCCTGCTGCTGGCGAGCCTGCACGAGCAGGAGGGCCGGGGCCAGGAGGCCCGGCCCCTGTACGAGCGGGTCCTGGCGCTCGAGCCCGGCAACCCGGTGGCGGCCAACAACCTGGCCATGCTGTATGCGGCCGACGAGGGCAAGCGCCACGAGGCCCTGCGGCTGGCCCAGCTCGCCGTCGAGCGGGCCCCCGAGAACGCCTTCACCCTCGACACCCTGGGGTGGGTGCAGCACCTCCTGGGCACCCACGACCTGGCCAGCCGCACCCTGGAGAAGGCCCACCAGTTGGCCCCGGAGCACCCGGAGATCGCCTACCACCTCGGGGCGACCTACGCCAAGCTCGGCCGCAAGGACGAAGCCAAGAAGCTCCTGGAGAAGGCCCTGGCCGCCCCCCAGAAAGGGCCCTGGGCCCTGGATGCCGGCTTTCTGCTGGAGGGGTTGAAGAAGTAGGTCTGGTCCGTGGTCCGTGGTTAGGGGTTCCGGGGCCAAGAGCTCAGGGGGCCCTCATCCCAGGCGATCGCGTCGCCACCAACCGCCAACTCCAACCGCCAACTCCAACCGCCAACTCCAACTGACAACGGACAAATGACAACGGACAACTGACCATCAAGCCACCAGGTCGAGGCCTCCGTCCCTGGCTGGGGGGGCGGTCTCCTCCCCGGCCCAGTCGGCGAGGAGGGTCTTGGCCAACTCCAGGGTCTCCCGGGCGAGGTCGGGGAGCCAGCCCCCGAAGGCCCGTTCGGCGGCGCGGTAGCCGGTCTCCATGGCTTGGACCATGGCGTCCCGATGGGCCCCCCGATCTCCGCCGCCAAAGAGCCCCACCGCGAACTCCTGGAGTCGCCCGGCGGTCGCCTCCACCGACCAGTAGTCCGGGTCCACCACGTTCAGTTCCAGGGTGATCGTCTCGGAGACGGCGAGCAACTCGGCGCGCTCGGTGCCCACCCCGATCGCCGGGCCCGGGTCTCGGGCCCGGGCGGCGTAGGCCGGGTCCACCGCCTGGAGGAACCGGTGGAGCAGCTGTTGAAAGCCGACGATGGCGGCCTCCTGGTCGCGGAAGGCGCGCGCCAGGTTGCTGCGTGCCGTCCGGGCATCCCTGCCGAGATCCGGAGCCGTCCGCCGGCCCGTCCCTTCGCCGAGGCGCGCCTCCCGGTCGTAGGTGACGGCCCGCACCGAGGTCTCCCGGGAGAGGGCCAAGCGAAAGGCGCGGCCGTCGGCGCCGGCGTGCAAGAGCTCGAGGCGCTCGCTGGCGACGACCGACGCGTCGCGCAGGCGGATCGACGCTGCCGTGGGGGGGCTGGGGCTGGCGACGGGAACCATGGGCGTCCTCCCTCCGTGGATGGTCACAGAGACGAAGATCGGCCGGGGCGGGTGGGAACTTTAGAGCCTTTCCACGGAGCCCCTCCGGGGCAGGAGTCCTAGCCCCCGGCGAGGAACGCCTCGGCCACCGCCCGGGCGACGGAGGGGGCGTTGCCCCCCGCCCGGTTGTTGGCGATGACGAAGACCTCCTGGCCCCGGTCCACGACCTCCCGGGCGATGGCGGCCGCGTCGGCCACCATGGTGGGGTCCATCATCCCGGGTACCGGCCGGTCGAAGGGGTGGGCCCGGGCGTAGGCGTCTTCGTAGCGGACGCCCCGGGGGGTCATCAGGCGCACCACCAGGTGGCCGCCCCGGTTGAGGACCTGCCGGTCGGCGCGCTGGAACTGGGTGCGCAGGGGTGGGAGCCAGGTCCAGTGGCTGAGCACCTGGCCCACGCCGCGGTCGGCCAGGGCGTCTAGGACCGGCGGCGCCAGGGTGGCGTCGGTGCGCAACTCCACGTGGTAGCGCGGGTCCGGGGGCAGGGCCCCGAAGAAGGCGTCGAGCTCGGCGGCCACCGCCTCGGGGGCCGGCCGGTCGGCCGCCCGGTGGTACTCCTGTTCGAAGATCACCCCGGCCAGGGCGTCCCCCAGGAGGTCGTTGGCGGGCTGCCAGAACCGCTCCGTAAAGGCTCGGGCGTCCAGGTAGTTCGGGTTGGCCTCGAAGCGGGAACCCCGGCGGATCCTGCGGGCGAAGACGGCCTGGGGCGCCTTGAGCAGGAGCCGGTCCCCGGGGCCGAGGTGGGGGAGGTACGCGGCGAGCGCCCGATGGCTCGGGCTCGGGCCGCCCCCGGGGTCGAGCAGGGGCCGGTAGAAGGGGAAGTCCAGCTCCAGGGTGGGGAAGTGCTCGAAGTAGGCGGCGGCCGAGGCGGTGGGGAGGACGCCCTCGGTGAAGGTGCGGGAGCCGAGGCGCTTGGGTCGCTGGGTGACCCGGTGCCCCCACTCCTCGGCGGGGTAGATCTGGCCGAGCCAGCCCGCGTAGCGGTCGCTGGCGGTGCCGAGCCAGAGGCGGGGATGGAGCCCGCGGAAACGGTAGGTGGCGAGGTCGGGCGCATCCCGGGGGGGCGGTGCCACGGCTGCGCCTCACCCCCGGGCGCGGCGCCAGCGCCAGGCGGTGTCGAGGATGGTGTCGAGGTCCGAGTGCCCGGGCTTCCACCCCAGCTCTCGGCGCAGGCGCGCGGCGTCCAGCACGCTGGCCGCCGGGTCCCCCCAGCGCCGCCGCGCCGCGAGGGCGGGGATCCGGTGGCCGGTGAGGCGGCGACACCCCCCCAGGATCTCCAGCACCGAGGTCCCGACGCCGGTGCCGAGGTTGTAGGTGCGGGGCTCTCCCCCCGCCAGGAGGTGCTCCAGGGCCAGCAGGTGGGCCTCGGCCGCGTCGGTCACGTGCAGGTAGTCCCGGACGCCGGTGCCGTCGGGGGTCGGGTAGTCGGTGCCAAAGACCGCCAGGTGGGGCCGGCGGCCCTGGGCTACTTCCAGCGCCAGGGGGATCAGGTGGCCCTCGGGGTCGTGGTCCTCGCCGAGTTCCCCCCCGGGGTCGGCTCCGGCGAGGTTGGCGCAGCGCAGGGTCACCCGGCGCAAGCCGTGGGCGCGGGCGAAGTCCTCCACCATCCCCTCCGCCGCGAGCCGGGTGCGCCCGTAGGGGCTGAGGGGGGCGGGAGGGTGCTCCTCGGTCACCGGCGTCCCGTCGGTCTCCCCGTACACGGCGCCGGTAGACGAGCAGACCAGGTGCTCGCTCTCCACCTCGGCCATGGCTTCGAGCAGGGCCAGGGTAGGGACCAGGTTTCCCCGGTAGTACTTGGCCGGAGCCCGCACCGACTCCCCCGCCCAGGAACACCCCGCCAGGTGGATGACCGCCCGGATGCGGTGCGCCAGCAGCACCTCGCGCACCCGGGCCGGGTCGGCCAGGTCGGCCTCCACGAAGGTGCCCCAGCGGGCGGCCCCCCGGTGGCCGGTGGCGAGGTTATCGAGCACCACCGGGTGGTAGCCCCGGTGGGCGAGGAGCAAGGCGATGTGGGAGCCGAGGTAGCCGGCTCCGCCGGTCACCAGGACGGCGGTGGCAGCGCCGGTCACGGGGCGCGCGGGGGCAGGAGGGGGTTGGGGGCGTCGGCGAAGGCGTGCACCACCTCCAAGCCGATGCGGGTGCCAAAGAGCTCCCACACGGCGAGGGAGTAGGTGTCGGGGAGGTAGCGCCCCCACATCTTCACCGGCAGTTCGCCGAGCTCCACGGTGGGGGAGATGGCGGTCATCAGGAGGTACTCGATGAGGAAGGAGGCGTTGCTCGCGATGCGGCCCGAGTACGCCGCCGACCGGCGCTGCTCCAGGATGCGCTGTTCGTGGATGGACCGCCCGAACTCCGACTCCATCAGCTCCTCGGGGGTGGTCAGGATCACCTCGACCCGTACCGTCGGCGCGCCGGTCTCCACGTACCGGGGGAAGCTTTGGGCGAGCTCCTCGGGCGGGATGCCCCGGCCGGCGGCGAAGCCCCAATCCAGGGAGCGCGCCCGGTCCACGGTGACGCCCGGCGGGGGCAGGGACAGGTCCACCAGGAGGTTCACGTCGTTGTAACGGCCCCGGTGCTCCTCGCGCTCCAGGGCGGCGACCCCGGGGTGCTCGACGATGGCCCGTTCGATGGCGGTGAGCTCCTCCGGGGTGCCGACGAACTTGACCCCGAGGACGTCGTCGACCCGGAGGTCCCGGGGGGAGAAGGTCGGCGCGCCGTCTCGGAACTCCCGGGAGACCGACCATTCGGCCCGGGCGAAGTCCTCGAGCATGGCCTCCGGCGAGGAGACGAAGTGCTCCAGGGACACCCCGGCGGCGGCGGCGCGCTCGGCGGCCAGCTGGCGGGCCGCGTCGTGGAGCTGGTGGGCGAGGCAGTCGGCCACCCGGCGGGACGCCTTCTCGGCGATCCGCCGCACCCGCTTGATGCGCATCATCGCCACCGGCCGGCCGTCGCCCCGGGCCGCCAGCACCAGGTCGGCGGGGGTCCCCGGGAAGAACTCCTCCGGGTGGAGCGCGTGCTGGCGGCACAGGTCCCGGCCGCGGTCGCTCAGGTCCCCGTAGGCGGTGCACAGGGCGGCCCGGAGCTCGTCTTTGGAGCGAAGACGCCGAAGGCTGACGCGGCCGACCTGGGTGCGGGCGAGGATGTCGGTCAAGAAGTCCCGGAGGGTGGGCGCCCAGATCACGCTCTCGAAGACGAACACCTCGGTGACGAAGCGGGCGTCCCCGGGCTCGGGGCGGTCGCGAAACCAGTTGGTCGCGACGCGGAAGAGCTCGTCTCGCTGGGTCACGCTGGCCAGGTACATGGTACGCCTCGGTTGGCGGCCCTAGGCGCCGGTCATCCACAGCCCCCAGACGGCGAGCACCAAGAGGGCGGTGAGGGTCAGGGCCAGGCTCACCCCGACGGGGAGCCGGTGGCGGTCCGGGTCGTGGCGGGGGACCTCGCCCCACAGGCTCCGCACCCGGTTCGGGTTGCGCGCCAGGGCCGCGGCGCCCCGGGCGACCCGCAGCGCCACCCCTTCGGCGGCGGCGAAGCCGGCGTTGACGGTGCCGACCACCAGCCGGTCGAGCCCCGCCGCCGGACGCCGATACAGCCAGTCGGTATCGAGGGAGATCTTCCGTTCGGCGACGAACTTGCCCCGCAGCCACCAGAAGGCGAGGAAGGTGCAGGTGAGGATCTGGAGGGTCTCCGCCAGGTGGACCGCGGTGTAGGGCCGGTACGCCATGGGGTAGGGGAGGTCCCGGTACAGGAGGTCGGGCCACACCCCGTACAACAAGCACAGGCCGGCGGTAAGCCCCATGGCCACCAGCATGTTGGCCGGGGTCCGGGTGGGCTCCAGGCCCCGGTCGGGGCCGAACCAGGTCAGGTAGGGGAGCTTGAGGCCGACGCTCAGGAAGGTGCCTACGGAGGCCAGCAGGAGCAGCAGAAATGCCCCGGTGCGGTGGGTCTCGGCGGCGGCGGCCACGATGGCCGACTTGGAGATGAAGCCGTTGAAGAGGGGGAAGCCGGAGATGGAGAAGGCGGCGACCAGGTACAACGCGAGCACCCCGGGGGCGCGCCGCCCCAGCCCCCCGAGGTCCCCCATGTGGGTCTTGCCGGTGGTCTCCAGCACCGCCCCGGTGGCCATGAACAGGAGCGCCTTGTACAGGATGTGGCTGTAGGCGTGGGCCGCCGCGCCGTTGAGGGCGAGTTCGGTGCCCATGCCGACCGCGGCGACCATGTACCCCACCTGGCTGACGATGTGGTAGGCGAGCACCTCCCGGATGTCGTTGGCCAGGATGGCGTAGGTGACCCCGTACAAGGTCATCATCACCCCGAGGGGCACCAAGAGGCCCCACCCCGGGAAGAGGAGGGCGAGGACGAAGACCGCGGTCTTGGTGGTAAAGGCGCTCAGAAAGACCGCGCCGGTGGCGGTGGCCCTGGGGTAGCTGTCCGGGAGCCAGGCGTGCAGGGGGGGCAGGGCGACGTTGACGCACACCCCGGCCAGCACCAGCCAGGCGGCGCCCGAAGCGCCAGGGGCGAAGGCGGTCAGCGCCAGGGACCCGGTCTCGGCGGCGGCCAGGCAGAAGCCGAAGAGCAAGAGGCTCCCCCCCGCCAGGTGCGCCAGCACGTAGCGAAACCCCGCCGCCCACGCCTCCGGGGTCCGCCGGGCCCACACCAGGCAGGTCGAGCCGACCGCCATCACCTCCCAGCCGACGAAGAGGGTGAGATAGTCCCCGGAGAAGGTGACCACCAGGGCGCCCCCGGCGTACAAGAGCGCCGCGACCTGCTGCCCGAGGTCGCGGTGGTGGAGCGAGTAGATCCCCCCGAGGGCAGCGATCAGGGCGAAGATCAGCCCGAAGACCCGCCGCAGCGGGTCGGACTGGCACAGGGTGAGGTCGAAGCCGAGGTAGCCTACGCTCAGGTGGACCCCCGCCGGGAGGCCCCACACCTGGGCCAGGGCCAGGAGCGGCGCGAGCACCGTGATCGGCCCCCGGAGCCGCCCCGGGACCAGGGGCAGGAGGGCGGCGCCGAGCCACAAGAACGCCCCGGGGGGCAGCCCGTCAGGGAACACGGTAGTACCCCTGGGGCCGCTGCACGAGGTGCTTGCCGAGCCACTTGGCGCCGAGCACCAGCACGGTGCAGCCGGCGAAGGCCCCGGCGGCGTAGATCCCGGGGATGGCGTCCCACCAGTGGCCGCCTTCGCCGTGGGGGGCGAGGACCTGCAGGGCCACCGAGGCGGCGCCCACGACTCCCAGCGCGATCCAGTGCCACGGTCTCATGAAAGACGCCTCCTCACCGCCCCGCCAGGGTGGAACCGGCCGCGGCGAAGACGCTCGCGGTCACCTCCGAGGCGAGGTGGAAAAAGCCGAAGAAGAGGTCCGGAAAGAAGCCGAAGGCCACCGACAGGAACGCCACCAGGCAGATCGGCACCACCATGATCGCCGGGGCCTCCCCCGCGTGCCCGTGGCCGTGCCCGTCCGCCGCGGGGCGGCGGAAGAAGGCCCGGTGGACGATGGGGAAGAAGTAGGCGGCGTTGAGCAGGCCGCTGGTGAGGAAGACGCCGACGAAGAGGGCGTGGCCGGCCGAGAGTGCCCCGAGGCACAGCAGCCACTTGGAGGCGAAGCCGTTGACCGGGGGCACCCCTGCGAGGCCCAGGGCCCCCACCGCGAAGGCCCCCATGGTCCAGGGCATGGCGCGGCCGATGCCGTCGAGCTCCGACACCCGGGTCTTGTGCAAGTGGACGTAAATGGCGCCGGCGCAAAAGAAGAGGGTGATCTTCATGGTGGCGTGGTTGGCCAGGTGCATCAAGCCGCCGGTGAAGGCCTCGGGGGAGAGCAGCGCCACCCCCAGCACGATGTAGGAGAGGTGCCCCACGGTGGAGTAGGCGAGGCGACGCTTCAAGTTGTCCTGCCGTAGCGCGATCAAGGACGCGAGGAGGATGGTGGCGGCGGCCACCGAAGCCAGGGCCAGGTCCAGGCCGTGGCGGGCCATCACCTCGGGGCCGAAGACGAAGCCCACCACCCGCACCACCCCGAACACCCCGGACTTGACCACGGCGACGGCGTGCAGGAGCGCGCTCACCGGGGTCGGGGCCACCATGGCCGCCGGCAGCCAGCTGTGGAGCGGCATCAAGCCGGCCTTCACCCCCACCCCGGCGATGAACAAGCCAAAGAGCGCCCACAGCGCGCCAGCGGAGAGGCCCGCGCCGGCGAGGATGCCCCCGGCCCGGAAGTCCAGGGTGCCGGTGGCCTGGTAGGTCCAGCCGGTGGCGGCGAAGAGCAGCACCCCGGCGGTGAGGGCGTAGGTCAGGTACTTGCGGCCGCCGGCGATCGCCTCCGGGGTCTCCTTGTGGATGACCAGGGGGTAGGTGGCGATCGTCAGGACCTCGTAAAAGATCAAGAAGGTCAAGAGGTTCGCGGAGAGGGCGACGCCGATGGTGGCGCCCAGGCAGACGGCGAAGCTGGCGAAGTACCGGGTCTGGTTCGCCTCGCCGCTCGCCCGGACGTAGCCGATGGAGTAGAAGCTGGTGAGGATCCACAGCCCCGAGGCGATCACGGCAAAGAAGATCCCCAGGGCGTCCGCCCGCAGCGCAAGCGAGATGCCCGGGGAGATCTCCAGGAGGGTCGCCTCGGCCACCCGGCCGGCCAGCGCCCCGGGAAGGAGCGCGAGCACCAGGGCGAACTTGACGAAGGCGGCCGCCAGGGTCCAGAACTCCCGCAGGTTGGGCCGCCGGCTCGAGAGGAGGATCAGCGGCACGGCGGCAAAGGACGTCAGCACGGCCAGGAGCGGCAGGATGGTCGGGTAGGCGGCGGGGGTCATGGGGGGCTCACAGGCCGGCCGGCAGCATGGGCCGGATCAAGTGGGTGACGATCCAGGCGTTCCCGAGGCCGAGCACCAATAGGCTCGCGGCGAGGGCCAGGGTGCTGGCGAGCATCCCCCCGGGAACCTCCCGGGGGGGCGGCAGCGCCCCATCGGCGGGCGGCGCGGCGTCGGGCTCCTCCGGGCCCTTCATCAGGTAGACCCGCTCCAGCACCCGAAAGAAGTAGACGGCGTTTAGGAGGCTCGAGGCGAGGAGCACCCCGAGGAAGAGCCAGTTGGACTGCTCCAGGGCCGCCAGCGCCAGGTACCACTTGCTGAAGAAGCCGGCGGTGGGGGGCAGCCCGATCATGGAGAGGGCGGCCAGGGTGAAGGCCGCCATGGACCACGGCATGGCCCGCCGCAGGCCCTGGTCGAAGCGCGGGATGTGGGTGTGGGCCTGGCGCAGGCGGAGGTTGGCGCTCACCAGAAAGAGGCACGCCTTCATGCACGCGTGGTTGAGGGTGTGGAGCACGGCGCCGATGAACCCCAGGGGCGAACCGAGCCCGATGCCGAGCGCGATGTAGCCTACCTGGGCCACCGAGCTGTAGGCGAGCATCCGCTTCAGCTCGCTCTTGGTGATGGCCATCACCGAGCCCCAGATCACCCCGGCGGCGCCGAGGTAGCCGAGCGCGGTCAGCAGCGGCAGGTCGTGGCGGCTGAAGTCCGGGTCGAGCACGAAGAAGAAGAGGCGCAGGAGCACATAGGCCGCCACCTTGGTGCCGATGGGAGCGATCAGGGCGGTGCTGGTGGAGGCTGCGTTGGTGTAGGCGTCGGGGAGCCAGCCGTGGAGGGGGAAGAGGGCCATCTTGAGGCCCATCCCCAGGGCCATGAACACCAGGCCGACCACCACCGCCGACCGGTTTGGCACCAGGGGCAGGATGGCGCCGAGGTCGGCCATGTTGAGGCTGCCCGCCTGGAGGTAAAGAAACGCCAGCCCGAAGAGGTAAAAGGACCCGCCCGCGGTGCCGAGGACCAGGTAGCGAAACGCCGACACCGGCGCCCGGCGGTTGCCAAGGGCCAAGAGGGAGTAGCTCGACAGGGAGGCGATCTCGAGGAACACGTACAAGTTGAAGAGGTCGCCGGTGAGCACCATGCCCGTGAGGCCGGTCAAGAAAATTAAGACCATGGTGTAGTAGGGGACGACCCGATCCGGGGTCTCCCGGGCCACCACCGGGGGGCTGTGGAGGAGCACCGCGAACGCCACCACGGTGACCACCGACGCCACGAACGCCGAGAGGGGGTCGAGCACGAACTCGATGCCGATGGGCGGCGCCCAGCCCCCCAACCGATAGCGCAGGGGACCCTGGGCCAGCACCACGCCGAGCCCCCCGAGGGAGAGGGCCGCCGCCACCCCGGCGGCGGTCAGGGCCAGGGCCGGGGCGAGGCGCCGGTGCGCGGCTCCGGCCAGGGGGGCGGCGAGGGCCCCCAGGAGCAAGGTGAGGGGAATTAGGAGCGGCAGGTGGGGGGCGCTCATTCCATCTGTTCCAGGATTACGGCCTCGTCGAGGCTCCGGTAGTTCCGGTGGATCAGGAGGATCAGCGCAAACGCCACCCCCAGGGTCACCACCGCCACCACGATGGCGGTGAGCATCAGGCAGTGGGGGAGGGGGTTGATGTACTGCGCCGGGTCCCCCAGGCCCCGCGCCGGGTCGAAGATCGGCACCGTCGCGCCCTCTTTGTACGCGGTCACCAGCCAGAACAAGATGATCGAGCTCTGGAGGATCGACATGCCCACGGTCTTCTTGACCAGGTTGCGCTTGGCCAGCATCCCCCAGAAGCCGACGGCCATGAGCACGGCCAAAAAGTAGTAGGGGTAGTGCCCCGCCAGGTGCTCAATCATCGCGCTCGCTCTGGATCAGCTCGTCGTAAATGACCGTGATGATCGACGCCACCGCGATCATCACCCCCACCTCGACCAACAGGATGCCCAGGGAGCGGCGAGCCGCCGCCTCGAACCCGGGCAGGGGCAGGTGGGCGTAGTCGAGGAAGTTGCCGCCCCCGAGGATCGTCGCGATGCCGGTGCCCGCAAATACCAGCACGCCGACGGCGCCGAGGATCGTCCCCACCCGGGAGGGGAACTGGAGCTGCGCCACCTCCAGGCCGAGGGCCATGCGGATCAAGAGGAAGCTCGCCGCCAGGAGCACCCCCCCCTGGAAGCCGCCGCCGGGGCTGTAGTGGCCGTGGAACAAGACGTACAGGGCCACCAACTGGATGACCGGCACGATGGCGCGGCACGCCACCACGATGATCGGGCTGCGGGAGGGGCCCCTCACGGCCGTCGCCTCCGGAGCAGGAGCCAGCACGCCACCCCGCCGGTGAAGACCACGAAGGTCTCCCCCAGGGTGTCGAAGCCCCGGTAGTCGGCGAGGATCACCGTCACCATGTTTGGGGTGTTGGCGTCGCCCAAGGCGCTGCGGATGTAGTAGTCCCCGGCCCCCGGGGTGCCGGCGAGGCTGACGCGCCGGTGGGACGGCGCCGCCGTATCTCCCCGGGACGGGAACTGGTTCACCGCGTACACCAGGAGGGCCAGCAGGCCGGCGGCGAGGGCGGCGTACACGGCCTTCAATCCGCACTCCGCTGGGACGTCTTGAAGATCATCAGGATGTAGAACACCCCGGTGATCCCGGCACCCACCACTGCTTCGGTGAAGGCGACGTCCACCGCGCCCATGGAGAGCATCAGAAGCGCCCCGGTGTAGCTGAAGATCGTCAAGGTCACCGAGGCCGCGAGCAGATTCCTCACGTGCAGCGCGACCACCGCGGCGGTCATCAGGATGACGTAAAAGAGGATCTCGATCTCCCAGTTCATTCGACCTCCACCTCTGCCGGCTTTCCCCGGTACCACGGCTTGAGCCCGGCCTTGCGGGCTGAGCGCGCCAGGGCGTGGGCTCCGACCGGGTTGGCCGCGGCGACGAAGACGATCACCAGGACCAGCTTGAAGGTGTTTAGCGTCAGCCCCTCGTACACCGCGAGCCCCGCCAGAAGGAGCATGATCCCCAGGGTGTCGATCTTCGACGCGGCGTGAGTCCGGGTGTAGAAGTCCGGCATCCGTACGATCCCCACCGATCCCACCAGCATGAAGGCGGCGCCGCCGAGCATCAACACCACGGACGCGATGTCTTGCAACAGAGTCATTCCCGGCGCTCCCGGCTGCAGTAGTACTTCTCGATGGCGATGAGGCCCACGAAGTTCAAGATGGCGTAGGCGAGGGCCAGGTCGAGGAACATGTCCAACCGCCCGTACAGGGCCCCGAAGAGGCAGGTGATGACGACGGTCTTGGTGCCGACGGCCCCCGCCCCCAAGAGCCGATCGAAGACCGTGGGCCCGTGGATGACCCGGTAGAAGGGGATCAGCGCGGCCACCGCCAGGGCGGCGGCCAGCCCCAAGAGGACCGCGTTCATCGGCGATCGCCCTCCACGGCGACGTCGAACACCATCGGCCCGGGGGCGTCTTCGAAGAGCCGCGCCACCTTGGTCTGCATGGTCCCGTCCACGAGCCCGCGGGCGGTGTCGGCGGTCAGGGCGTGGACCAGGAACTCGTCCCCCTCCAGGTCTACCGTGAGGGTGCCCGGGGTGAGGGTGATGGAGTTGCCCAGGATCATCTGGGCGAAGGCGTTGGGCTGGGCCGAGCGGAAGCGCACCAGTTGGGGCTGGATCGGCAGGTCCCGGGCCAGGACGACCCGGGCCACGTACACGGCGGAGAAGAAGATCTGGACCGGCAGCCAGACGAAGTAGGCCAACAGGCGCAGGGCGTGGAGTTCGAAGCGGGCCGGCACCTGGTTGGGGGCGACCGGCAGGGCGCGGAGCCGCCGGTTCACCCACAGGATGAAGCCCACCGAGAGGACCCCCAGGGCGACGTGGAAGGCGTCGTAGTGGCCGCTCAAGGGGAGCCACAGGACCATCAGGAGGGTGGCCTGGGTCAGGGCACCCAGCCGACGGCGCAGGGCGCCGGGGGCTGGGGGGCGGTCGGGGTGGGCCATGGAGCTCCCTGGGTTGGGTTCGACTGGGCCGTTCTTACCACGTCTGCCCGGCTGGGCGAAAGGGCCCCCGACGGTCCCCGGGTTTCCCTGGGGTTCCGCCAGGGCTTCGTTGACCGTCCGCGTTCGTCCCGGCTACTATCGGCCGGTCGTCGTTAGAAGATGAGGGCGCGGAAGGAGGATTTCGGTGTCCGGCGGATCTCCCGAGGAAGCCTTGGCCCGGCTGCGGGCTGCCATCGACGCCGTCGACCGTCGCCTCCTGGCGCTGCTCAACGAGCGGGCGACCCTGGCCCGGGAGGTCGGGGCGGTGAAGGCCGCGGCCGGGCGGCCCTTTTACGTGCCAGGGCGGGAAGAGGACCTGGTGGCGCGCCTCCTGGCCGAGAACCCGGGGCCCTTCCCGAGGTCGGGGGTGCGGGCGGTGTGGCGGGAGGTGGTGTCGGCGTCCCTGGCCCTGGAGCAGCCCCTGGCGGTGGCCTACCTGGGCCCCCCGGCCACCTTCACCCACCAGGCGTGCTTGAAGCAGTTCGGCCTCTCCGCCCAGCTCCGCGCGGCGCGAACCATCGCCGACGTCTTCGACCTGGTGGAGAAGGGCAAGGCCGAGCACGGGGTGATCCCGGTGGAGAACACCACCGAGGGGGTGGTGAGCCACACCCTGGACCTGTTCCTCACCTCGGAGCTGAAGATCGTGGCCGAGGTGCTCCTGCCGGTGAGCCACAGCCTGCTCAACCAGACCGGGCGGCGGGACGACGTGGCGCGCATCGCCTCCCACCCCCACGCCGTGGCCCAGTGCCGGCGCTGGCTCCAGGTGAACTTCCCCGAGGTGCCGGTGGTGGACGCCAACTCGACGGCCGAAGCGGCCAAGCTGGCCGCGGAAGACCCCGGGGTGGCGGCGGTGGCCAGCGAGCTGGCCGGGTCCCTGTACGGCTTGCAGGCGGTGGAATCGCGCATCGAGGACAACACGGTGAACTTCACCCGGTTCCTGGTGGTGGGGCGGTCCTTGCGGGAGCCGACCGGGCGGGACAAGACCTCCCTCGCCTTTGCCGTGCGCGACGAGGTGGGGGTGCTCCACCGGATGCTTCAGCCCTTTGCGGACAACGGCGTCAACCTGACCAAGATCGAGTCCCGCCCCCTCAAGACCAAGGCGTGGGAGTACGTCTTCTTCGTCGACCTGGAGGGGCACGTCAGCGACCCGGCGGTGGCCCGCGCCCGGGTCGGCCTGGAGCCCTACTGCCAGTTCTTGCGGGTGTTGGGGAGCTATCCGAAGGCAGCGAGTAGTGAGTAGTGAGTAGTGAGTAGCGAGTAGGCAACCGCTAACGGCCAACAGCCCCGGAGCCTGGATACTCTTGGATTTTCTTTCGCCGCTTCTTGCTCTCTTTGCCACTGGTCTCGTTGCCGGGTTTATCGACTCCATCGCCGGGGGCGGGGGGCTCTTGACCGTGCCGGCGCTCTTGTGGGCGGGGCTCAGCCCGGCCCAGACGCTGGCGACCAACAAGCTCCAGAGCAGTTTCGGTAGCTTCTCGGCGAGCTACCAGTTCGTCGCCGGCGGCCGGGTGGATCTCAAAGCCTTCGCCTTCCCCATCGCTTGTACCTTCGCCGGGGGCACCCTGGGGGCCCTCTCGGTGCAACGCCTGGACCCGGGGTTTCTCGGCGAGGTGCTGCCGGTGCTCCTGCTGCTCATCGCCGGGTACTTCCTCCTCTCGCCCCGGGCCGGGGACCTGGACGCCCACCAGCGCCTCGGGCTGCCGGCGTTTGCCCTCACCGTAGGCTTTGGCATCGGGTTCTACGACGGCTTCTTCGGACCCGGCACGGGTTCGTTCTTCTCCGTGGCCTTCGTGTCGCTCTTGGGCTACAACCTGACCAAGGCCACCGCCCACACCAAGGTGCTCAACTTCACCAGCAATATCTCCTCCCTCTTCATGTTTCTCCTGGGGGGCCAGGTCGTCTGGACCCTCGGGCTGGTCATGGCAGGGGGCCAGTTCCTGGGAGCGCGCCTCGGCTCCCGGCTGGTGCTGCGCTCCGGGGCCAAGCTGGTGCGGCCGCTCCTGGTGACCATGTCCCTGGCGATCACCGCCAAGCTCCTGTGGAGCGACCCGGGGAGCGTGCTGTGGCAGGGCTGGGAGGTGGTGGTGAGGGTGCTGGGGTAGGGGGGCAAGGGACTCAAGGGACTCAAGGGACCCATAGGACTCATAGGACCCATAGGACCCATAGGTCCCATCCGTCCTATCCGTCCTATTCGTCCTATCCCCCCCCTCCTCCCCCCTACCCCGGCCACTCGGCCAGGCGGCGGGCCGCTTTGCAGTGGCGTTCGAAGGCTCCCCAGCTCCACACCCCTTGCGAGTGGGCGCGGTGGAGGCAGATCAGGGCGAGTTCGGCCGTGGCCATGGCGTCCGCGCAGGCGTTGTGGCGTTGGCCCACCTCCAGGCCGTAGCGGGCCAGCCAGTCGTCGAACTCGAGCTTGGGCTGGTGGGGGTCGGCGGCGAAGGCGAGAAACCAGTCCTCGGCGTCGCTCATCGGCAGGTCCACCGAGGCTCCCAGGTGGCGGCGCACCCCGGCTTCCAGCATGGCTTTGTCGAAGCGGCCCCGAAAGGCGACCAGGGGCGCGCCGCGGGCGAACCCGGCGAAGGACCGGAGCGCCGCGGCCGGGTCGTCTCCGGCCGCCACGGCTTGGGGGGAGACGCCGTGGAGGAGCACGTTGTCGCTCTCCAGGGCCACCGGTTGCCGCAAGGTGACGTCGAAGGATTGCTTGAGGTCGATGCTCAGGGCCTCGATGGCTACGGCGCCGATGGTCAAGATCACGTCTTGGCCGGGGTCGAGCCCCGTGGTCTCCACGTCCACCACCACCCACCGCGCCTCCCCCAGGGGGGTCGACGCGGCTTGCTTGTGCCACGGCCCTCCCGGGAGGGGCGGCGTCGGCTGGCCCGGAGCGAGCCGCCGCAGCCAGCTTCGCCAGCTCACCGGTGGTAGCTCGCCCCCAGGGCCTGCTGGAGGCGCTGGGCCTGGCGGCACGCCTCCTTGAGGATGCGCTGCTCCAGGGAGTTGAGGTGATCCGGGTCCACCGTGTTGCTCAGGGGCAGCCCGTCCCGCCGCCGGGCCAGGTGGTGGCGCATGCGCAGGAGCTGGATGACGTTGATCGCTTCCTCCCAGGCGCGCACGTCGGGCTCGGCCAGGGCCCCCCGGGCAGAGAGCG
>JBBIIA010000087.1:0-17327 GCA_037446775.1 Deltaproteobacteria bacterium
TGTAGATCTCGCAGACGTCGGCCCGAAGCGCCGCCGCCACCGCCACCGCGCTGGTGTCGGACCCGCCCCGACCCAGGGTGGTGATGTTGCCTTCGGCGTCCACCCCCTGGAAGCCGGCGACGATCACCACCTGGCCCCGGCCGAGGGCGCGGCGGATGGCCTCGGTGCCCACGTCCGAGATGCGTGCCTTGGTGTGGGCCGAGTCGGTGAGCACCCGCACCTGTCCCCCGGTCATCGAGACCGCTGGCTGGCCCGCGGCGATCAAGGTCATGGCCAAGAGCGCGATGGTCACCTGCTCCCCGGTGGCCAGCAGCACGTCCATCTCCCGCTCGTCGGGGAGGTCGGTCACCTGGTTCGCGAGCCGCAGGAGGCCGTCGGTGGCCCCGGACATGGCCGACACGATAACCACCACGTCGTGCCCCTCGTCGCGGTACCGGGCCACCCGCCGGGCGACGTTTCGGATGCGCTCGACGTCCTTGACCGAGGTCCCGCCGTACTTTTGCACCACCAGCGCCATGGCGCCTTACGCCTCCCGGGCGGTCCGCCGCCCCATCTTGTGGATCGACAGCCCCATGGTGTCCTCCCCCGCCTCCAGGATCACCTCGCTAACGGTGGGGTGCACGTGGATGGTGGTCACGATGTCCCCCGGCGACGCTTCCATGCGCATGGCCAGGGCGACCTCGCCGATGATGTCGGAGGCGTGGGCCCCGACGATGGTAGCGCCGAGGACCCGGCCGGTGTCGTCGTTGGAGAGGAGCTTGATGAAGCCCTCGGGCTCCCCCATGCACAGGGCCTTGCCGCTGGCGGCGAAAGCGAAGCGGCCGACCTTGTAGGGGATCTTCTGCTCCTTGAGCTCGGCTTCCTTCGCCCCCACGGCGGCGACCTCCGGGTGGGTGAAGATGGCGTAGGGCACCACCGAGTAGTCCATCCAGTACTTCTTGCCCAGGGCGTTGTGCACCGCCACCAGGGCCTCGCTGGTGGCCACGTGGGCGAGCATGAACTGCCCCACCACGTCGCCGACGGCGTACACCCCGGGGACCGCGGTCTCCATCTCGTCGTTGACCACCACCCGCCCCCGGGGATCCAGGGTCACCCCCGCCTCTTCCAGCCCCATGCCCTGGCTGTTGTAGGCCCGGCCGACGGCCACCACGGCCACGTCGGCCAGGAGTTCCTCGCCATCGGCGAGGGTGAGGGCGGCCCGGCCCCCGCGGACCTCGGCTCCCTGTACCCGGGCCCCGATGCGGATCTCCACCCCCCGCGCCTCCAGGCTTTTGTGGACCGCCCGGGACGCCTCCTTGTCCTCGGTGGCGAGGATCCGGTCCACGGCCTCCACCACGGTCACCCGGGTGCCAAAGGTCGAAAAGATGTGGGCCACCTCGCAGCCGATGACGCCGCCGCCGACGATGAGCAGGCGCTGGGGCAGGGACTTGAGGCCCCAGATCTGGTCGCTGGTGACGATCACCGAGCCGTCCACGGGGACCCCAGGCAGGGCCGCTGGCCGGGAGCCGGTGGCGATGATGACGTTGCGGGCTTCGATGGTGCTCTTGCCGCCGTCCGGCGCGGTCACTTGCAGGGTGTCGGGGGCGGCCATGGCCGCTCGGCCGCGGACCAGGTGGACCTTGTTGCCCTTGAGGAGCTTCTCCACGCCTCCGACCAACTCCCCGACCACCCGGGCCTTGCGGGCCTCGCACGCCGCCAGGTCGAACTCCCCCAGGGTGGCCCGGACGCCGAACTCCGCGCCCCGGCGCGCCGAGTCGAGGCGATGGGCGCTCTCGTAGTACGCCTTGGAAGGGATGCATCCGCGGTTGAGGCAGGTCCCGCCGAGCTCCCGGTCCTCGATCAGGCACACCTTGGCGCCGAGCTGGCCGCCTCGAATCGCCGCCACGTACCCGCCCGGGCCGCCGCCGACAATAACCACGTCGTAGGTCATGCTCCCTCCTCACGCACGCAAGAACCCCTGGAGTGCTCGCCGGAGCTCGGCCGCGAGCTCCGCACTCCGGGGGCCACAGGACTCGAAGTCGAGGATCCTTCCCCCGTCGGCGGTCTCCCCGAACCGGACCTGCAGGCGGTCCGGGGGGAGGTCCGCGAAAAACCGATCGGGCCATTCTAGCACGCACAAATCCGCACCGTACAGCGCGTCTTCCAGACCCAGGTCCTCCAGGTCCGCCGGCCCAGCGAGGCGGTACAGGTCGAAGTGGTGCAGCGCCAGGCGGCCCTCGTAGCGGTTGTGCAGGGCGTAGGTGGGGCTGGTCACGTAGCACCACCCCGGAACGTCGAGGCCCCGGGCCACCCCCTGGGCGAAGGCGGTCTTGCCGGCCCCCAGGGGGCCCTGGAGGGTCACCACGCTTCCGGGGGGCGCCAGCCGCCCCAGGGCATCCCCCGCCGCCCAGGTGTCGGCCGGGCCGGGGAGCAGCACCGAGAAGGTCACGGCGTGACCATGGCCCGGATCACGTCGATCTTGCCGATCACCCCCACGAGCCGCCCTTCTACGTCCACCACTGGCAGGGTGTAGGCGTCGGCCTCGGCCATCCGGGCGGCCACCTCGGCCACGGGGACCTCCTCGGTGACCGTCACGGGCTGCCGGGTCATGATCTCTCCCACCGTGGTAGCCGCGATCCGCCGGACCTCCTCCTCCAGGCGCTTGGAGCTCCCGAGCACGATTACGGCGTCGAAGATGGCCACCGTGGTGGGGATGTGGAGCCGCTGGTTCTGGTGGATCAAGTCGCTCTCGGTCACTACCCCCACCACCCGCCCGTCCCCATCGACCACCGGGAAGCCCCCCACCCGCTTCTCCCCGAAGGCCTGGGCGAGTTCCTGGAGGGAGGTGGCCTCGGTCACGGTAAACACCTCCCGGGTCATGAGGTCGCGGGCAGTCCTGGTCATGGCGTCTCCGTGGGTGAAGGGGGCCCGAGCTCGGCCAGAGCCGCGGGCAGGTGATCGAGCAGATCGGAAGCGGTGAGCCCGTCCTGGCCTCGGGCGGCAGCGGCGAGGTCCCCAGCCCGGGCGTGGGCATACGCCCCGAGGCGGGCTCCCTCCAGGGGGGAGAGGCCGCGCCCGAGGAGGGCGCCCACCACCCCGGCCAGGACGTCGCCGGTCCCGGCGGTGGCCATCCCCGGGTTCCCCAGGGGGACGAGCCACACCGGGCTCCCCGGTTCGGCCACCAGGGTCCCCGCCCCCTTGAGCACGGCCACGCAGCCGAACCGCTCGGCGAGGGCGCGCACCGCCCCCACCCGGTCCGCCTGCACCGCGCCCACGTTCGTCCCCAGGAGGCGGGCGGCCTCCCCGGGGTGGGGGGTGAGCACGGCGGCCCGTCGTCGGCGGCTCCACCCGGCCGGGTCGGCGGCCAGCAGATTCAACGCGTCGGCGTCGAGGACCGCGGGGGCACCGGCTTCCCCGAGGAGGGCCTCCACGGCCTCTCGGGCGCCGGGCCCGGTGCCGAGGCCGGGGCCGATCACCAGGGCGGTCCCCCGCCGGGCCAGGGCAGCCACCCCCGGGCCCCAGGCGTCGCCGGGCAGGGGCTCGGTCATCACCTCCAGGGGCAGGCGGGCGGTCCCCCCGGGCCCCAGGGGGCCGACCACGGTGGCGAGGCCGGCGCCGCTGCGCAAGGCACCCCAGGCAGCGAGGCCGGGGGCCCCCGCCTGGCCCGGGCTCCCGCCCAACACCACCACATGGCCGAAGGTCCCCTTGTGGCCGTCGGCGGGGCGCCCGAGCTGGCCCAGGAGGTCGGTGGCCTCCAGTCCCCACAGACCCGGCGCCACCGTCCCCAGGGCCCGGGGAGGAATCCCGATCTCCACCACCGCGACGCGGCCTACGTGGGCCGCCCCCGGGTAGAGGTAGTGTCCCCGCTTGGGCCACCCGAAGGTGACGGTCAGTTCGGCCCGAACCGCCTCCCCTCGGCACCGCCCCGAGTCCGCGCAAACCCCCGAGGGGAGGTCCACGCTCACCACCGGCGCGGTCGCCCCGTTGAGGGCGGCCACCGCCCGGGCGGCGAGGCCCCGGAGGTCCTCGGCCAGGCCCGTGCCCACCACCGCGTCCACCACCAGGGCGGCCCGGGAGAGGGCGTCTCCCAGGGGGAAGGCGTCGTCAACCTCCACCAGGGAGCCGCCCCCCCCCACGTAGGCCCCCAGATGCACCGCCGCTTCCCCGCGCACCGCCCCCCGGGTCCCAAGAAGGTACGCCTGCACCGCGACGCCGCGGTCGGCGAGGCCCCGGGCCACCACCAAGCCGTCGCCGCCGTTGTTGCCCCGCCCGCACACCACGGCCACCGGCCCCCGCCGCGCCCTTCCCTCGTAGCGGGCCCAGAGGTGGGCGAGCACTCCCCGGCCCGCGGTCTCCATGAGGACGACCCCGGGCACCCCCACCACCTCGATGGCGTAGCGATCGAGGGCGCCCATCTCCGCGGCGGTAAGCAGTGGAATCACGGCCCCTCCAGTACCACCACGGCCCCGGCTATCCCGGCGTCGTGGGTCAGGGTCAGGTGAACCCGGGTGACCCCCAGGCGGTCGGCCACCCTCCGGGCCCCCCCGGTCAAGCCGAGGCGCGGCGGCCCCTCCCCGTCCCCCGCCACGGCCAGGTCCTGCCACCCCACCCCCTGGCCCCAGCCGGTGCCGAGCGCCTTCATGCCTGCCTCCTTGGCGGCAAACCGGGCCGCCAGGCCCGGATCGGGCAGCCGCCGCCCCAGGCAGGCGGCCAACTCCGCCTCGGTGAAGACCCGCCGTAGGAAGCGCTCCCCGCGCACCTCCCGGAGGCGCCGGATGCGGGCGACCTCGACGAGATCCAGCCCGAGGCCGAGGATCACCGCTCCGCCTCCCCCCGCGCCACCGCGGCCTTCATCTCGGCCACGGCGGCGGTGAAACCCACGAAGAGGGCCCGGCCCACCAGGGCGTGGCCGATGTTGAGCTCCTCCACCTCCGGGAGGCGCGCCACCGGCCCCACGTTGCGCAGGTTCAAGCCGTGGCCGGCGTGGACCGCGACGCCCAGGCTACGGCCGAGGGTCGCCGCCGACCGCAGGCGCGCCAGCTCGGCCTCGGCCCCGGCCGTCCCCCACGCCTCGCAGTAGGTGCCGGTGTGGAGCTCTACGGCCCGTGCCCCCGCCCGGGCCGAGGCCTCGAGCTGGGCCGGGTCGGGGTCCACGAAGACGCAGGGGCGGATGCCGGCGGCCGCCAGCCGCGCCACGGCGCTCGCCACGGCGGCGGCTTGCCCCGCCACGTCCAGGCCCCCTTCGGTGGTCACTTCTTCCCGCCGCTCGGGCACCAGGGTCACCGCGTGGGGCCGGTGGGCCACGGCGATGGCGAGCATCTCCTCGGTGACCGCCGCCTCCAGGTTCACCGGCACCTTCGCCACCGCCATCATCCGGGCGAGGTCGTGGTCCTGGATGTGGCGCCGGTCCTCCCGGAGGTGCAGGGTGATCTGGTCGGCCCCGCCGAGCTCGGCCAAAACGGCGGCCCACACCGGGTCGGGCTCCGCGCTGCGCCGGGCCTGGCGAACCGTCGCCACGTGGTCGATGTTGACGCCGAGTCGAATCATGGGGCCTCCGGGGTTGGCCTTTGGGTCCTTGGGGTCCTATGGGTCCTATCGGTCCTATGAGTCCTATCGGTCTCATAGGACCGATGGGACCTATGGGACCTATGAAAAGCCGCTCTCCTATTCTCCCCCTAGCTCTTCCTTTACCACCTCGCAGATGCGGTTCGCCATCGCGGCGATCGTGTCTTCGCCGTCTCCTTCCACCATCACCCGCAGTTTGGCTTCGGTGCCCGAGTAGCGCACCAGCACCCGGCCCGCGGTGCCGAGGTCGCGCTCGACCTCGGCGATCGCCGCTTGCACCTTTGGCGCGGTCTCCAGGGGCACCCGGGCCCGGACCCGGACGTTTTGGAGCACCTGGGGCACCGCCTCCATCACCCGGGAGAGGGCCGAGAGGGGCTTGCCCTGCTCCACCATCACCGCGAGGAGTTGCAGGGCCGCCATCACCCCGTCCCCGGTGGTCCCGTGGTCGAGGAAGACCAGGTGGCCCGACTGTTCGCCGCCGAAGTTGTACCCCCGGGACCGCATGCACTCCACCACGTAGCGGTCCCCCACCTGGGTCCGCTCCAGCCTCACCCCGACCTCCCCGAGGGAGCGCTCCAAACCGAGGTTGCTCATCACCGTGGCCACCACCGTGCGCCCCGCGAGCCGCCCCTGACGGGCCAGCTCCCGGGCGCAGATCGCCATGATGTGGTCGCCGTCCACTTCCGCCCCGGTCTCGTCGACCACGATCACCCGGTCCGCGTCCCCATCCAGGGCGATGCCGATCTGGGCCCCGGTCTCCCGCACCACCCGGGCCATCTCGGCCGGGTACAGGCTGCCGCAGCCGGCGTTGATGTTGGTGCCGTTGGGGGTTACGCCGAGCCGCACCACCTCGGCCCCGAGCTCTTCAAAGACCGCCGGTGCGACCCGGTAGGCCGCGCCGTGGGCGCAGTCCACCACCATCTTCACCCCTTCGAGGGTGAGGTGGGAGGGGAAGGTGTGCTTCAAGTAGACGATGTAGCGGCCGACGGCGTCGTCGATGCGGAAGGCCCGGCCCACCTCGCCGGCGGTGGGGCGTACGCCTTCGATCTCGCCGTTGTAGATCAGCCCCTCGATGGCCGCCTCCACCTCGTCCGGGAGCTTGAAGCCGTCCCGGTTGAAGAACTTGACCCCGTTGTCTTGAAACGGGTTGTGGGAGGCGCTGATGACCACCCCGGCGTCCGCCCGCATGCTCGAGGTGATGAAGGCGATCCCGGGAGTCGGCAGGGGCCCCACCAGGAGGATGTCGACCCCCAGGGAGCAGATGCCCGAGGCGAGGGCGTTCTCGATCATGTAGCCCGACAGCCGGGTATCCTTGCCGATGACGATGCGGTGCCGCCCCTTGCTCCGGGCCTTGAAGACGTGGGCGGCGGCCCGCCCCACCTTGACCATCATCTCCGTGGTCATGGGGTCCACGTTGGCCACCCCGCGAATGCCGTCCGTCCCAAAGAGCTTGCGCCCCTCCACCACGATCACTCCTCCCCGCCCCGGCGTACCGGGGCCCGTTTCGGCCCCGGGGGAGTCGCCCCCGGCGCCACGAGTTGCACGAGATTCGGTTCGACTCCCTTGAGGTTCACCCCCGGGGGCACCCGCACCACCACCCGCACCGGCGCCTTGGGCGCCCCGTCCCCCACGGGCTCCACCCCGGCGCTCACGTCGGTCGCCTGGAGCCGAGCGAGGGTGCGCACGCTCCCCTCCACGGTCACGTCCACCACCCCGGGGAGGACCTGCCACCCCGGCCCGGGGGGCTCCACCGGGAGCCCCAAAAACGCGCTCTCGGCGCGCACTTCCCGGACCACCACCTCGACCCGCACCGGGCGCCGCTCCACGGCTCGCACCGAGGGGTCGGGGAAGGCGAGTTCGACCGGGCGGACCACCCCTCCCTCCAAGCCGCTGATGTCCACCACCTCGGTGCGGATCTCCTCGAGCTGCCGGAGCGAGCGCTCCGCCCCCTCGACCTCGATGGTCGGCGGCTCGACCCGCGCCTCCACCAGGCCAAAACCGTCCGCCAGGCTCCCCCGGGTGCGCGCCCGCAGGGGGACCGTGCGGCGGACCTTCTGATCGGCTTCCAGGGTGATCACCGAGGGGGAGAGGTAGGTGACCTCGACCCCCCGGGGCAGATCGAGGCGAGCCGGGAGGATCTCAAAGGCACTGATGCCGGGCTGCATCCCGTCGAGGTCGAGCCGCACCGTCAGCCGCTGGGGACTGACCGTGGCCAGCAGCGGGCTCGGTCCGTTCAAGCGCACGCGGACGGACGGAGGCACCGGGCTCACGAGCACCAGGTTGGACGGCACCCGGGTGAGTTCCAGGGGCGCCGAGAGGGTCACCTCGCTGCTCTTCTCGCCCATCACGAAGAGCCACAGGGTCACCGACAGGGCCAGGCTGACGACCTTGAGGCCCCAGTTCTCGGCGAGCATCGCCCGCAGGCCGACCCGGGTCACGCCTCCCGCTCCTTACGAACCGGCTTGCCTCGCCCCCGGGGTCGCCGACCCCGGCGACCCTCCCCCTCCCCCTCCGCCGGGAAGAGGTTCAAGAGCACCCGGCGCAAGCTCGCGCCGTCGAGGTTGCGGGTGATGCGGCCGTTGAGGACCACCGAAACCCCCCCGGTCTCCTCGCTCACCACGATCACCACGGCGTCGGTCTCCTCGGTCAGCCCCAGGGCGGCCCGATGCCGGGTGCCCAACTCCTTGTCCACGTCGGGCCGGGTGGTCAGGGGCAGGAAGCAGCCGGCCCACTGGACCCGGCCCCCGGCCACCAGCACCGCCCCGTCGTGGACGGGGGAGTAAGGGATGAACACCGACTGGAGCAGCTCCTTGGTGAGGGCGGCGTCGAGGCGCACCCCCCCTTCCACGTAATCCCGCAGTTCGGTGTCGCGCTGGAGGACGATCAGCGCGCCGATCTTCTTGTTGGCGAGGCTCACCGAGGCCTTCATCAGCTCTTCCACCGCCTGGGCGCTAGATCCGGTCACCTCGCGGACGGCGCCGAAGGGGTTCACCCCCACCTGGGCCAGGGCGCGCCGGATCTCGTTTTGAAAGAGCACCACCACCACCAGGATGATCGACGACAGGAAGGCGTTGAGGAGCCAGTGGAGGGTGAAGAGCTCGAAGACCTGGCTGACCACGTAGGCGATGACCAGGAAGGCGAGGCCGACCAGCATCTGGAGGGCCCGGGTGCCCTTCACCAGGAGCAGGAGCCGATAGATGACGAAGGCGACCAACAGGACGTCCACCAGATCCCACACCCGGAGCCCGGCCAGGAAGTCCATGCCGTCACCCCCCTCCGGCCCTCAAGGCAGCCCAGGCGAGGTCGAGGGCCCGGCGGGTGGCGCGGACGTCGTGGACCCGGAAGAGCTGGGCTCCCTGCCCCAGGGCCACCACGGCGGCGGCCAGGGAACCCTCCAGGCGGTCCTGGGGGCCTTCGCCCCCGACGGTGGCGCCGATGAAGGACTTGCGGCTCGCCCCGATGAGGAGCGGGCAGCCGAGGGTGGCGAACTCCCCGAGGCGCCCCAGGAGCGCCAGGCTCCCCTGGGGGTTCTTGCCGAACCCGATCCCCGGGTCGACGACCACCCGCTCCCGGGGCACCCCAGCGGCTTCGGCGCGCTCCACGCTCGCGGCGAGCCCGGCCCAGACCTCCGCCAGCAGGTCCCCGTAGGTGGTGTCAGCTTGCATGGTCTGGGGCGTGCCGCGCAGGTGCATCACCACCAGCGCGCAGCCGGCGGCCGCCACCGTCCCCGCCATCCCGGGATCGGCGGTGAGACCGCTCACGTCGTTGACGATCGCCGCCCCCGCCCCCACCGCCCGCTCAGCCACCGCCGCCTTGGCGGTATCCACCGAGAGGGGGACGCCGAGGCGCGGGGCCAGGGCCTCGACCACCGGGATCACCCGGGCGAGCTCCTCCTCGACCGAAACCCCCCGGGAGCCGGGCCGGGTGGACTCGCCCCCCACGTCGATCAGGTCGGCGCCCTCTTCCACCATGGCCACGGCCCGGTCCAGGGCCGCCTGGGGATCGAGGAAGGTACCCCCGTCGGAGAAGGAGTCGGGGGTGACGTTGAGGATGCCCATGACGTGGGGGCGCTCGGAGAGGCGAAGGACACCCCCCGCCCAGGAGAGCTCGTGGACCCGAGGGGCGAGAGCCGCCTCGATCTCCTGGCCCAGGGCCCGCAAGCCAAAGGGCTGGGGGCGCAGCTTGCGGGCGAGGGCCAGGAGCTGCTTGCGAGTGCCGAGGATCACGACGTCGCTCGGCTCGGCGGCGCCGGTGACGACCCCCCGAGCGACGGCGACCTCGCCCCCCAGGGAGAGCATCTCCTGCTTCAAGATGTTGGCCCCGGGGCTCCGCAGCCCGTGGGCCTTGAGGGCGACGGTAGCGGCCTTGTCCCGCATCTTCGCCACCCCCGCGGGGTCGGCTCCCACCCGGCGCAGCTCCGCCTCGGCCCGGTCCCGCCGCGCCAGGTCGAGGACCCGGAGCCCGAAGCCCACGGTCACGCTCCGGGACGCCCGAAGTTGAGCTCGCGCTGGCGCCCGTCGGGCTCCGGGGGCGGCGCCGCCTCCGCCCCCCCCAGGAGCGCCGCGAGCTCCTCGCCCCCGAGCACCTCGCGCACTAGGAGCGCCTCGGTCACCCGCTCCAGGGCCTCGCGGTCGTCCCGCACGATCTTCTTGGCCCGCTCCAGGTTGGAGCGGACGATCTCCCGCACCTCCTCGTCGATCTCCACCGCGGTGCTCTCGCTGTAGTCCTTGTGGGACGAGATCTCCTTGCCGAGGAAGACCTGCTCCTCCTCCCGCCCGAAGGTGAGCGGCCCGAGCCGGTCGCTCATGCCCCACTTGCACACCATGCGGCGGGCGAGATCGGTGGCCTTCTGGATGTCGTCCCCGGCCCCGGTGGTGAGGCGCCCCAGACAGATCTCCTCGGCGGCGCGCCCCCCCAGGAGCACCGCGATGCGGTCCACCAGGTAGTCGCGGCTGTAGGTGTGGCGCTCGTCGATGGGGAGCTGCTGGGTCACCCCAAGGGCACGGCCCCGGGGGATGATCGAGACCTTGTAGATGGGGTCGGCGCCGGGCAGGCGCATGGCCACCAGGGCGTGGCCCCCCTCATGATAGGCGGTCATGCGGCGCTCGTCCTCGGTGAGGACGAGGCTACGGCGCTCCGCCCCCATCATCACCTTGTCCTTCGCCTTCTCGAAGTCCCCCATGTCCACCCGCTCCTTGTCGGCGCGGGCCGCCGCCAGGGCGGCTTCGTTCACCAGGTTCTCCAAATCCGCCCCGCTAAACCCCGGGGTCCCCCGGGACAGGACCGTCAGGTCCACGTCGGGGGCCGTGGGGACGTCCTTCACGTGGACCTTCAAGATCCCCTCCCGGCCCTTGACGTCGGGCCGGGCGATGACGATCTGCCGATCGAACCGCCCGGGGCGCAGAAGGGCCGGGTCGAGGACGTCCGGGCGGTTGGTCGCCGCCACCAGGATGACGCCGTCGGCGGACTCGAACCCGTCCATCTCCACCAGGAGCTGGTTTAAGGTCTGCTCCCGCTCGTCGTGGCCGCCCCCGAGCCCGGCGCCCCGGTGGCGCCCCACGGCGTCGATCTCGTCGATGAAGATGATGCAGGGGGCGTTCTTCTTGCCCTGGACGAAGAGGTCCCGGACCCGGCTCGCCCCCACCCCGACGAACATCTCCACGAAGTCCGAGCCGGAAATCGAGAAGAAGGGCACCCCGGCCTCCCCGGCGATGGCCCGGGCCAAGAGCGTCTTGCCGGTGCCCGGGGGGCCCATCAGGAGCACCCCCTTGGGAATACGGCCGCCGAGCTTAGTGAACTTCTTGGGATTCTTGAGGAAGTCGATGATCTCCTCGACCTCGTCCTTGGCTTCCTCGATGCCCGCCACGTCGGCAAAGGACACCTTGCGGTCGTCGGGGGTGAGGAGCCGGGCCCGGCTCTTGCCGAAGCTCATGGCCTTGCCCCCGCCGCCCTGCATCTGGCGCATGAAGAAGATCCACACCCCGATCAACAGGAGCATGGGGAACCAGGAGATGAGGATCGTCATGTACCAGGGGGACTCCCGGTCCGGTTTGGCGACGATCGACACCCCGTGCTGGCGCAGGGTGCGCACCAGGTCCGGGTCCTCGGGGCTGAAGGTCTTGAAGGCGGTGCGATCGGTGTACAGGCCGTACACGTCCCGGCCCTGGATCGTCACCTCCCCCACCCGGCCCCCCTCGGCGGCCTCCAGAAAGTCCGAGTAGGCGATCGGCTGCCGGAGCGGCTCGTTGCCCGGGAAGAGTTGAAACACCAGCATGAGGATGAGCAGGATCAACAGCCACAGGGCCAGGTTGCGGAAGAACGGCTTCATCGGCCTCGACGTCACGGGCATCGGGGAATCTCCTGACCGGGGACAGCACACAGGTTCACGTTTCGGGAACCCCAATAGGTATCACAAGGCTTCCGGGGGCAACAACTCGATTCCAGCGGGCCGAGCCTCGGCGGGGCCTCGCCCCGGGCTGTGGAGGCCCGCTGGGGAGATCTTTTGACAGGATAACAGGATGGACAGGATGAGTTGGACTCGGCCGTCGATTGGGCTCTGCGGCCACACCATCCTGAACATCCTGTCATCCTGTCCAAGCCCCCCGTTTCCCGGGGCTCCGACCCCTCGAAGGTCCCCTAGGGTGCCGCCCACACCCAGCCGGCCGAGCCCTCTTCGGGCCCCCACGCCCGCCCGGGGGCCAGCAGCCCCAAGGGGCCCCGGGCATCGCCCACCAGGAGGGCGCGGCGGCGGCGCCACCGGGGCACCCGGGCGTCGAGGAGGAGGTCCTTGATTTTGACCGCCTTCCTCGAGCTCAGCACCAGGCGGTCCCCGGGCTGCCAGGTCCGCACAAAGATCCCCCCCTCGCCCCGGCCCCGGGGCACGCCGACGGCGGCGCCCCCCGGGGGCGGCACCGGGCCCCAGGTGACTGCCCCGAGGCTCCCCGCCGCCACCCGACCAGGGGCGGGCAGCGCGACCGACACCGCGGGGGACTCCAGAGCCCCGGGAGCCAGCACCCACAGGTCCTGGTAGCTGCGGACGAAGGCGCCGGGCCCCGGCACCGGGGCCCGGCGGTGGGCCCGACCCGGGCCGAGGAGGACGGACACCGTGTCCAGGTGGGCGCTGTCCAGGGCCCCGGGATCTCCCCCCACCCCGCTCCACGCCGCCAGGAGCACCCGACGGCGCACCGCAGGGTCCTGGGCCTCCAGCGCCGCCGCCGAGAAGCGTAGCCCGTCCGGCTCCGGGCTCCCCGCCTCGGCGAGAAACCGGCGCGCCACGCCGGTCAAGGCCCGGTCGTCCTCGGCCGCCAGCCGGGCGTGGCGCAGAATCGCCTCCCGGGCGCCCGGGTGGACCGCCTCCAGGAGCGGCAGGAGGTGGTGGCGCACCCGGTTTCGGGCGTACGCCACCCCTTGGTTCGACG
This sequence comes from Deltaproteobacteria bacterium, assembly GCA_037446775.1. Classification (GTDB taxonomy): domain Bacteria; phylum Desulfobacterota; class Deferrisomatia; order Deferrisomatales; family JACRMM01; genus JBBIIA01. The sequence continues at coordinate 12,963 of JBBIIA010000087.1, forward strand.
GATCCTCCCGCCACCGCCAGCCCCGGGCCACCGCCAGGGCCTCCAGGTCCCGGCGCCCCACCGCCAGGAGGGGGCGAAGGTAGGGAGGAGCCCAGGGCACCATGCCGACTACCCCCCGGGGGCCGGTCCCCCGGGCCAGGCGCAGGAGCACGGTCTCCACCTGATCATCCCGGTGGTGCCCGAGAGCCACGGCCCCCAAGCCCCGCGCCGCCGCTACCGCCTCCAGGAACCGGCGCCGGTGGCGCCGGGCCTCGGCTTGAAACCCGCCCCGCCCGGCCAGGGCCCCCGGCGCCAGGCGTTCGCCGTGGAAGCGCAAGCCGAGCTCCTCGGCGAGTTCCCGGCAGAAGGCCGCGTCCCGGTCGGAGTCCGCCCGCGCCCCGTGGTCTACATGGGCGACCTCGAGGCGGGCGGCGCCGACCGTCGCCTCGGCCAGCAACCGCACCAGGCACACCGAGTCTAACCCCCCCGACAGCGCCACCAAAAGGCCTGCGCCGGTGAGTCCGGCCTCCTCCAGGACCCCGCAAACCCGCTCGGGGATTGACACCTCCGGCGCATCCACGCTATGGTGTTGCACTTGCTACCATCCAGCGGCCCTGCGGGCCGTCCACGAGGAGGTCGACCGACATGCTGTGCCAGACCATTAAGCCCCAGAAAGACTGCTTCTTCTGGGCCGAGCGGGGCTGCTCCTTCCCCGGCGGCCAGTGCCGTCCGATCGCCGAGAAGTGCGAAGGGTGCGCCCGCACCGAAGAGTGGGCCACCGGCAAGTTCTGCTCCTCCTATCCGGTGCCCGAGAAGCAGTGGAACCTCGGCTTGTGCAACATGGCCACCCACATCAAGATCGAAGAGGAAAAGGTCCAGAAGATGCTCAACCCGCTCAAGGCGAGCAAGCGAGCCGCGGGCAAGCGCTAGACCTCTTCGGGTCGGATCCCAGGGGCCCGTTCCGCCGCGGCGGGGCGGGCCCCTGTTTTGTTGGTCTCGTTGCCCACCATGCCCGCGCTCATGATCATCTTGAAGGCCTGCTCCACGGAGATCTCCAGAGGCACAGCGTCCCGCTCGGGCACCAGCAGGTAGAAGCCCGAGGTCGGGTTCGGCGTCGTGGGCAGGAAGACGTTAATCACCCGCCCCGCGGTCTTCTCCTGGACCTCCCCCCTGGTCACCCCGGTGACGAACCCCAGGCTGTAGATCCCCTTGCGCGGGTATTCCACCAGCACGACCCGCCGAAACCGGTCGGAATCCGCCGAGAGCAGTTGCTCCAAGAGCTGCTTGGTGGCCACGTACAAGGTGCGCACCACCGGGATCTGCCCCAGCACCCGTTCGTAGGCCTTGACGATGGAGCGCCCGAACAGGTTGGCGCCGAGAAACCCCACCACCTGGATGATGAGGAGGGTGACGATCACCCCGAGGCCCGGGATGCGGAAGGGCAGGTAGGTGTCGGGATGGGCCCAGGGGGGCACCAGGGCCATGACCCGGTCCATCTGGTTGACGATGGCCGCCACCACGTAGTAGGTGAGGCCGAGGGGGACGATGACCAAAAGCCCGGTCAAGAAGTGCTTGCGGGCGCGGTCGCGGAGGTGGCGCCCGAGGCGCCCGAGGATGGCCACGAGGGAGTCTCCCGTCAGGGGTGGGGATTGCCGACGACCAGCTCTCGTCCCAGCACCGGCACGCCGCCGAGCCACAGGGCCGCGGGGCGGGGAGCCGCCAGGAGGCGCTCCCACGGCTCCCGGCCCGGGGAGAGGGTGACGGCGAGTATATCAGCCCGCTGGCCCGGCGCGAAGGTGCCCCGGTCGACTAGACCCAGGACGGCGGCGCCGCCCCGGGTGGCCGCCTCCACCGCCTCGGCGGGGGTCCAACCGTAGTCCTCCACCGCGGCCACCACCTCGCCCCAGAGGTCTAGATCGCCCCCGGAGAGGGCGCTGTCGGTACCGAGCCCCAGGGGCACCCCGGCCGCCCGCAGGGCTCGGCCGGGAGCCCGCCCCACCCCCAGGTGGCGGTTGCTGCAGGGGCACAGGACCACTCGAGCTCCCCGCCGGGCGATCAGAGCTACCTCAGGCTCCCCGAGGTGGACGCAGTGGATCAGCACCGCCCGCCCTCCCAAGACCCCGAGGCGGTCGAGCCAGGCCGCCGGGTGGCACCCCGGCGCGGGCGGGGGCGAAAGCCCGAGGGTCGCATACAGCCGTTCGGGCACCGCCCCGGTGCCGGCGAGACAAAACTCGAGCTCGGCGGGGCTCTCGGCCAGATGGGTCATCCACAAGCCGGCCCGGGCCAGCTCGTCGCAGCTCCGGTACGCCGCCGCCGACGCCGTGTAGGGGGCGTGGGGCGACGCCCCCGCCCAGCCGGAACCCGCGGCGGCAGCCGTGCGCCGGGCCCGCTCCAGGGCCGGCCCGAGGGCGGCGGCGTGGGCCGCAATCACCTCGGCAAACGCCCGCACGGCCGGCCCCTGCCCCGCCGGGGGGTAGGCCTCGGCGGCCCCCGGCTCGCTCACCACGTCGGCGACCGTCCCCTGCCCTGCCGCCAGACACCTCCCGGCCCCCGCCCGAACGGCGTCGCCCCAGCGCTCCGGCGCCGCCGCCCGCTTGCGCCGGATGACCTCCAGGATCCACCCCACGAAGTCCCCCCCCGGGGGGGGTGCCCCGAGGTCCGTCAGCTCCAGGTGGGTGTGGGCGTTGACCAGGGCGGGCAAGAGGGCGCAGCCCGGCAGCTCCCGGCGCCGGGCCCCCGGCCACGCCCGGCGGAGGTCCGCCGCCGACCCGGTCGCCCGCACCTTGCCCCCCCAATGGACGATGGCCCCCCCTGCCACGGGGGGGCCATCGACGGGCACCAGCCACTCGGCCGCGAGGAGCTCCAATCAGGCAGCCTTCCTCAAGGCGATGCGGTTGGCGGCGTCCACGTACACCAAGCTCGGCTGCCAGGTGTGCAGCTCCGCCGCCTCGGCGAAGCCGAAACAGGCGATGATCACCAGGTCCCCGGTCGACGCCTTGTGGGCCGCCGCGCCGTTGATCCGCACCTCCCCCGAGCCCGCTTCCCCGGGGATGGCGTAGGTCTCGAAGCGCTCCCCGTTGGTGATGTTGTAGATCCGCACCTCCTCGAAGGGCAGGATGTCGGCGGCCTCCAGAAGCACGGGATCCACCGTGATGCTCCCCTCGTAGTGGAGATCGGCGCCGGTCACCGTCGCCCGGTGGATCTTGCCTTTGAGCATGCAACGAACCATGTCCCTCTGCTCCTCTTCCCCCGTCAGGCGGCCGGGGCCGTCAGTACCCGGTTGTCGATCAGTCGCGTCGTCCCCACGAAGCCCGCCACGGCCAGGACGGCCCGGGGAGAGATCCGCTCGACCCGCTCCAGGGTCTCGGGGTGGCGCACCTCGGCGTAGTCCACCCGCACCCCGGCCGCGGAGAGGCGCGCCAGGGCAGCCGCCTCCACCGCCCCGGGGCGGTCTTCCCCCTCGGCCACCAGGGCCTCGGCCTCGGCCAGGGCCCGGGAGAGGGCCAGGGCCTGTTCCCGTTCGGCCGGGGCCAGGTAGGCGTTCCGGCTCGATAGGGCGAGGCCGTCGGCGGCCCGCACCGTGGGGAACCCGACGACTTCCACCCCGAAGCGCAGATCCTCCACCATGCGCCGCACCACCTGGAGCTGCTGGTAGTCCTTCTCGCCAAAGACGGCCACGTCGGGCTCGACGATGGCGAAGAGCTTCGCGACCACCGTCGCCACCCCCCGGAAGTGGCCCGGCCGCCGGGCCCCGCACAAGGGCTCGGCCAGGGCGCCCACCTCCACGGTGGTCTGGCCCCCGGCCGGGTAGATCTCGCTGACGGCGGGGGCAAACACCGCGTCCGCCCCCGCCCCCCGGCACAGCGCCAGGTCCCGGGGGAGGTCCCGGGGGTAACGCGCCAGGTCCTCGGTGGGCCCGAACTGGGTCGGGTTGACGAACACCGTCACCACCACCCAGTCGGCGAGCTCCCGGGCCCGCCGCACCAGGGCCAGGTGCCCCTCGTGGAGAAAACCCATGGTAGGCACCACGCCGACCCGCTGGCCGACCCGGCGAGCCGCCCGCGACGCCTCGCGAACTTCGGCAACCGTCTCGATCGTCACCATGAACCACCCTCAACCGCCAAAAACGAAACGCGCGCCCGCCGGTCGGACCGGGGACGCGCGAACCTACCGTGCGGTAGGGGACAGCGACGAGACGCAACCGAGCGCCCGCGACCCGCGGCGCCCTCGGCTAGTCCACTCCCCGTCCCGGTCCAGCCAAGCCAGATCCAGGCGGTGGATGGGTGGTTACCACGAGCCCGGCGCCGGTGTCAAGCGCCCAGACGGTGACCCACAGGGCAATCGCGCATAAATCCCAACCGGTACGCGGCTGTCGTGGCATGCGAT
>JBBIIA010000088.1:0-17264 GCA_037446775.1 Deltaproteobacteria bacterium
CGGCGCCGCCGACGGGCGCGGGGAACGAGGGCGCGGCGGAGGCGGCCGCCTCGGGGAGGCGGGGCTCCTTGGCCTGCTCCAGGTCGCAGGGCCGAACCGCCCCGCAGCAACAGGTGTGGGGCGCGGCGAGCACCGCCTGGCGGTCGGGCGCCCGGGCCGAGCCGCAGCACCGGCCGCCGCACGCGGCCAGCACCGGCACCGCCCCCACTAGGGCGAAGCCCAGGGCGAGGACGGCGGCGAAGAGGCGGCGAAACGGCGAGGGTCTCAAAACATTACTCTCCCGGTACAGATTCTGGTCTAGGATAAGCCCTTGGACACCTATCGTCAACCGGCCCCGTCGGCTTGAGCCGTCACTCCGGGGGCTTCTTGGGGATCCCGAACTTCTCCATGCGGTACAAGAGGATGTGCCGCGGCACCCGCAGGAGCTGGGCGGCCCGGCTCTGGTTCCAGCCCACGCGCTCTAGCGCCGCCTCGATGAGGGCCTTCTCCGCCTCCTCCAGGCCCACCCCTTCGGGGGGGAGGACGAAGGTGAAGCCGCCGACGGCTCCCTCCAGGGGGGGACGGCGGAGCTTCTCCGGCAGGTCCTCCACCCCGATCCGGTCCCCGTCCCGCAGGATCAACAGCCGCTCCACCGTGTTCTCTAGCTCCCGCACGTTGCCCTTCCACGGGTAGCGCTTGAGGACGGCGAGCGCCTCGGGGGTCACCGTCACCGGCTCCCCGGGCGCCAGGGCTTTCAAGAAGTGGGCCAGGAGCAGCTCCACATCCTCGGGGCGCTCCCGCAGGCTCGGCAGGTGGACCGGCACCACCGCCAGGCGGTAGTACAGGTCCTCCCGGAAGCGCCCCCCCTCGATCTCCCCCTCCAGGTCCCGGTTGGTCGCCGCCACGATCCGCACGTCCACCTCGATCCGCTGGTTGGCGCCGACCGGGGTCACCTCCTTCTCCTGGAGCGCCCGGAGGATCTTGGCCTGGAGCTCCACCGGCAGGTCGCCGATCTCGTCCAGGAACAGGGTGCCGCCGTGGGCCTCCTCGAACTTGCCGGCCCGATCCCGGATGGCCCCGGTGAAGGCGCCCTTGACGTGGCCGAAGAGTTCGCTCTCCAGAAGTTCCCGGGGGATGGCCGCGCAGTTCACCGCCACGAAGGCGCGCCGGGCCCGGGAGCTGCGGTAGTGCAGGGCCCGGGCCACCAGCTCCTTGCCGGTGCCGCTCTCCCCGGTGATCAGGACCGCCGCGTCGGTGTCGGCCACCTTCTCGATCAGCCGGAACACCCGCTGCATCTGGGGCGAGTCGCCGACGATGTTCTCGAAGCCGTACTTCTTGGTCACCTCCTTTTGGAGGCGCACGTTGTCCGCTTCGAGGTGCTTGATGCGCAGGGCCTTGCGGGCCGTGAGCTTGAGCTCGTCGCGGTTGAAGGGCTTGGTGAGGTACTCAAACGCCCCGGCCTTCATCGCCTCGACCGCCATCTCGATGGTGCCAAAGGCGGTGAGCACGATCACCTGGGTGTCGGGCGCTACAGCCTTGATTCGCCGCAAGAGATCCATGCCGTCCATGCCCGGCATCTTGATGTCGGTGAGCACCAAGTCGAAGCGCCCCTTCTGCAGGAGCCCCAGGGCCTCCTCGCCGCTCCCGGCCACGGCCACCCCGTGCCCCTCCTCGGCCAGGTTGTACTCCAGGATCCGGCGCAGGCTCGCATCGTCGTCGACTACCAGGACTTTGGCCATGGGGACTCCGCGGGGGCTAGGGGCTAGGGGCCAGGGGGAGCGTCAGGGTGAACCGGGCGCCGCCCTCGGGGCGGTTCTCGGCTTCCAGGCGGCCGCCGTGGGCTTCGACGATGCGCCGGCTGATGGCGAGGCCCAGGCCGGTGCCCTCTTCCTTGGTGGTGAAGAAGGGGTCGAAGACCCGGGCCAGGTCCCCGGGGGGGATGCCGAGCCCCTCGTCCTCCACGGTCAGCACCCCCAACTCCCCTTCTACCTCCCGGTACTCGGCGCCCGGCACCTTGCCCGGGCGGCGCTCCCCCGACACCCGCACCCGGCGGCCCCGGGGGGTCGCCTGCACGGCGTTGAGGAGCAGGTTCAAGATCACCTGTTTGAGCTGGTCCGGCGCCCCCCGCACCCGCAGCTCCCCGGGCACACCGAGGTCCACCGCCACCCCGCCCTTGCGGGCCTGGGCATCCAGGAGCGCTGCGGTCTCCCCTGCCAGGGTCCCCAGGTCGGCGCCGCCGGCCCCCGGCTCCTCGGCGCCCTGGCGCGAGTACCCCAGGAAGTCCTCCACCACCCGGTTGAGCCGGTCGGTCTCCCGGACCAGGATCTGGAGGAACTCGGCCTTGGGGTGCCCCGGCGGGAAATCGTCCTTGAGGATCTCGGCGGTGCCCTTGATGGCGCCCAGGGGATTGCGGATCTCGTGGGTCATGCCGGCGGCGAGCTGGCCGATGGCCGACAGCCGGTCGGCCCGCCGGAGCTGCTCCTCGATGCCCAGGATCTGATCGGCCTGCTCTTTTAGTTCGTGGTAGGAGCGGTCGAGCCGGTCGGCGGCCACCTGGCACTGCACCCGTAGGCGCCGCTCCCGGTCGGCGAAGTGCCCCACCGCCCAGGCGAAACCCAGGTACAGCAGCACCTCCATGAACTGGTTTGCCACCTCGCGGCTCTGGTGCTCCCAGTGGAGCAGGATGTGGGGCGCGTACGCCGCGGCCACCGCGACCGCCGCCACCAGCCCGCCCCGCACCCCGAACCACACCGCCGCGAGGCCCACGGGGAAGTAGTACAGCCGGCGGTACAAGTCGTGCAAAAGCGGCCGGTCGGTGTGGGTGACGTAGTGGAGCACCGACACCGCCACCACCAGGGCCGCCACCACGGCCGCCCGCCGATAGAACTCGCCCTTCGCGCCGCCCTGCACCATCCCCTACCTCCTGCTTCGGTCGCCTTCCGGGGAAGCAAGGTGCGTACCAACCGCCCATCAGCCTGCCATCCCGCCCGAATCCCGGCGGGCGGGGCGAGCCGCCAACGCCCAGGATCGGGCTGGTGGAGAGTATTCCACACTCCCTCGGATACTCTCCAGCGAAGGCTCGTGCGGGCGCGCAGGGCGAGCCGGGCGACACCTCCAAATCGTTCGTGGATTCCACCCGTTGCCCCTGGTGACCACCGGGGTGACCCTGGCCAACGCGACCGACTGCTCGTGCACGACCAAGATCCGGGCCACCCAGGAGGTAGGCCTAACCCCCCACGAACTCGGGCCCTGACCCGACCCCGGCCCCCGCCCGACGCCTCCCGGGGACCCGGTGGGCGTCGGGCTCTCCTTACGGGCAGAAGCATCCGGTCATCCACAACCACACCCGGCCCCTGACCGGGGCGGGGCGGCCCGTCTCTACCAACTCTTTCACCTCCGGAAGATCCCGACCGGCCTTGCCGCGAAGGCAGCTTCCCGGCAAGGGAGGAGAGGTGAGGCCCCCGGGCTGCTTCCGGGCTCGGCGGGGTCGCTCGGCTGACCACAGACCTGCCGAGCGACCCTCCTGGGTCCGATCCTTCGGCGCCCTACTTGGCCGGCCTGAGCTCACCCGAAGCATCCATCCCAACGGACTCGAGACGGAGCAGCCTCCCGGCAGGGCCTTCGTGAAGCGACGCGATGGAGACCCGACCCGACGAGGATTCCAGCTTCATCTTCCCGTCGCTGAGCTTCATGGTCCCGGTGCCTTTGTCGTTGGGCGTCGTCCACGTGTAGGTACCGTCTTCGCCGAAGACGGTCCGAACCGAGGTAGTATTGTTTTGGGTGGACACGTGACCGGCCCAGACGCCTGAGACGGTGCGGAAGTTCTCGATGGCGACGCGCGGGGGGAGTGTGGCGCCGCCGAAGATGAGGCCGAGTACCGCGCAGCAGATTCCAGGCTTGGTCTTCATGATGGTTTTCATGATGGTCCTCCTCTATTGTCGGGTTGATGCGTACTGGCCCGGCCGAGGCCCTGCGGCGGCGGACGCCGCCGCAGGGCCTCACGGCGTTTCCGGGTCAGTTGAAGCGCCACACCGAGCTTTTGCTCACATCGGGGGTGCGATACCGCAGCAGGATCGACCGGGAACTGGTGCCGTCATGGGTCAGCGCTTGGAAGCTCGTGCCGCTCGGCTCGGCCACGACGCTGGTTTCGCGGGGAGCGACCGGCACCGAGCCCGAGCCGGTGCTCTGGCTACCACCGAAGGTGGACACCTCGGCCGACCGGATCGTCTCCGCGAGGGGGTTGGCGGTCCAAACGAGGTCCATGGACGGCTGGGCGGCCGCCAGCGGATCCGCAGGGTCTAGGTACTTGAGCGTCGCCGGGGTCAAGGAGACCCACTGGAGGCTCGCCGCCCGGGTCGCCGGAATCACGGGACCCAGCGTCCGCTTGGTCAGGGTGTGGCGAGGCGCGGCTTCCCCGTCGTAGAAGACCTCGAACTGGTAGGCGCTGCCGGTGCCGAGCCGCGAGAAGTCGATGTAGTCGCTCGCCCCCGGGCTGGCGCCGTAGTCCACCGGGTGCGCCCAACCCGGAAAGGCGGTGTTGTTGCTGTTGCTCGCGTTCGGGTTCGGCCGGAGGGTGGTGGCCTCCGCCCCGTTGAGGCCCTGGGTGCGTTGGCGCCGGAAGACGGACCCCTGGTCAGCGGCGGCGGTGGTGGCCCCCGGGTCCGTCAGGCCGTCCTTGCGCCGGATGCTCAACCAGTTCTGCCCCGGCACCTCTGGTGTTGGGCGGGCCAGCACGATTCCGTGCGGCGGCAGGCCGGGACCGGTGACCCGGGCCGCCCGCAAGCCTGCACTGCCCGGGCCGTCTTTGTTGACGAAGAGCGAGAGCCCGGTCTCGAAGCGGCTCGCACCCGCGTTGGCGAAGGGAGCCGTGCCCGGGTTGGGAGCAAACTGCTCGTTGCTGCGGACAAACGACGAGACGCTCGATTCGATGGGCTGCTGGTTGCCGTAGAGCCACCAGTCAGGTTCGGGAGGCATTGCTTTGACCTGGATCAAGGATCTGGGGAATGGACGGCGGCCCCGCGAGCGCGTCTACGAAGAGGGCGGCGAGCCGGAGGGAACGAGAAGGTCAGGGGGGAACCAAGGGGCAGAAGAGCGGCGCGGCCTTTGTGCTTGGGGTCTGGGTCGCCCTGGCGCTGGCTGGCGCCGACCGGGCCCCTACCCGGCTCCCAGGGCCCGCGCCACCGCGGCGGGGAACAGCTCGACCACGTCGCCGTCGAGCCGCAGGGTGACCAGGCCGAGGCCGTCGTGGTCGGTGTGACCCCGGTTTACCACCGCGTAGGGCACCCCCCGCTGGGCTGCGAGCAGCGGGAAGCTGGCGGCCGGGTGCACCGACAGGGTCGAGCCCAGGGCCACCACCAGATCGCAGGCCTCGGCGGCCCGGGCCGCGCGCTCCAGGTCGTCAGCCCGGAGGGCCTGGCCGAAGCTGATGGTGGCGGGCTTCAAGAGCCCTCCGCAGGAACAGCGGGGCGCCCGGCGGTGGGCTTCGAACCGGGCGTAGGTCTCCTCCAGGGGGGCCTCGACGCCGCAGGCCTGGCACTCCACCCGGCCGTCGGTGCCGTGGAGCTCCACCAGCCGCTCGCGGCTCACCCCGGCCCGGGCGTGGAGGCCGTCCACGTTCTGGGTCACCACCGCCTCGAGCACCCCGGCCGCCTCGAGGCGCGCGCAGGCCCGGTGGGCGGCGTTGGGTCGGGCCGCCCGCATCCGCCCCAGGCCCTCGAGCTTCCACTCCCAGTACTCCACCCGGGCCGCCTCGGAGCGCAGGAAGTCGCCGTACAGCACCGGCTGGCGCACCTTCCACACCCCGTCGGGCCCCCGAAAGTCGGGGATGCCGCTCGCAGTCGAAACCCCCGCGCCGGTGAACACCATCACCCGGCGGGCGGCGCGGAGCAGGTGCCAGAGTTCGGGGGGCGCGGCCATAAAGCCTCCGGGGAGTTGGGGGGCAGCGGGGTGCTGCCCCCTGGGGGCCCAGCGAGGATGATCGGCCTGGCCCGGTGATCAGCCTTTCGCAGGGGGGCGGCACGGCGCTACCGCTCATCAGCGGGTAGTTTGCGTGGTCCCAGGGCTCGTTGACGGTGATCAGCCCGCCGGAGTGCTGGGTGGGGGCCTGGCCCTCGTCGTCCGATCAGGCACCACACAGCGGGCTTGCCCGCGAATCCTTCGCCGCGGTGGCGCCCGCTCCTGCCGCGGATTTTCAAGCGGTGGAGGCGGCGCCGGGGCATCCAGGATCCGCCCACGCCTCGACGGTCTGAAGGGGCGCTTCGTTAGGGGTCGCCGTGCTCGCGAAAGGAGTAGATTCAGCCAAGCGAACCGAGCAGCGCGCCGGACCTCGACGATGCCGGCAGCGGGCGTCGGTGCGTTCGGGCCGTGAGGCTTGCGAGAAGCCGGCCCCCGCTTCGCTCGGGGTCAGTCCTCGAACACCTCGTCGACCGTGTCGGCGGTCAGCACCCGCTCGGCCCAGCGCAGCAGGGTGGCCGAGTCGGCGTGGCCGATGCGGTCGCGGTGGGGGGCAGGGAGCCCGCCAAACTTGCGCAAGAGCTGATGCACGAGCACCGCCGCCTCGCCCTCCACCTGCCCCCGCTCGATCCCTCGCTGGAGCCCCTGCTGGAGCCCTTGCTGGCGGCCCTGCTGGCGACCCTGCTCGATCCACTGCTCGGCGATGGTTGGCATGTCAGTTCCTCCTGCCGCGGGCAGGGCCGCTTCGAGGGCCTGCGCCAGGGTCTCGGGGGTCAGGGTATCGGCGGCGCACACCAAGTATTGCAGCAAGGTGTGCAGGTACTCAAGCCCGGTGCGCCGGGCGGCCAGGTCGCGTAGCAGCCCGAGGATGCTCGGCAACCGCTCCGCCAGGTCGTCGCGGAAGATGTGCTTCATGGCCAAAAGCGCCGCCCGGGCCACCACTTCGCCCCGGATCTCGTCGTCGGAGTATTCGGTCAGGTCGCACAAGAGGCACTCGAAGTCGGGCACCTGGGGCGCCAGCTCGGGGGGGTGCTCCACCAGGGCCCGGAAGCGGGTCGGCGCCTGCCAGCGGGCGCGGCCGTGGTACACGACCAGGGGGATCACGGGGGGCAACGGCCCGGAGGGCGTGTGCCGGCGGTGCTGCTCCCAGATCCGCACCAGGTAGCGCAGCACCTGGAAGGCGGTGTCGGGGTCGGGGCGGCTCTTGTGCTCGAAGAGCAGGTACACCAGGGCGGGCCGCCCGCCCCGGAGCCGGGCCGTAAACAGGAGGTCGGAGTACGAGGCGCGGAGCGAGGCGTCGACGAAGGAGTCCTTGGTGGCAGCCAGGCTGGGCAGGTCAATGAGGGCCGCGACCTCAGGGGGCAGGTAGTGGGCGGCCAGGTCCCTGGCGGCCTCGGGTCGGGAGAACACCTGGCGGAAGAAAGCGTCGTGGGGGCTGGGGACGTCGGCCATGGGGCCGCCAGCCTAGCAAGGGGCCCCACCACCGCAAGGGCGCCCGGGTGGCGGGGGGCGAGCGCCGGGTGCTGGCAAGCTACCCTTGCGGGGCACACGCCCTCGGGGCTAGCCACCTGCTCCCCCCCCGGTCACCGTCATCCCATCGTACCGGAACACCCTCGTGCTCCTCATCGAGGGCAACGAGATGGCCCCCGTGGACGTAGGGGACCTCGACTCGGCCTACTGGATGCCTCCCTGAAGTCCGTACCCCTCGCCCCCTCCAGCTGCGGGCGCAAGAACAGCTGACCCGATGGCCCCGATCGGACCTCCAGCCTAGTGAAGCAAGGATTGTTCAACTGTCCCCAAGCCTTGTGGTCTTCACGCTGTCCCTCCCGGGTCTTGGGTCTCGGCAGGGGGAAGCCGCGCCAGGGCGGCCCGCACGGCGCGGGCCAGGTCGGCCCGGGTGAACGGTTTCTGGAGAAACGCCACCTCTCGGCTGCGGACCCCGTGGCGCAAGACGGCGTCGTCGGTGTAGCCCGAGACGTACAAGACCTTCGCGTCGGGGATCGTGGCCGCCAGGCGTTCGGCCAGGGCCCGCCCCCCCAGGCCGGGCATCACCACGTCGGTGATCAGCAGGTGCACCGGGCCGGGGTGGGCGGCGGACCGGGCCTCGGCCTCCGCCGCGCCTCCGGCGGCGAGCACCGTGTACCCCAGGGACTGGAGCATGGCCTCGACCATCTGCCGAACGGCCGGGTCGTCCTCCACCAGGAGGATGGTCTCGTCCCCCCGGGGGAGGGGACCGGCCGAGGGCTCCGTTCGGTCGGCGGGGCTATCGAGCCGGGGCAGGTAGACCCGAAAGGTCGAGCCGTGGCCGGGCTCGCTGTACACGCTGAGGTGGCCGCCCGCCTGGGTCACGATGCCGTAGGCGGTGGCGAGGCCCAGGCCGGTGCCCCGGCCCGGCTCCTTGGTGGTGAAGAAGGGATCGAAGAGCCGCTCCCGGGTCGCGGCGTCCATGCCGATGCCGGTGTCCGAGACCGAGAGCACAGCATAAGGTCCCGGGGTCACCGTCGGGGGGCGGAGGCCCGGGAGGGGCTCGGCGAGCTCGGTGCTCGCGGTGGCGAGGGTAAGGGTGCCCCCCTGGGGCATGGCGTCTCGGGCGTTGACCGCCAGGTTCACGATCACCTGCTCCAGCTGGCCGGGGTCTATCCGCACCCGGCCGACGCTCGCCCCGGGGGTAAAAGCCAAGGAGATGTCTTCGCCGATCAACCTCCGAAGGAGCGTCTCGGCGCCGCCCACGGCTTGGTTCACGTCTACCACCCGAGGCTGAACCACCTGTTTGCGGCTGAAGGCCAGGAGCTGGCGGGTGAGATCAGCGGCGCGCTCCCCGGCCCGGTGGATCTCCGCCAGGCCGCGCTGGGTACGCGGGTCCCCGGCGTGGGGGAGCAGAAACTCGCTCTGGCCCAGGATGACGGTGAGGAGGTTGTTGAAGTCGTGGGCGACCCCGGCGGCGAGCTGCCCTACCGCCTCCAGCTTCTGGGCCTGGCGGAGCTGGGCCGCCAGGCTCGCCCGCTCCTCCTCGGCCCGGACCTGCTGGGTAATGTCGGTGATGAACCCCTCCAGCGCTGTCAGTTCGCCCTGGGGGCCGTACACCCCCACCCCCTGCTCCCACACGGTCTTCTCCTCCCCCCCGGCGGTGCGCAGCCGAAAGGTCAGGGTGTACCGCCGGTCGTCGGCGAGGCCGGCCTGAACCGCGTCCCACACCGGGCCCCGGTCCGCGGGGTGGATCAGGTCCCCGTACACCACGCGCCGGCTGCCCACCAGGTCTTCCGGGGCGTACCCCAGGAGTGCCCGGACGCCGTCGCTCACGAACTCCATGGTCCAGTCGGGGTCGTTGCGGCACCGATAGACCATCCCCGGCAGGTTCCCGATAAGGGTCATGAGGGAGCGCTGGCTCTCCTCCAGGGCAGCTTCGTAGCGCTTGCGCTCGATCTCGGCCGAGGCCCGGGCGGCGAAGATGCGCAGGAGCGCCCGCGCCGCACCAGTCTCCTCCAGGGGGCGGGCGAAGAGCACCACCAGGAGGCCGATCACCCGCCCGCGCACGTCCCACAAGGGCGAGCCGACGTAAGCGTGCACTCCCATCTCCACGAGGAGGTGGTCCCGGGGAAAGAGGGTCTGGACATCCCGGGGGTAGGCGCACAGTTCGTTGCCCACCACGTTCTCGCAGGGAGTGCCCGCCAGGTCGTAGGTAAAGTTCGGGGCGGTCTGGCCGCGGGCGTACACCGCCACGGTGCACACCTGGGCCAGGTCTTCCCCCGGGATCTCCCCGGCAAAGGCGTATTCCGCCCCCAGGGTCTCGGCTAGCCCCTGGACGAGACGGTGCAGAAAGGCATCCCCCACCCCGTCGGCGGTGGCGGCCACCAGGTCGTCGAACCGTCGGCGGCTCTCGCCCAGCTCTCGCTCCAAGCGCTGGCGGTCGGCGAGCAGGCTGTCCAGGCTGGGGGGCGTCGTCATCGCTGAATCCTCCGGCTCCGCGCCCGGGTGCCTTCCGCCGCGGGGGATGAAGCCCCTTATCGGCACCGGGGGGAGCATGGTTGAGTGTGAATGACACCGCGGAGTAAGTATAGGGCCGCCGCGAGCGCTCGGTAGACCAGACCCTCCAGGCCGTGAACGAGCGCCTGGTGATCGTGCAGGACGAGGCGGCCAAGTTCCAGGCGCCCCGGCCGTGAAAGACAACGGCAACCCGAGGGATTGGTCTACTCCCTACTCCCTACACCCTCGGCTGCCGCATCTTCCCGGGACCAGCGCCGGACCTTGCGCAAGTCGAGCACCGCCCAGGTGAGGAGCACGGCGCTCGCCACCCGGTTGAACCCTGCGTGCTCCAGCATCTCCGGATCCGAGGTGAACCAGCCGTCCCAGGTGCACCACACGCCAAAGCCGGCCAAAAGCACGGTAAACACGTACGGGTTGAGCTGGGGGGGCTTGCGGTTCATGGGCTCTTCCGGTCGGCGCTCGGTGCCGCGAGGTCGCGGCGCAGCCGGCGCACCATCTCCACGAGCTGGCGGACCGCCCGGGTCAGCACATCGAGGCGGGGGGCGGTCTCGTCCTCGGCCACCCGCTCGAGCCGGCGCACCTGGGCCTCGAGGGCCGCCAGGCGCTCCCCCCCTTCTCCCGGGTCGGCCCCCAAGGCTGCCCCCGGCGCCGGCCCCAAGAGGCCCCCGGCGGCCCGGGCCGCGGCCACGGCCCCCACCAGGTCCCGGTCCACCCCGCGCCGGTCGGCGCCAAAGGCGAACACCAGGGCGGTGTCGCAGAGGGTGTTCACCAGCCGCGGCGTGCCGGCCGAGTGGCGAAACACCTCGTCCAGGGCCGCCTCGTCGAACACCTCGCGGCCCCCGACGCCGGCCACCTCGAGGCGGTGGCGCACGTAGCGCCCGAGCTCGGCGCGGTCGAGGCGTCCCAGGTGGCAGTGCACGGTCACCCGCTGGCGCAGCTGCTCGAGCTCGGGGCGGCCCAGGGCGTCCCGCAGCTCGGGCTGCCCCACCAGGATCACCTGCAGCAGGTGCTGGGTCTCCTCCTCCAGGTTCGACAGCAGCCGCAGCTCCTCCAGGGTGCGGAGGGGCAGGCGCTGGGCCTCGTCCACGATGAGCGCCACCCGGCGCCTCCGGGCGTACTGGTCGAGGAGGAAGCGGTTGAACCGCTCCACCAGGTCGGCCTTGTCGCCGCCGACCACCTCCAGGCCATACTCCCGGCACACCGCCTTTAGGAACTGGGGCGGCCCCAGGCTCGGGTTGTTCACCACCCCCAGCTCCACCTCCGCCGGCAGTCGGCGCACCAGGTGGTTGACCAGGGTGGTCTTGCCGGCCCCGACCTCGCCGGTGAGCACCACGAAGCCCTTGGCCTCGGCTACCGCGTACTCCAAGTGGGTAAAGGCCTCGTCGTGGCCGGGGCTCCAGTACAGAAACCCCGGGTCCGGGTGGAGCTCGAAGGGCTTGGCGGTGAGGCCGAAGTGCTCCAGGTACACGGCGGCGTCGCTCCTAGGGCGCCTTGTTGTAGACTACGCCCACCAGGGGCGTCCCCTCCAGGCGCTCCAGGGCCCGGGTCACCTCCCGGGCCAGGGTACGCTCGGCCTCCACCACCAGCAGCACCCCGTCCACCAGGGGGGCGAAGACCAGGGCGTCGGCCCGGGTCAGAAGCGAGGTGGAGTCAAAGATCAGGAAGCGGTCGGGGTAGCGAGCCTTCATCTCGCCCACCAGCTCGGTCATCCGGGGTGCCCCCAGTAACTCGCTCGAAATGGTCAGGGGCGTGCCCCCCGGCAGGAGGGTGAGGCGAGGCAGGCCGGGGTTCACCAGCAGGTCGGCGAGCTCGGCCTCCCCCACCAGGTAGTCCGAGAGCCCCGGCGGGTGGCCCAAGCCGAAGTAGCGGGCCACCTCGGGCTTTTGCAGGTCGGCGTCCACCAGAAGCGTGGTGCGCCCCACGGCGTGGGAGAGGCTCACCGCCAGGTTGGCCGCGGTGAAGGTCTTGCCTTCCCGGGGCCGGGCGCTGGTCACCAAGAGGCTGTTGCCCCCAGCGTCGGCGACCTTGCGCACCACTTGGGTGCGCAGCATCTTCATCTGCTCGCTGACCGCCCCCTGGTGCAGGTAGGACAGGATGCGGTGTCGGTCGAGCTGGCGCGGGTCGGCGGGCTCCACCCGGGTCGCCCGGTACACCGGGCTGTCGTCCCCGCCCGGCACCGGCCCCCGGGTCTCCGGGGCCTGGCGGGTGTCGGCGCCCTCGTGGCGGGCCCGCCGGGCCCGTTCCATGGCGGTCTTCAGGCTGCTCATGGGCTCTCCGTCGCGCCCCTAGCGGGGCACCGTCTTGACGATCCGCTGTTCCACCTGTAGCCACACCAGGTCCAGGGGCGCCACGTAGTGGTGCACCGCCGCCAGCCCCAGGGCGACCCCGGCCAGGGCCGCCGCGCCCCAGGCGGCGGTCCGCACCCGGCCGACCCGCCGCTCCTCGGCCGTCACCACCCGGGGCAGCACCGCCAGCACCGGCACCCCCGCCAGGGCCCCCGCCTCCTCGGGGCTCTTCACCGTGCGGTCGAGGCTCTCGGCCGCGGCCGCCGCCCCCACCCCGGCCCCCAGGGACAGTACCACCCCGATCAAGGCGATGGCGAGGCGGTTCGGGCGGTGGGGCCGCTGGGGAAGCTGGGCCGGGTCCACCACGGTGAAGCGCTCGCCCTGCTGGGTTTCCTCCATCCCCTGGGCCACCCGGGCCTCCGACAGTTTGGCCACGGCGTCGGCATACTTGCGCTTGGCGTTCTCGTAGTCCCGGGTAAGGCTCGCGAACTCCCGCTCCACCCCCGGGGTCTGCTCCAGGCGGTGCTGGGCGTCGGCGGCCTTCTGGCGCAGCCGCTCCCGCTCCTGGCCGAGGCTTTCGAGCTCCAGGGCCGCGGCGTTGAGCTGGCTCTGGAGGGCGAGGTGGGCGGGGTTGGGGCGCACCCGCATTTCCGGCGCTGCCGGGCCCGGAGCGGCGACCGCGGCCAGGGCCTCGGCCTCCCGGGCCAGGGCGAGGACGTCGGGGTGCTGGGGGCCGAGGCGGGACCGGGTCTCGGCCAGGCGCGCCGCCAGGGCCTCCGCTCCTTCCTCCGCCTCGCCCAGCCGGGCCACCTCGGCCTCCAGGTCCGCCACCTCGCGCTTGAGGCGCCGCACATCCGGGTGGAGGTCCGACACCCGGGTCTGCAGGTTCACCAGCTGCAGTTTGAGGGCCCGGAGGCGCTCCCGGGGGTCGGTCTCCACGGTGTCCCGCCGGGGGGGCCGCGGGGTGGCTGGCCGCACCTCCTCCTCCAGCAACGGCTCCACCCCGGCCAGCTGGCCCTCCAGATACACCTGCCGCTCCTGGACCGAGCGGACTCGGATCTCCAGCTGGTCCTGGTCCCGGGCCAGCCGTTCCAGGGACTGGAGGGTCAGCTGGGTGTGCTCGGGCAGGGCGCCGAGGTTCGCCCGCTTGAAGCGGCTGATCTGCCCCTCCAGGCCGGCGATCTGGGCCTTCAGGTCGTCCACCTCGGCCTGGAGAAAGGCCGTGGTGTTGGCCACCTTGCGCTCGCGGGTGGCGAGGTTCTCCTCCAGGTACAGGTTGGCGAGCACGCTCGCCACCCGCTGCACGGTCACCGGGTCGCGGCCCTCGTAGGAGACCGAAAAGGCGATGGTGGCCTGGCTCGGTCGCCCGGTGCGCCGGTCCTTCACCTCGGCGCTGATGGTGTCGACCCGAATCGCGCCCTTCACCCGCTCCAGGACTTCCTCCACGGTGAACCGGTCGCGCAGCTCCGGGTGCAGCCCGAAGCGGTTGACGATCTCCACCAGCCGGGCCCGGCTCAAGATGCGCTGGGACAGGGTCTGGAGCCGCTCCTCCACGAAGCCCGAGATGGTGGCCCGCACGTACTCCTCGGGGATCTGCTGGTCTTCCACCAGGATCACCGCCTGAGAGCGGTACGTTGCCGGCAGGGCCAGGGCCACCGCCCCCGCCGCGGCGGCGATGGGCACGGCCACGGCGGCAAAGAAACGCCACCGGCGGCGCACCACCCCCTTGAGATCCAGGCCTACGGCGTCGTGCATGGCGAGCGTCCTTTCGTCGCGCTTCTCACCACGGCGGCGGCCAGGCGAGGGCGAGCTCCAACCAGAGCTGGTTCTTGGTGGCCTCCCCGGTGGCGGCCCAGCGGTAGGCGGCCCGCACCACGTGGTGCTCGGTGAGGCGGTAGCCGACCGATGGGCTCACCTCGGCGTACCGGGCCCGGTCGTCGCCCCCCGGGCCCTCGGTGCGGGTCCAGGAGAGATCGGCCCGCACCCCGGCCCACAGCCGGGGCCCGAGGTTGCGGTGGATCCGGGTGTACACGCGGTCCCGCTCCACCGCCGCGCCGTCGGCCCCAAAGGAGAGGTCGCGGCTCGCCCCCACGCCGACCGTGGTCACCTCCGAGCGGCTCTCCAGGCTCAAGGTCCCCACCATCCCCCGGTGGTGCTCCGCCGCCCCGGGGCCCCGCCGGGGCGCGATCTCGGAGTAGCGCCCCCCCAGGGAGGCGGTGGCCGACGCGGTGGGGGAGAGGGCCCGGGTCCACCCCAGGGCCGCGCCCCAGTGGTCCACCTGGACCCCCGCGGAGCGCAGCCGGGTCCAGCTCGGCCCCAGCGTCACCGCGTCCCGTTCGCTGGCCAGGGCGTGGCGCCAGGTGAGGTCGGCCTCGTGGGCGTCGTGGTCGGCCGACCCCGGGTCCTGGTAGGCCGTGCGGGCGAAGGCGTAGCGCGCCGTCACCTCGTCGCGCTCGGTGGCCTTCACGCCCAGCCGCCCCTGGCCCCGCCCCCGGTAGCGGTCCGCGGCCCGGGTCACCACCCCGGTCTCCCGTAGCTCCGACTCCAGGGTCCAGTCCTGCAGGTACGACGCCTGGCCCCCCAGCTCGAGCCGCTCGGCGGCGCGCCACGACCCGTCTGCGGCCGCCGTCACCCGCTCCCGGTCCAGGGCCGTCTCCTCCCGGTGGCGCACCGCGTCGGCCCCGACCTCCACGGCCAGCCGGCCCCGCTCGTCGGTGCGCCGCCACTGGAGCTGGGGCCCCACCGTCCACACCAGGTCCGCCGCCTCGTCCCGGGCCGCAAAGCCCAGGTTGTCGGTGGCCTCGGCCCGGGCGGTGAGGGACGGCACCAGCTCCCGCTGGGCGGCTTCGGCCGGGGGCGCGGCGGCGACGGCCAGGGTCAGGGGCACCCACGCGCCCCGCCTCACGGCACCACCACCACGTCGCCCCGGCGCACCACCACGTTTTGCTCCAGGTTGCGGCTCTTCTCCACCTCGGTGTAGTCGAAGGGCAGGGTGAGGGTGCGCCCCCCGTCCCGGCGCAGTACCGCGATCTTCGCCCCGGCGGCGTAGGGGTTCAACCCCCCCGCCATCGCGAGCAACTGCAAGACCGTGGTGTCGAGCCCCACCGGGTACTGGCCGGGCTTGTGCACCTTGCCGATGACGAAAGCGGTGAGGCTCGCGGCCTTCAGGAGCACCACCGTCACCTCGGGGTCCGGTACGAAGGGGTCCAGGCGCCGCCGCACCTCGTCGCGAAGCGCCGGCACCGTCATCGAGCGGACGTCGAGATCCCCCACCAGGGGCAGGGAGACCACCCCGTCCGGCGGCACCACCAGCTCCCGGCTCAAGGTGTCGTCCCGCCACACCGACACCAGCACCGCGTCCCCCGGAGCCAAGCGATACGCCACCTCGCTCCCCCACGCCGTACCCGCTGCCAGCGCCACCAGCGCCACCAGCGCCGCCGCCCACCGTGCCCTGCCCATGGGAGACCTCCGTGATTCGTGATTCGTGATTCGTGATTCGTGATTCGTGATTCGTGATTCGTGAGTCGTGATTCGTGGGTCGTGAGTCGTGATTCGTGGGTCGTGATTCGTGGGTCGTGATTCGGACTCTATTGCCTATTGCCTACTGCCTTTCGGGCTTGCAGGGGGGCTTTCTTAGCGAGCGGATCAGCCCCTGTATCATCTGCGCCACCCGAGCCAGGTCCTCCTGGAGTTGGCCCAGCGCTTGCGCGTCGCCGGTGCCGGTGCTCTTTGAGATCTCCACCTGGGTGTCGAGTTCGCTCGCCGACCCGGCGGCCACCGACAGGAACTGGGCGAACTCCTTGCGGGTCTGGCGCGCCGCGCCCTCGGCGATGTTGCTCGCGATCGAGACGGCGGCCCGGCGCATCTGGCTCACCAGACCAAACTTCTCCCCCTCGGGGTACGAGGCTGTGACCCGGTAGACCCGGCCGGCCAACGCCACCGCCGCCCGCCACACGTCAAGATCCTTATGGGTCCGCACGGGCACTCCTTACGGGGCGTGACTCGTGATTCGTGATTCGTGACGCGTGATTCGTGACTCGTGACTCGTGAGTCGTGGCTCGTGACTCCACGAATCACGGCCCTCCACGGCCCTTCACGAATCACGGCCCTTCACGAATCACGGCCTCCCACGAATCACGAATCACGGCCCTTCACGAATCACGGCCTTCCTCGGCCCTTCACAGCTGTTTCAAGGCTCGTTCCGCTTCGGCCCGGCCGGGGAAGTCTCCCTTGGCTGCCAGGGCCTTGGCTAGGGCTTTTCGGGCTTGGGCCTGGTCTCCCAGGCCGGCGTAGACCATGCCCAGGTGGTAGGCCACCACCGGCGCTCCCCGGGCCGCCTCCGGCAGGCCTTCCAGCAGGCTCCGGGCGCGGTCGAGCTCGCCCCGCCGGTAGCACACCCAGGCGGCGGTGTCCACCACGTTGGGGTCCCCGGGGAAGCGGCGCACCAGCTCCGTGGCCAGGGCGTCGGCTTCCTTCAGGTTCGGCCCGGTGGGCCGGCGCTCGGCCCAGTGAAACGCCAGGTTGTTGGCGGCCGCCACCGTCCCCGGCCGCTCGACGAGCACCGCCCGGTAGGCCGCCTCGGCCTCGTCGTGGCGGCCCGCCCCCTCCAGCACCACCCCGGCCACCAGCCGGGCCCCCACCTCCCCCAGGGGGGCGAGGCGGGCCGCGGCGCCCTCCGGGGGGCCCGCCTGGGCCTCCAGCCGGGCGAGCCCCAGCACCGCCGGCACCACGTCGGGGTTTCGGGTCACCGCCCGGGCGTAGGCGTCGCGGGCCCGCTCCCGGTCCCCCGCCCCCTCCTCGAGCTCCCCGAGCATCGCCAAAAGCGCCGCGCTCGCCCCCTCCCGGGCCCCCGAGGCCCGCAGGCACGCCAGGGCCTCGGCGGTCTTGCCCTGGCCCAGGCGCACCCGGGCCAGGGCCACCGCTGCCGCCTCGAGGCCAGGGTCGAGCCCCAGGGCCCGCTCGAGGAGCGCCGCGCCCTCCTCGGCCCTGCCCCGGGCCAGCCGCGCCGCGGCCAGCCGCTCCCGGGCCCGGGCCGCCCGGGGCTCCCGGGCCGCGAGGCGGGCG
>JBBIIA010000089.1:0-17192 GCA_037446775.1 Deltaproteobacteria bacterium
CCTCCGGTACTCCGGATTGTCGGGTTCTCTGGCGACCGCACGGTCGATGGCCGCCAGGGCTTGGGACCAACTCCTGGATCGGGAGTAGACGGCGGAAAGGCTGGCCCATGCCCGGGCGCTGCCCGGGGCAAGGTCGGTGGCCCGGGAAAGACTCTCCTCCGCGTCGGCGAGGGCCCCTCGCGCCGCTTCGGCGCCCCCCCGTAGCTCCCACAGGACGGCATCGTAGGGGCGCGTTGCTAGGGCTTGCAGGACCAGCGCTTCGGCTCCCCCAGGGTCGCCGGCCTCCAGCCTCATGGCCGCCAGGAAGCGCTGGGCCCGCCAGGTCAGCCGGGCGCCCCGGGCGAGAACCCGTTGGGCCCACGCGGCGGCCTCATCTCGATCGCCCCGCTCCTCGGCCATTCCCGCCAGAAGCAGCCACGCCTCTTCGTCTTTGCCCCCGAGGGCGAGGGCGTCTTCGAGAAGCGCGGTGGCTTCGGCGTGGCGGCCCACCCTCGCCAGGTGGCTGGCCAGATTGATCCGGGGTCCTGGTTTGCTCGGGGCTTTGCGAACGTTGTCGGCGTGGAAGGCGATGGGGTCGGCCCACAACCCATTTCGCCTCGCCGTAGCCCCCCCTTCCGCCGTTCCCAGGGCTAGAGCCGCGGCCACGGCGGCAAACCGGGACCAACCGCCGCGTCCCAGCCAGCGGTCGCCCGCCCACGCGAGCCCCAGAAACCAGAACGCGGACGGCACGTACAGGCGGTGTTCGAAGTACAGATCCATGGGAAGTAGGAGTACTTCGATGGCCTGGGTGCCGAGGTACCAGGCCACCCCAAAGGCCAGGACCGGCTGGGTCTTCCTGCGGCGCCAGGCGAGGATCGCGCCGGCTACCAGGGCGAGGGCTGCCAGGGCCGGGGGCCAAGCGGCCGCGAGGGTAGCCGGAACGGGGACTTCGGCGTCGAGCACCAGGAGGCGGGGGTCGGGAATCAGGAGCACCAGGGCGTAGCGCGCCTGGGCCACGGCTGCCCCGGCGAGGTGTTGCCAGGGTGCAAGGTGTGCCCAGCCGTACATGATGTCGACGTGCCCCAGGAGCCGGGGCAGGTAGAGCGCCAGCGCCAGGATCCCCGCGATGGCAGTTCCCAGGAGGAGACGCCGGCCGGAGGCCCGGGGGGGCAGCAAGAAGGTCTCCGCCGCCAGGACGACCAGCGGCGCGGTGAAAGCGCTTTCCTTGCTGGCGAGGCTGAGTCCGAAGCACGCGGCGGCGGCAACGCCCCAGCGCCACGACCGCTCCGTGGACCTGGCGCGCAGGTAGCAGCCCGTGCTCAGGAAGAAGAAGAGCCCCGAGAGGCTCGTCATGCGTTGGATCACGTAGGTGACCGCGCCGGTGTGGACGGGATGGAGGGCCCACAACGTGGAGGCTCCCAGGCACAGGACCAGAAGCCGCCCCTGGGTTAGGCTTCCGGCAGCCATGGCCTTTGGGGTACGGAGCACCGCGCTGAAGCAAAACGCTAGGGCGAGGGCCGATCCCCAATGGATGGCGACGTTGCCGAGCCGGTACGCCTGGGGCTCGAGGCCGGCAGCCCAATGGGTGAGCGCGAGAGTGAGGCGGGCCAGGGGCCGCTCGAAGCCCTGGGCTCCCTGGTGGGCGCGCATGGCTTCGCGCACGCTTGGCCAGGAGAGGTCGACGATCTGCAAATTGGTCTTGCTGACCAGATGCCCGATGGTGTCGAGGTAGAACGGGGCGTCGAAGGCCGGCCGGTAGACCACCAAGAGCACCGCCAGCAGGATGCTCACCCATAGGACCGTGCCGAGGGGACGACGCTCCATCCGGGTCACGGGAGCCTCCGTCTCGCCAGCCAGCGCCCCTCCGACCGCGGGGTCGTCTCCCCGGATTCGGTCTCGCCTCGCATCGGCCTGTCCCCCCTACCGCCCGAGCTCGCCCAACAAATCCGCGAGGCGGGCGACGCCGCGGACCTCGATGCCGGGGGTAGCCCCCAGGTGCCGCGCGGTGGAGGCCGGGAGGAAGGCCTGGCGAAAGCCGAGCTCCCGGGCCTCGGCGAGGCGGGCCTCGGGGCGGGAGACGCCGCGGATCTCGCCGGCCAGCCCCACCTCGCCGAAGAAGACCGCCTTGGGCGGCAGGGGGCGGTCCCGCAGGGCCGAGACCAGGGACGCCACTACCGCGAGGTCGGCGGCGGGCTCGGAGACCGAGAGCCCGCCGGCCACGTTGACGGTGATGTCGTGGCTCAAGAAAGGCAGCCCGAGCCGGCGCTCCAAGAGGGCGGCGAGGATCTGCACCCGGTTTCGCTCTACCCCCGCGGTGGTCCGCTGGGGGGCGCCGTAAGCCGCCGGGTTCACCAGGGCCTGGATCTCCACGAGCAGCGTGCGGGTCCCCTCGACGCACGGGAGCACCGCCGAGCCCGCC
Organism: Deltaproteobacteria bacterium; assembly: GCA_037446775.1. GTDB lineage: Bacteria > Desulfobacterota > Deferrisomatia > Deferrisomatales > JACRMM01 > JBBIIA01. The sequence goes on from JBBIIA010000089.1 coordinate 2,399, forward strand.
GCCCCCTCGGGCCGCTCCGCCAAAAAAAGGGCGGAGGCGTTGGCCACCCCGAGGAGGCCCGCCTCTCCCATCTCGAACACCCCCACCTCATCGGTCGATCCGAAGCGGTTCTTGACCGCCCGCAGGATGCGGTAGGGGTTGCCCCGGTCGCCCTCGAAGTAGAGCACCGTGTCGACCATGTGCTCCAAAACCCGGGGCCCGGCCAGGGACCCGTCCTTGGTGACGTGGCCGACGAGGAAGAGGGGGGAGCCTCGGGTCTTGGCCCACACCACCAGGCGGCCCGCCACCTCCCGCACCTGGCTGACGGTGCCCGGCGCGCTGCCGATGTCGGGGGAGAAGAGGGTCTGGACGCTGTCGATGACGGCGGCGGCGGGGGCCGCCGCCTCCAGGTCGGCGAGGATCTTCCCGAGGTCGGTCTCCGCCAGGACCAATAGCCCGGGGGCCGGGCCCCCGAGGCGGTCGGCTCGCATGCGGATCTGGCGGGCCGACTCCTCGCCGGAGACGTACAGGACCTTGCGGCCGCCCCGGGCCAGGCCCTGGAGGAGCTGGAGGAGCAGGGTGGATTTGCCGATCCCCGGGTCTCCCCCCACCAGCACCGCCGAGCCTTCCACCAGACCGCCCCCCAGCACCCGGTCGAGCTCCGGGATGCCGGTGCGGGAGCGGCCCTCGGCGCCCGCGGTCACCTCGGCCAGGGGGACCACCCCGCCGGAGGCGGCGAGACCGGCGAAGGCGCCGGGGTTGGCCGCCCCTTCCCGGGTCTCCACCAGGGTGGACCAGCCGCCGCAGTCGGGGCAGCGGCCGAGCCACTTGGGGGCCTGGGCCCCGCAGTTCTGGCACTCGAAGAGGCGCCGCGCCTTGGCCATGGGTGCCGTCCCTCGTCACCCCCCGGGGGGCGCCCCCAGGAGTTCCAGGATACCGGGGACCAGGCGGCCCAGGGCCTGGGCCCGGTGGCTCAAGCGGTTCTTGGCGTCGAGCTCCAGCTCGGCCAGGGTGCGCCCGTGTTCCTCCACCAGGAACAGGGGGTCGTAGCCGAAGCCCCCGTCGCCCCGGGGGGCTTCGAGGAGCCGACCCGCCAGGCGCCCTTCGGCGACCGCCTCGGCTCCCCCGGGCACGGCGAGCACCAGGGCGCAGGCGAAGGCCGCCGTCCGTTCGGCCGCGGGAACCCCCGCGAGCTCTTCGAGGAGCTTTCGGTTGTTGGCGTGGTCGGTGGCGCCGGGGCCGGCGTAGCGGGCCGAGTGCACCCCAGGCCGGCCCCCGAGGGCGTCGACCTCGAGCCCCGAGTCGTCGGCCAGGGCCGGCAGGCCGGTGGCTTCCACGAGGGCCCACGCCTTCTTGCGGGCGTTGGCGAGGAAGGTGTCCCCGTCCTCGATCACCTCGGGCGCCTCCGGCAGGTCTCCGAGGCCGAGGACCTCGATCCCCCGGGGCTCCAGGAGCCGGGCGATCTCCCGGAGCTTACCTAAGTTCCGGGTGGCGACCAGGAGCTTCACCGGCCGCCCTCCCCCAGGGCCTCTCGCTGGGCGGCCAGGAGCTGCTCCACCCCGCCCCAGGCGAGGTCCAAGAGCTCGCCGAGCCGGGCCCGGGAGAAGGGCCGGTCCTCCCCGGTGGCTTGGACCTCCACCAGCTCGCCCCGCCCGGTCATCACCACGTTCATGTCCAGGTCCGCGCCGGAGTCCTCCCGGTAGTCGAGGTCGAGCATGGCCCGGCCGCCGACCACCCCGACGCTCACCGCGGCCACGGCGTCGCGCAGGGGGATGCGGCTGATCAGGTTCTTGCGCACCAGGGACCGAAAGGCGTCCACCAGGGCCACGTACGCCCCGGTGATGGCGGCGGTGCGGGTGCCGCCGTCGGCTTGGAGGACGTCGCAGTCCAGCCAGATGGTGCGTTCGCCAAAGCTCGAGGAGTCGACCACCGAGCGCAGGGAGCGCCCGATCAGGCGCTGGATCTCCAGGGTGCGGCCCCCCTGCTTGCCCTTGGCGGCCTCCCGGGGGGAGCGGGTGAGGGTGGCGCGGGGGAGCATGCCGTACTCCGCCGTCACCCACCCCTTGCCGGAGTTGCGCAGAAAGCCGGGGACGCCGTCTTCGACGCTGGCGGCGCACAGCACCCGGGTGCGGCCGAGGTGGATGAGGGCGCTGCCCTCGGCGTGATCGAGGACGCCGCGCTCCAGGCGAAGGGGCCGGAGGGCGGCGAGGGGGCGACCGTCGTGGCGCATGGAGGGCCTCCGTCGGGAGAAGGAGAGCGGGTCACTGCCCGTCGGTTGGCGGCGCCATCGCCGCGAAGTAGGTGTCGAGGGCGTCGGCCAAGAGCTCGGCTACTTTGGCCTGGCCGATCTCGGTGGTGAAGAGCTCGGCCTCGGGGGCCCACCCCAGGTTGCCGAGCTCGAGCAGGCACGCCGGCGCGGCCACCGCTTCCAGGAGCGGACTCGGCAAGATCGAGATGCCCCGGTCAAGGGTCCCCAGCCCCTGGCCCAGGGCGTGCCGGATGGCTTTGGCCCACTCCCGGCTGCCGGGGGCCGCACCCCGAGCCCAGGCCCCGGGGGGGGCGCCGGGCGCGGGGGGGGCGATAAAGACCTCGAAGCCCCGGGCCAGGGGGCTGGCGACCCCGCTGGCGTGGAGGCTCAGGAACAGCTCGGCCTGATCGCGGTTGGCGGCGGCGGCCCGCTCGGCGGCCGGCAGGTCCTGGTCTTCGGTGCGGGTGAGGAGCACGTGGTAGCCCGCGGCTTCGAGGCGCTCGGCGACGGCCGAGGCGAGGCCGAAAACGGCGGCCTTTTCCACGAGCCCTCCGGCGCCCCGGGCCCCGTGGTCCGCCCCGCCGTGGCCCGGGTCGAGGGCGAGGCGCCGCCCCGCAGCCGGGGTGGTTTTCGCGGGGGTCGGGGCCGTGTTATCCTCCGCCCAGGTGGACCCCGGGGGGGAGACCGCCAGGGTGGCGATGAGTAGGCCGACAAACACAGCGCGCATGGCGTCCAGGGGTGGCGGAAGGCGAGAAGTTCGCCATGCTAACCCACGGCGAAAAGGGGTGTCAATTGGCCCCGGGGAAGGGTTACCGGATGGTGCGATGCTTCAGCAGGGTGGCGTCCCGTGGGGAGCCCAAGGGGAGACTGGCGCTCGCGGCGGCGAAGACCGGGAGGTCGGGGCTCCGGAGCACACGCGCGTGGATCTTCGCCGTCGCCCTCCTTGCCGCCCCGCCCGCCTCCGCCGACCCCCTGCTCAAGGCGGCGGCTGCCAAGAAGGCCCATGTGCTGGCGGAGTTCGTCTCCGCCACCTGCCCGGCCTGCGAGGAGATGAAGCCGGTCTTTGCCGAGGTCCTCCGGCGCAACCCGGAGCTCGTCCACCAGGTCCACGACGCCGACGAGCAGGTGGAACTGGCCAAGAAGTACAAGGTCCGGTGTGTGCCGGTGTACGTGGTGGTGGACCCCCAGGGGACGGTGCGGTTTAACGACGTCGGGGTGCGCACCACCGAAGAGCTGCTGGAGATCTTGCGCCGGGCGGGCTTCCCGGCCCGTTGACACCCGCCAGGACGGAGATTAGATAGCCCAAGGCGGTTTGCTCGGCGCCGGGAAGCGCCCCGAGAGGCGCCGAAAACCCGCTTCGGGCGGGGGAGTCGGTGCCGCGTGGGCCCGGCCTGATTGGCTCGTTGCCGCGCTTCCCGGACCCAGCGGGGAGCGCCCAAGGAAGAGGTGCATGGCAAAGCGGGACTACTACGACGTGCTGGGGGTGAAAAAGGGCGCCTCGGCCGAGGAGATCAAGAAGGCCTATCGCAAGCTCGCCCGCAAGCACCACCCCGACGTCAACCCCGGGGACAAGGCGGCGGAGGATCGCTTCAAGGGGGTCTCGGAGGCGTACGAGGTTTTGTCGGACGAACAGAAGCGCCAGCAGTACGACGCCCTCGGCCACGCGGCCTTTGAGGGCGGGCGGCCCGGGGGCGGGGGTGGTCCCCACGGGTTCGGCGGGGGGGCCGGGGAGTTCCGGGTCGACCTCAACGACTTGTTTGGCGACCTCTTCGGGGGCGGGGGCCGACGGGCCGGGCCGCGGCGGGGTGCCGACCTGGAGTACGATCTGGAGATCGACTTTCGGGAGGCGGTCCTGGGGACCGAGAAGGAAGTGTCCTACCGCCGCGCGGTGCCGTGCCCCACCTGCGCCGGCCAAGGGCACCGGGCCGGCACCGGCGGGGGCACCTGCCCGGGGTGCGGCGGGTCGGGCCGCACCTCGGTGCGCCGGGGCCCCCTAGCCATGCCGCAGCCGTGTCCCCGGTGCGGGGGTACCGGGCGCCTGCCCGGCGACCCCTGCGGCGATTGCGGGGGCCGGGGCGCGACCCCGGGCTCCGAGCACATCCGGGTACGCATCCCCGCCGGGGTGGAGGAGGGATCCCGGGTCCGGGTGGCGGGCAAGGGCGAGGCCGGGGGCGAGGGCGGCGCCGGGGATCTCTTTATTCTGGTGCGGGTGCGGCCCGACCCCCACTTCCGCCGGGAGGGAGCCGACGTGGTCACCGGGGTACGGGTTCCCGTGCTGGATGCCGTGCTGGGGGGGCAGGTCCTGGTGCGCACCCTGGGGGACGAGGTGCGGATGAAGATCCCCGCGGGCACCCAGCACGGTCAGCGGTTTCGCTTGAAGGGCAAGGGGGTGCCGGGGCGGGGGGACCTGTACGCCGAGGTGCAGCTCGACGTCCCGACGCGGCTCGATCCCGGGGCGCGCGAGGTCCTGGAGGGGCTTCGGGGGCGCCTGTAAGGCCGAGGAGGCGGGATAGACCAGAACATGAGGACCGCCGTCAAGCTCTACCACGTCGAAGAGATCATCGAGGCCGCCGGCATCTCCCGCCGCACCCTGCGGGTGTACGAGGAGGTGGGGCTCCTCGGCCCGGGGATCGAGGAGGACGGCGTGTGGCGCTATCCCCAGGAGACCCTGGAGACGGTGCTGCGGATCCAGCGCCTGCGCCACGAGCTGGGGGTGAACCTGGCCGGGGTGCAGGTGATCCTGGAGATGCGACGCAAGCTCGAAGACCTCCAGCAGCACTTGGACGAGGTCGTGCGGTTCGTGCAGACCGACTTGCGCGACGAGTTCGAACAGTACCTCCGTCGCCAGGAGAAGGCGGTGGTGCCCAGGCCCCTGTCCGGCCCCCCGGCGCCCCGGCCCGACGAAACGGACTAGCGAGGCGCCGCCTCAGACCGTCGAGGTACGAGGGGGCGGTCTCTTGGACAGGATGGACAGGATTCTCCGGGGATTGGGTTCACGCAAAGCCGCAACGTAGATCTTTTGTACTCCTCGGGCCTTACGTGGCGTCCTAGCGTCGTCGCGTGAGACAGCCTCTTTTCCGGGGGTTGGGTTCACGCAACGGCGCCACGGCGCAACGTAAATCTGGTTCTCCGGATCGGCCGGCAGCTGGCCTCCTGAATATCTCGTAATCCAGTCCCCCCGCTCCCTCCCCCGGGCTTCCCGTGGCTCCCTCTGTCCGGACGACCGTGAGCGCACCGACGAGCGGCACTCCCCGCCCGCCCCTGCCGTGGCTCCCCGCCGCGGCGGCCCTGGCCGCCCTGGCCGCCGGGGTGTGGGCTCGGGGCCACCCCGGGTGGGCGGCGGCCCTCGGGGTGGCGGCTCTCCTGGGGGCGGTTCGCTTGTCCGCGCCCCTGGCGGCGCGAGGCCTCGCGGTCGCGGCCCTGGTCCTTTTGGGGGTCGCCGGGTGGCGCTCGGGGCAGCCCGTCTCGGAGCCCGCCCTGCCCTGGGGCGAGGAGCTCCGGCTTCGGGGGCGACTGGCCGACGACCCGCGGGTCACCGCGGGGGGGCTGCGGGCCGTGGTGGCCCTGGAGGGGGTTGCCCCCCGGGTCGGCGGGTGGGAGCCGGCGGCCGGGCGGCTCCTGGTGCAGGTGGCGGGGCAGCCGGAGCCGAGCCCAGCCCGGGGGGACGGGGTGCTCCTCCGGGGTAAGCTGCGAGCCCCCTTTGGCTTTCGCAACCCGGGCTCCGAGGGGTACGCCGCCTACCTCGCCCGCCAGGGGATCGGCGCTCGGGTGACCGCCCGGTGGCCCGGGGAGGTGGCCTTCGCCGCTCCCGGTCCCGAGACCCCGGGGTGGCTCCGGTGGCGGCGGACCACCGCCCGCGCCATGGAGGCCGCGGTGCCGGGCCCGCCGGGGGCCGTGCTCCGCGCCCTCGCCCTGGGGGACCGCTCCGGCCTCACCCCGGCCACCGTGGAGAGCTTCCGAAGGGCCGGCACCTCCCACCTGGTGGCCATCTCCGGCCTGCACCTCGGGATGCTGGCGCTCTTGGTGGCGCCGGTCCTGCGCGCGCTGCTGGTGCGCCTGCCCCGCGTGGCCCTCGCTTGCCCCGTCGATCCCCTGGCGCGGGCCCTCGCGCTGCCGGTTCTCGTCGCCTACGCGGCGGTGTCCGGGTTTCAGACGAGCACCCTGCGGGCCCTGGCGATGGTCGGGCTCTGGGTGCTGGCGGCCCTCCTGGGGCGAGCCTCGGCCCCCCTGCCGCTGCTGCTGGGCACGGCCCTCGTCCTAGCGGTGCCTCGGCCCGGGATCGTCGCCGACCCGGGGTTTCAGCTCTCCCTGGCGGCGGTCGCGGGGCTCTTCTGGCTCGCCCCGGCCCTGGACCGCGCCTGGCGCCGGGCTCCGGATCCCCTGGAGCGTCTGGCGCCGCCAGCCCCCGGGGTCCGCTTCGCCCGCTTCCTCGCGGCCGGGGCCCGGCGCACCCTGGCGACCTCGGTGGCCGCCACCGGGGCGACCCTGCCCCTGGTGGTCTTCCACTTCGGGGCGGGGAGCGTGTCGGGACTCCTGGTGAACCCGCTGGCCGTGCCCCTGGTGGGGTTTGGGTGTCTGCCCCTCGCCCTGGCCGGGACCGTGCTCGCCGGGCCGTGGCCCTGGGCCGCCGACCTCCTGTGGCGGGCGGCGGGGGTGGGCCTCGCCGGGCTTCTGTGGTTGCAGGACGCGGTCGGCGGCCTTCTGCCGCCCCTGGAGTGGGCGGCCCTGCGGGCCCCCGAGGGAGCCGTGGGGGGCCTGGTCCTGGTGGGCTGCCTCGGCTTGCGCCTGGCGGGCGCCCGCGGTCGCGGCCTAGTCCTGGCGGGCGCGCTGGGGCTGGCCCTCCTGGTCGTTCCCGCCGCCGTGCGGAGCGGGTGGGCGGCGGCCGATCCCGCTGCCCACCTGTGGGTCCTGGACGTGGGTCAGGGCCAGTCGGTCGCCCTCCGGCTCCCGGGGGGGCGCTGGGCCGTCGTGGACGGGGGCGGCTTCGCGGGCACCCCCTTTGACGTGGGGGAGCGGGTGGTGGTGCCGGCCCTGGAGGCCCTGGGGGCCCGGCGCTTGTGGCTGGTGGTCTCGACCCATCCCCACCCCGATCACCTGGAGGGCCTGCCCGCGGTGGTGACCTGGGGCCGCCCCGAGGCCGTGTGGCTGCCCGGGGGGTTCGAGGGCGACGCCCGGTACCGAACCCTTTTGGCGGCGGCCGAGGCGGTCGGGGCCGAGGTGTCTTGGGTCGGCCTGGAGGGCCTCGCGGCCCGGGTCCGGGCCGCGCTCCTGGAGGCTCGCTGGGTAGCGGCTCGGGACGAGAACGACCGGTCCATGCTGGTGCGGCTGACCCTGGGAGCGCGGGTCGCCCTGATCCCCGCCGACTTGGAGGCGCCGGGGCAGCGAGCCCACCTGGCGGCGGGCTTCGATCCCCGCTGCGACGTGCTGGTGGCTCCGCACCACGGGGCCAAGGACGCCCTGTGCCCCGAGTGGCTCGCCGCGGCGGCCCCCGCCCACCTCTTCATCTCCGCCGGGGGCAGGCCGGGGCTGCCGTCTCCCGCCTTTGAAGCGGCGGCAGCCGCCGTCGGCGCGGCGGTTGCTTCCACCCATCGGGGCGGCGCCCTGTACGCCCGGCTCGGGCCAGATGGCGTCCGGGCGGCCGCCCGCGTTGACAGCCGACGGCCCATTTGGTAGTTTCCCGCCACCTCGTGACCCTCCGGATTTCATGACCAAACCCTCGATCCTGGTCGTCGACGACGACGTGTTCTTCCGGGCGTTTTGCACCGACGTTCTCCGGTCGGAGGGGTACGCGGTGGGGACGGCGTCCTCGGCCGAGGAGGCCCTGGCCGTGCTCCGGGCCGAGGGGGCGGCCCTGCTCTTAGTCGACATCTACATGCCTGGGAAGAGCGGGCTGGAGCTCTTGGAGTCCGTCAAGGCGTCCTGTTCCGGCGTCGATATCATCATCATGACCGGCCACGGGTCCATCGAGACGGCGGTCCAGGCGCTCAAGCGCGGCGCCGCCGACTACCTGCGCAAGCCCTTCGCGGCCCAGGAGTTGGCGGCGGTGGTGGAGGCGACCCTCGCCCAGCGCAGGTTGTACGAAGAGAACGGTCGGCTGCGCCGACAGCTCGAGATCTACGAGATCTCCCGGTCCTTCGCGGTCTTGGACGACCCCCAGCGGGTGCTGGTGCTCGGCCTCGAGGCGCTGCTGCGGGTCACCCACTGCGAGCGCGGGGTGGCCCTGTGCTCCGGGGCGGACGCCCAGTTTATGGCCCTGTGCCACTCCCGGGGGCTCACCGAAGGGGAGGCGGCGAGCCTCCGCCAGGGGTTGCTGACCCAGGGCCTACGCTACCTCAAGGGCCTGGACGGGGTGCAGGTGCTGGGGGGCGCGCGCCTGGCGAAGGTCGCCGGGGGGGACGGCTTCGGGGGGGCGGGGGAGGCGATGCTGGTGCCGGTCGCCCACCGGGGCTCGGTGGAGGCCGCCTTCGTCCTGCTGCGCCCGGCACGGGGCCGGCGGTTCGCGGAGGACGAGGTGGTCAATGCGCGGTTTCTCGGCCGCCAGGTGGAGGTCTCCTACGAGTCCTCCCTGCGGATCCACGACGCCCGCAAGCTCGCCTACGTCGACACCTTGACCGACCTGTACAACGCCCGCTACCTCGAGGTGGCCTTAGACCGCCACATCGAGGAGGTGGACCGGGCCGGCGGTTCGTTTGGAGTCCTCTTCCTCGATCTCGACTACTTCAAAGAGGTCAACGATGCCTTTGGGCATCAGACCGGGGGCAAGGTGCTCATCGAGGTCGGCCGCATCCTCAAGGCGAGCGTGCGCGAAGAGGACACCGTGGTCCGCTTCGGGGGGGATGAGTTCACCGTTCTTCTGCCGCGAACCGACCGCAGGGGCGCGCTCGACGTCGCCGAGCGGATCCGCCGGGGGATCAAGGCCCACGCCTTTCTCGGGCGGGAAGGGCGCTCCATTCGCCTCACGGCCTCCATCGGGGTGGCCACCTGCCCGGGGGATGGCCGCACCCGGGAGGCCCTGATCGACCAGGCCGACCGGGCCATGTACCGGGGGAAAGAGACCACCCGGGACGTGGTGACCGCCGCCGACTCCTGACGAGGACCCCGTGGACGTTCGGACGCTCAAAGGATTTCGCGATCTCCTGCCCGGGGAGACCCCCCTGTGGCGCCACCTCGAGGCGGTCTGCCGACGGGTGTTCGGCGGCTACGGCTTCGAGGAGATCCGCTTGCCGCTGCTGGAGGAGACGGCGCTCTTCTGCCGCTCCATCGGCGAGGCCACCGACATCGTCGAGAAGGAGATGTACACCTTCGTCGACACCGGGGGGACTTCCGTCACCCTGCGGCCCGAGGGCACCGCCTCCACGGTGCGGGCCTACCTGGAGCACGGGATGCACCGCACCGATCCCAAGGCGCGGCTGTATTACCACGGCCCGATGTTTCGCCGCGAACGGCCCCAGAAGGGGCGGCTTCGGCAGTTCCATCAGATCGGGGCCGAGTGCTTCGGTTGGGCGGAGCCCGCCGCCGACGCCGAGGTCTTGTGCCTGCTGTGGGACTTCTTCGGGGCCCTCGGGCTCGGGGAGCGGGTGCGCCTGGAAGTGAACTCCCTGGGGTGCCGGGACGACCGGCGAGGGTACGTGGCCCGGCTGCGGGAGGCTCTGGCGACCCGGGTTGGGGACCTGTGCGAGAACTGCCGACGGCGCCTGGAGGGCAACGCCCTGCGGGTGCTCGACTGCAAGAGCCCCCGGTGCCGGGAGGTGACCGCCGACGCGCCGTCCCTGGCGGAGAGCCTGTGCGGGGAGTGCGGCGAGCACTTCGCCGAGGTGCGCCGGCTGCTGGCCGCCCAGGGGGTGCCCCACGCGGTCAACCACCGCATGGTGCGCGGGCTCGACTACTACAACCGGACGACCTTCGAGCTCCTCTCCGGCGACCTGGGGGCGCAAAACGCCGTGGCCGCCGGGGGGCGCTACGACGGCCTGGTGGAGACCCTCGGGGGCCCGCCCGTCCCGGCCCTCGGGTTTGCCATCGGGCTGGAGCGGCTGGTCCTGATCCTGGGCGCCGAGGGCGAGGTCCCGGGCCGGGCGCCGGTGTCGGCGGTCTTGGTGCACCGGGGGGGGGCCTCCCTCGAAGCGGCCCTGGCGCTGCGCCGCCAGCTGGTGGCCGCAGGGGTGCCGACGGAGATCGACTACGAGGCGCGGAGTTTCAAGGCTCAGCTGCGGGGGGCCGATCGCCGGGGCGCCCGGGTCGCCCTCATCCTGGGGGAGGACGAGGTGGCCCAGGGAGTCGTCACGGTTAAGAACCTGGAGCTCGGAACCCAAGAGACCCTGGAGAGGGGGGAAGTCGTCCGGCGCCTCGCCGCCGGGCTTTCCGCCGCCGGAAACGGGAGGACGATATCATGATCAGATGGACGGCGACGGTGGCCACGCTCCTGTGGGCGGCGATGGTGCCGGGCGGAGCGGCGGCGAAGACCTGCATCGCGGGGGGCTGCCACAAGGCCCTGGTTTCCCCCAAGTTCCTCCACGGCCCGGTGGCGGCCGAAGAGGCGGGAGCGGTGGGGTGCGCCTCGTGCCACGTGCCGGCCGGGGCCGCCTGCGCCCCCGGCAAGGCGGGCAAGTTCCAGCTCAAGACCAAGCACGATCGGCTGTGCCTCCTGTGCCACGAGCGGGGTACCGCCACCCAGCACACCAAGACCCGGGGCAACTGCCTGTCGTGCCACACGCCCCACGGTTCCGAGCAGAGCCCCAGCCTCCTTCGGGCCGGGAAGTGACCCGTACCCCCAGACCGCGACCCGCGTCGGGAAGGAACGAGCCGTGATCGAAAGCATGGGAGGGTGGCAGCGCACCCACAACCTCGGCGAACTCCGGCCGGCCCACGGCGGCAGCCGGGTCACCCTCATGGGGTGGGTCCACCGGCGGCGCGACCACGGGGGGCTGATCTTCTTGGACCTCCGGGACCGGGAAGGGATCACCCAGGTGGTTTTTTACCCGGATCTCTCGCCGGGGGCCCACGAGCTGGCCCACCAGGTGCGGGGCGAGTTCGTGGTGGCGGTCCAGGGGGACGTCGCTCCGCGACCGGCGGGTACCGAGAACCCGGGTCTGGGCACCGGGGCGGTGGAGGTGCGAGCCCTGGAGCTCAAGATCCTCAACCGCGCCCGCACGCCGGTCTTCCCCATCGAGGAGGACACCGGGGTCGGAGAGGATCTGCGGCTCAAGTACCGGTACCTGGACCTGCGGCGCCCCAACCTCCAGCGCAACCTCCGGGTGCGCCACCGGGCGGCCCAGGCGGCCCGGCGCTTCTTGGACGAACACGGCTTCGTGGAGGTGGAGACCCCGGTCCTCACCCGGAGCACGCCGGAAGGGGCCCGGGACTTCCTGGTGCCGAGCCGCCTGTCGCCGGGCCAGTTCTACGCCCTGCCCCAGTCCCCCCAGCTCTTCAAGCAGCTGCTGATGGTGGCGGGGCTCGACCGCTACTACCAGATCGTCAAGTGCTTCCGGGACGAGGACCTGCGCGCCGATCGCCAGCCCGAGTTCACCCAGATCGACCTGGAGCTGAGCTTCGTCACTCCGGAGGAGCTGATGGCCCTCATGGAGGGGATGGTCGGCCGGATGTGGGATGAGGTCTTGGGGGTGCAGCTCCCCGCGCCCTTCCCCCGGATCACCTACGCCGAGGCGGTGGGTCGCTACGGGACCGACGCGCCGGACCTCCGCTTCGGCCTGGAGCTCGCCGACGTCAGCGCCGCCGTGGCGGCCTCGGACTTCAAGGTGTTCCGCGAGGCGGTGGCGGGGGGCGGCCAGGTCAAGGGCCTCAACGCCAAGGGGGCGGGGGAGGCCCTGTCCCGCAAGGAGATCGACGACCTCACCGCCTTCGTGGCGCCCTTTGGGGCCAGGGGGCTCGCCTGGATCCGGGTGCAGCCGGGGGGAGAGTGGCAGTCTCCCATCGCCAAGTTCCTGGGGGACGAGGCCCGGGCCGGCATCGCCGCGGCCCTCGCCCCGGAGCCCGGGGACATCTTGTTTTTCGTCGCCGACACCCCCAAGGTGGTCAACCTCGCCCTGGCCCGGCTCCGCATCCACCTCGGCGGGCGCCTCGGCTTGATCCCCCAGGGCCGGTGGGCGTTCTGCTGGGTCACCGACTTTCCGCTGCTGGAGTGGGACGCCGAGGCGAAGCGCCACGTCGCCCTCCACCACCCCTTCACCAGCCCCCGGGTCGAGGATATGGAGAAGCTCGCCGCGGCGCCGACCGAGGTGCGGGCCCAGGCGTACGACCTGGTCCTCAACGGCACCGAGGTGGGAGGCGGCTCCATCCGCATCCACTCCGAGGAGCTCCAGAGCCAGGTGTTTCGCGCGCTGGCCATCGGCCCCGAGGAGGCCCGGGACAAGTTCGGGTTCCTCCTCGAGGCGCTGTCCTTCGGGGCTCCGCCCCACGGCGGCATCGCCTTCGGCCTGGACCGGCTCTTGATGTTCTTGTGCCAGACGCCGAGCATCCGCGACGTCATCGCCTTCCCCAAGACCCAAAAGGGGACCTGTCCGATGACCGAGGCCCCCTCCGCGGTGGACGACGGCCAACTGCGGGAGCTCCAGCTCCGGCTGCGAACCCAGGCCAAGGGGACGTGAGCCGGGATTCTTGACGGTGGCAGCGAGGAATGTTAGTTTCCCCTCGCGACGGAGGGAACCTTGTCAGGAGCATGCGATGAAACTCACCACCAAGAGCCGATATGGCGTCCGGGCGATCTTCGATATCGCCTACCACGCTGGCGGGCTTCCCGCCCAGATTAAAGACATCTCGGACCGGCAGCGGATCAGCCCCCGGTATCTGGAGCAGATCTTCCAGAAGCTCAAGAAGGCGGGGGTCCTTGGGAGCAAGCGGGGGCCCAAGGGGGGCTACTTCCTCCTCCGGGAGCCGCGGGAGATCACGATCTACGACATCGTCAGTTGTACCGAGGGGCCCATCGAGCTCGTCTTTTGCGTCGGCGAAGACGAGGAGGGCGAGGAGTGCGCCGCGGAAGTCTGCGAGATGAAGGATCAGTGCGTCGCCAGCCCCCTGTGGAAGGAGATCGGCGACCGCATCGCCGACATCTTCCGGACGACCACCATCCAGGACCTGTGCCACCGAGCCGAAAAGCTCGGCATCGAGCGTCAGCTCGACGCCCGCTTCATGTACTACATCTAACGAGGCGCCGCCCCAGGCCGTCGAGGTACGAGAGGGGGGGCTTTTTGACAGGATGGACAGGACGAACAGAGACGGTCTCTTTCCCGGGGGCTGGGTTCACGCAAAGCCGCAACGTTGATCTTGGTTTTGTACCCCTCGGGCCTTACGTGGCGTCGTTGCGTCGTGGCGTGAAACGGTCCTTTCTACGGGGGTTGGGTTCACGCAACGGCGCAACGGCGCAACGTAGATCTGGTTTTTCGGGCCTGCCGGCAGCTGGCATCCTGAACATCCTGTCATCCGGTCCAAACCCACCCGTTCCCCGAGGCTCCGCGGCCGCTTTTCCCGCGCCCCAGATTAGCCCCGCCGAGGAGGTAGCCATGCCCATCCGTTCCCTGAACCAACTCGACCTCGCCGGCCGCCGGGTCTTCGTGCGGGTGGACTTCAACGTCCCCCTCCGGGACGGCGCCATCCAGGACGACACCCGCATCCGCGCCGCCCTCCCCACCCTCAACCAGATCCTGGCCGCCGGGGGCTCCCTGGTGGTGGCGAGCCACCTCGGGCGCCCCAAGGGGGGGCCAGACCCCGCCTTCAGCCTTGCCCCCGTGGCGGTCCGGCTGGGGGAGCTCTTGGGGCGGCCGGTGACCCTCGCCCCGGGGGTGGTGGGCCCCGAGGTGGAGGCCCTGGCTCGCGGCCTCGCGCCGGGCCAGGTCCTCCTCCTGGAGAACGTGCGCTTCGCCCCGGGAGAGACCAAGAACGACCCGGCCCTCTCCCGGCAGCTCGCGGCGCTAGCCGACGCCTTCGTCAACGACGCCTTCGGGAGCAGCCACCGGGCCCACGCCTCGGTGGCTGGGATGGCCGAGCTCTTCCCCCCCGAGCGGCGGGCGGCGGGGCACCTGCTCCTGGCCGAGGTGGAGGCCTTTGGGCGGGTGCTCGACGCCCCCCGCCGACCCCTGGTGGCGATGCTGGGGGGCGCCAAGGTGAGCGACAAGATCGCCGTGCTCCAGAACCTCCTGGCTCGGGTGGATCGCCTGGTGGTTGGGGGCGCCATGGCGTACACCTTCCTGGCCGCCCAGGGCGTGCCCACCGGGGACTCCCTGGTGGAAGCCGACCGCGTCGAGATGGCCCGAGAGATCCTAGCCGCCGCCCGGGCCCGGGGGGTGGCGGTGTTCCTCCCGGTCGACCACGTGGTGGCCCAGGAGCTCCAGGCCGGGGTCCCGACCCGGGTCACCGAGGGGCAGGAGATCCCCGCGGGTTGGAGGGGCCTCGACATCGGCCCCCGGTCCCGGGAGGCCTTTGCCGGCGCCCTGGCGGGCGCCGGGACGGTGCTGTGGAACGGGCCCATGGGGGTGTTCGAGGTGCCTCCCTTCGACGCTGGGACCACCGCGGTGGCCGAGGCGGTGGCCGCTTGCGCCGGCTTCACCGTGGTGGGGG
>JBBIIA010000090.1:0-7168 GCA_037446775.1 Deltaproteobacteria bacterium
CGTCTCGGCGGTGAAGAGGTCGGGGGTCGCCGACCGGATCGGCCACATCTCCACCGGGGGCGGGGCTTCCCTGGAGCTCCTGGAGGGCCAACAACTGCCGGGTATCGCTGCCCTGGACGCGTGAGGAGGACCCCGTGAGGACGCCATTCATTGCCGGCAACTGGAAGATGCACAAGACCGTGGGCGAGGCCGTCTCCCTGGCCGAAGCCCTGGCGCCCCGGGTGGACGGGCTGGCCGGGGTGGAGGTCGCCGTGGCGCCCCCCTTCACGGCGCTCGCCGCGACCGGCAAGGCCCTGGCGGGCAGCGCCGTGCGGCTCGCCGCCCAGACCATGCACGAGGCGGCCCAGGGCGCCTACACGGGAGAGGTGTCGACGGCCATGCTGCGGGACGTGGGGTGTACCTACGTCATCCTCGGTCACTCCGAGCGCCGCCAGCTCTTCGGCGAGACCGACCAAGGGGTGGGGAGGAAGGCCCGAGCCGCCCTGGCCGCGGGCCTCGCCCCGATCGTCTGCGTGGGGGAGACCCTGGCGGAGCGGGAGGCCGGCGAGACCCTGGCCGTGGTCGAACGGCAGACCCGGGCCGCCGTGACCGGGCTCCCCGCGGATGCCTGGGGGACGGTGGTGCTGGCCTACGAGCCGGTGTGGGCCATCGGCACCGGGCGGGTGGCCACCACCGCCCAGGCCCAGGAGGTCCACGCCCACCTGCGCGCGGTCTTGACGGCCGTCGGCGGGGAGGCGGCCGCGGGCGCCACCCGCATCTTGTACGGCGGCAGCGTCAAGCCCGACAACGTCCGGGACCTGATGGCCCAGCCCGACGTGGATGGCGCCCTGGTGGGGGGCGCGAGCCTCGACGCGGAAACATTTGCGTCCATCGCCCGATTTCGAGTATAAAGCAACGCTTCGATTCCCCAACGGAGACGCAGCCCCATGTACGCTCTGCTCGTCACGGTCCACGTCCTCACCTGCCTGGTCCTCATCGCCATCGTGCTCTTGCAGCAGGGCAAGGGGGCGGAGATCGGGGCGGTGTTCGGCGGGTCCAGCCAGACCCTGTTTGGGTCCTCGGGTGCGACCACCCTCCTGGGCAAGCTCACGGCGGCGGCGGCCGGGGTGTTCATGCTCACGTCCTTGGTCTTGACCTATCAGGCGACCCAACGGTATAAGGCAAGCGTCATGCCCGATCGGCCGGCGGCAGCCGCCCCGGCGCCGGTGGACCCGGCCCCCGTGGCTCCGGCGGCTCCGGCCAAGGCCGAGTGAGTGGATTCCTAGCAGTCATGCCCAGGTGGTGAAATTGGTAGACACGCTATCTTGAGGGGGTAGTGGGTTACACCCGTGCCGGTTCGAATCCGGCCCTGGGCACCAAATCCTGATCCAAGGAAGTCCAAGCAAGGCCGGAACGCCCGACCGGGATTCCGGCCTTGCTTGCGTCTAGTGCCGTCCTTTCCCGTCCCGTGACCGCCGGGGCAACGGGGGGTAGCTTTGGGCCGCCGCAACCCTCGCCGCAGGTGTTGCCCCGTGCCCCTCACCCCTTGTCCCTCTCCCGCCGAGCCCTGACCCCGCTCCGGAACATTTCCACCCTGTCACCGGCGCCGACCCCTCCCTCTTCCCGGGCTTGCGCCTCCCGGCCCGGTGCAGGACCGTTGAGCACGGTGAAGTCCAGATGCGGCGGGTTTCGAGGCGCCCGCGGGGGGGGGTGAGGCTCCGCTGACGTTGACGGAGCCCTGCTCCCGCCCCCGAGGGGCGAGGCCCGCCGCGGCCGATTCTGGCATCTTCCCCCGATGCGGCGCCGCCACGACGCTGCCCAACTCCTCCTTCGGGTGTCACATGTCCCGGGTTCGCTCCCGGTCCTCCCTGGTCCTTGTCGGCATCTTCGCCCTGGCCTCGCCGGGAGGGGCGGTGGCCGGGTACTGCGCCGCCTCGACGAGCTGCGCCGGGCCGTGCCCGAGGCCCAGAAGGGGCTGGTGGCCGCGGAGGAGAAGCGACACCAGGCGGCCCAGCGCCTGGCCGAGGCCCAGCGACGCCTCAAGAACTGACGGCGGGCCGCGGCTACTGCCGGGCGCCCGCCTGGCGGAGGGCCTGTACCACGGCGGTGTGGCGGCTCTCGGCGGCCCACTGCATGGCGGTACGGCCGGCGGCGTCGCGGTCCTCCATGGGGGCGCCCTCGGCGATCATGGCTTCCACCGCCGGGACGCTGCCGCTCATGGCCGCGTACATCAAGGCGGTGCGGCCGGTGCTGTCCCGGACGCGGATCGAGGCCCGGTGGCGGAACAGGAGGAGCAGCTTCTCGGCGTCCCCCCGGGCGGCCGCGTGCATCAAGGCGGTTTGGCCGCCGTTATCGGCGGCATCGACGAAGGCTCCGTGCTGAAGCAGCCGCCGCAGGCCCTCGGTCGGGCCGGCCATGGCTGCGAACATCAAGGCCGAGCGCCCGTCTCCGTCCTTGGCGTCCGGGTTGGCGCCGGCATCCAGGAGCACCCGGATCACGTCCCCGTGGCCGGCCTGGGCGGCCATCATCAGCGCCGTCATCCCGCCGGGTTGAATCCGGGCGTCCTCGTCGGCGCCCTCGAACAGGAGTCGGTCGACCTCGGCCGCGTCGCCCCTTTGGGCCGCGTCGACCAGTTCGGCGTCGAGCACGAAGTGGGTCGCCGCCGCCGAGGGCGCGAAGCCCAGGAGGGAGGCGAGTAGCCCCGCCACGGTCAGGGTGACGAGGCCGAGATGGCGCGGCGGACTTGGGATCCAGGTCATGGCAACGGGCTCCTCGCGTTCGCTGGCGATGCCGCTCTCCGCTCCCTCACTGTCCGAGCGCGCCGAGGAAGCAGCCTCCGCCCCCGCCGCCCCCGTCCGGGGCTGGCAGGACTTCCAGGTCGAAGGGGGGGAGCGCCACCGTCTCCCGCCCATCGGTGACCGAGATGACCACGGCGAGGGTCTTGCCGGCGTCCCGGGAGGTCGGTACGCCGGTTACGGCGCCCGTCGCCGGGTCGAAGGTCGCCCAGGCAGGCTGGTTGGCGATGGCGAAGGTCAGGGGGTCGCCGTCCGGGTCCAGCGCCCCCGGGGTGAAGGCATAGGGACTTCCCGCCCGCACCGACGAGGCCGGGGTTCCCGTCAGCCGGGGCGGGTCGTTCACCGGGGTCACCGTGACGGCAATGGTCGCCAGGGACTCGCCGCCCCGGCCGTCGGTCACCCGGACGGCGAAGGCGTCGGCGCCGTGGAAGTCGGGCAGGGGGGTGTAGGTGAAGGCGCCGGTTGTCGGGTGGAGGCTGACGCTGCCGCGGCTGGGGCCGAAGGCGAGGGCGAAGGCCAGGGGGTCGCCGTCCGGGTCCTGGGCGTCCACGGCGCCGGCGAGGGGGACATCTTCCGGGGTGGTGAGGGCGGCGGCCGGGGCGGTGGGGGGGCGGTTTACGTCGGCCACGGTCCAGGTGAGGGAGGCGCTGGCGGCGAGCGTGCCGTCGGAAACGGTGAGGACCACCGGGTAGACCCCGGCGGCCTCGAACCCCAGGGTGCCGGAGACGACGCCCCTGGCGGGGTCGAGGGCGAGGCCCGGGGGAAGGCCGGTGGCGGCAAAGGTCAAGGGGTCGCCGTCGGCATCGGAGGCGACCAGGGTGAGGGAAACCCCCTGTCCCTCGGCGTGGTCCTGGGGGCCTGGGTTGGGGAGCGTCGGCCCGGCGTTGGCCGGCTGGAAGGGGGCGAAGGCCGCGCCGTCGCTCTCGTGGCCGTCTTGGTCGACGGCGGCCACGCGCAGGAAGTAGAGCCGCTGGTAGTCGAGGCCCCCCACCCGGCCAGTGGTGGTATCGCGGCCCGGGACCTCCGCGAGCTGGGTGGTGCCGTCGTACACCCGGTAGGCCACCACGTCTGCGGCCGGGCTCGGGAGCCAGGCGAGGTCGGCGAAGCCGTGGCCCCGGGCGGTCACGACCGGGCTGCGGGGGTTGAGGACCACCTGGCCCGCCGAGGCCGAGCCCGTCATGGGCGTGAGGTTCGAGACGATCCCCGAGAGCCCCCACACGGCGACGCCGGTGGAGCGGCCGAAGTTGTTCCGGCTGTCGGGAACGGTGGCGGGGCCGAAGGCCCGGGCGCCAAACCACCAGTCCCCGAGATCCCCGAAGTTGAACCGGGTGTCCAGGTCGTCGCTGCCGGCCGCGTCCAGGGCGTCGGCGCACTCCACGTCCACCCCCTTGAGGGGGTAGTTGTTGGGCAGGCTCCCGCCGACCTCGAGGGCGTTTTCGTCCACGTGCCACAGGACCAGCGCCCCCTGGCGGAAGGCGAGGCCCGGGAAGCCGAAGTCGAAGCCGGTGGACTGGCGGTGCTCCAGCAGGAAGTACTCTCGTCCCTCGGCTTCGGCGTAGAGGCGCAGGGCCTCGGGAAAGGTCTCGGCGCGGCGCAGGCTGAAGGGGCCGTCCCCCCAGTGGTCGGTGGGGATGAGCCACCCGAGCTTCGCCTTGGCCCAGGCCGAGAGGTGGGTCGGCTGGTTGGCGACGCGCAGGCGCTCGGCCTGGACCCCGCCGTCGTAGTTGGGGCCCCACAGGCCGTAGCCCATGAGGCAGTACGTGCCGACGCCGTTGGTGAAAAAGGTGGTGTCGTACAGGTCCGGCAGCCCCAGCAGGTGGCCGAGTTCGTGGCACAGCACCCCGATCTCCACCAGGGGCTCGTTGCCGTTGTCCACGGGGGGAGATTCTCCGTTGCGCACGAGGTCGAGCTTGTAGCTCTCCTCGGGGACAAAGACGTAGTCGGCGAGCCGCACCGGAGCCCCGCCGGGGCCCGGATCGGCGGTGTCTCGCGCGATCCGGGCGTAGTGGGAGGCGAGGTCCAGGGGGCGGCCCTGGTGGTCGAGGCGTCCGCTGTCCTCCCAGCCCCAGCCGGCGTGGACCACGAGCAGGGCGTCGACGTAGCCGTCGTCGTCCCCGGAGTTGGGGATGCCGTCGGGGCCGTCGTTGTCGAAGAGCCCAAAGTCGACGGCGGCGTCCTGGGCGGCTACGGCGTCGGCCACCAGCTCGGCCGCCCGGCCGACGCCGGCGTCGGAGCCCAGGTAGTAGGCGTGGGTCTTGGGCAGCGTGCGCCACCCGGCGACGCTTCCGGCGTCGCCCTCGATCCGGAGCTGGCCGTAGGACACCTCGTCGAAGTACTCCGCCACGGTGTTGGGCGCGGCGAGGCCGTTGCGGGTGAAGAAGATGTGGGCGTAGTCGGCGGGCTCGTGGCCGGTGGGGTTTCGGGGGCGATCGGGGAAGTCCACCAGGAGGATCAGGGGGCGCAGGGTGCCCCGGGTTGGCGCGACCTTGGCGGCGGCCGCACCGGTGGCGGCGGGGGCCGCCAGGGACGCGGCGCTCCGCCCCGACCCCGGGGGGCGGCCGATCCGGCCGAGCCGCTCGGGCCGCCGACCGAACACCTCCCGGGCCTTGGCGCGAAAGGTGGGATCTTGCAGAAGCTCCGGGCGCGGCGGGGCCGCGGCGGTGTCGGAGGCGAGCAGGGCCGCCAGGGCGGCGCCGACGAGGAGGAAGGACAGGGCTCGAGTCACGGGTTCTCCGGTTGGGGGGAGCGGTTTTGCCTTTCCCGTGGGTACGGCTGGGGACCGGGGCGGTTGCACGGCTGCGCCTTCCATCTTACCCTGTGCCGGCCCTGGGGGCGAAGGGGGCGGGTGCCCCGGGCGTGGCGCCCGAGCCCGGGCGTAACCCCGGGGCCTTCCGGGGGTACCTGTCAGGACGGCTTGGGGCCTCGACCCTCCCGCTGGGGCAGGGGCGCCGATCGGCACCGGTTGGGGCACGCTTCCTCGCCCGGGGCGACGCGGTGCGCGGTTCCGAGCCGGGGCTCCCGGGCCCTTCCGAAAGTCAGGGGGTGGATCGTAGGGGGGCTGGGGTAGGCGAAGGAGCAGGGATGGGCAAGAAGTGGGTGTGGGGCGCGGTGGCCGCGCTGGCGGCGGGGGCTGCCTGGGCGCAGGAGCCCGCCACCGAGACGATCTTGGAGCAAGACACGGTGTGGGGGGGCGCCGTGACCGTGGAGCGGACGGTGGTGGTGGCTCCCGAGGCGACCCTGGTGGTCCTGCCCGGCGCCACGGTGCGGTTTGCCCCGCGGCCGGAGGCGCCGACGAACGACAAGGTGCGCCTGGTGGTGCAGGGCACCCTGGTGGCCCAGGGTCGGCCGGATGCCCCCGTGGTCTTCACCTCGGGGGCGCCGGCGCCGGCGCCGGGGGACTGGGGAGGAGTGGTCTTCGACAACGCCAAGGAGCGCCCGAGCCGGCTCGGCCGGGCCGTCGTCGAGTTCGCGGAAGAGGGGGTGCGGGCGGGGGTGTCGGTGGTGCTCCTCGAGGAGGTGACCCTCCGGCGCAACCGGGTGGGCTTTTACGGCTTGCGCCAGCTGGGGGGAGGGCTCTTCGCCTGCCGGCTGGAGGAGAACGACCTCGGCCTGGTGCTCCAACAGTCCACCGGGCTCTCCATGCAGAACTCGGCGGTGCGGAGCAACCGCCGGGGCGGGGCGGTCTTCACCCAGGGCAGCACCGGGCTCATCGCCCACGGCGAGATCGTCGACAACGGGCAGGTGGGGGTGAGCTGCCTCCAGGGGTCTTCGCCCCACCTGGAGGGGAACCTGGTGGCGGGCCACGAGCGCGGCATCTACCTGGAGCTCAAGTCCAATCCCCGCGTCCTACACAACGAGATCATCCGCAACCAGACCGGCATCTGGGCGGAGAAGCTGGTGTTCCCGGTGGTGGAAGGCAACGTGTTCCGGGGCAACCGGGTGGGGATCTACGGGAACTACTCCGCCTACCCGCGGATCCACGGCAACGACCTCGCCGGCAACGAACGCTTCGCCCTGGTCCTCGGGGACAACCAGTCCCTCGCGGTGGAGAAGCAGATCCCCTACCGCGCCCAGGGCCAGTATTACCAGGAGGCGCCCGAGACGGAGTTCTTGCCGCCGAAGACCCGGAAGTTCACTCCCTTTAGGGGCAGCGGCGAGGCCCTGGTGGACGCCCGGGGCAACTGGTGGGGGAACGAGGCCACGGCCGCGATGGCCGCCGCCGGGGAGGCGGCCAACCCGGACGTCATCGAGGACGGCCGGGACAAGCCCGACACCGAGTACGGGGGCCGGGTGTTTCCCCGGGACCGGGTGGCCTTCGTGCCCTGGGAGGACGGGCCGGTAGAAGGGGCAGGTCGCCCGGCGATCCGGTACTCGGCTGCCCGGGGGAAGGTGAC
>JBBIIA010000090.1:7182-16979 GCA_037446775.1 Deltaproteobacteria bacterium
AGGGGGGAAGCCGGCGGAAGGGGTGCGGGTGCACGCGTACCCGAGCGCCGAAGGGGACCTCAAGGGCGCAGGGTTTACCTTCTCCGCGCCCACCGGTCCGGACGGGACCTTCGCCCTGGCGGTGGCGCCGGGGCGGTACTTCCTCGTAGCCAAGGGGGGGGCGCCCTTCCCGGACCGGGAGCCCGGGGTTGGGGAGTTGTTCGGCTACTACGGCGGCAATCCGGTCCGGGTGGGGGAGGGGGCGGAGCTGGAGGCGAACCTCTTGGCCGTGGCCCGGACCGAGGCGTCGGTGCAGGCCGGGGGGGAGCCGGGGGGGGCGGTCCTGGAGGGGATCGTGCGGGGGCCCGAGGGGCCAGTGGAAGGGGCGTATCTCCACGTGTACCCCGACGCGGCCCGGGACTTCCGGGGGCCCGACCTGTTCGGCCCCCAGGGCCCCGTGTTGGGTGGCACCGGGCCCGACGGCGCCTTCTCGGTGGAGCTGCCTCCGGGGCGGTACTTCCTGGTGGCCTCCAAGCGCCAGGGAGCGCTCCCCCTGGGACCGCTCCAGGTGGGGGACCTCCACGGGTACTACGACGGCAACCCCCTGGAGCTGCGGGGCGGACAGCGAGCCCGGGTCATCGTGCAGCTCGGAGAGAAGCTCCGGGACGTCCGCAGCGGGCCCGGCGGGCGAGCGGGCTTGCGGGGCGTGGCGGGGGTGCTGAAAGACGCCGAGGGCCAGGTCCCCGCCGGGGTGTACGCCTACGCCTCGGCGGAGCCCAACCTGATGACCGGAATGATGCCGCCCTTCCGGTCCGACGTGGTGGGGCCCGACGGGGGCTATTTTATTGATCTACCCGAACCGGGCACCTACTATGTCGGCGCCCGGAGCGGGTACGGCGGCCCTCCCCTGCCCGGGGAGTGGTTTGGCATCCACGGCGAGGGGCAACCGGCCCCGGTGACGGTGGAGGGCGATCGGGTGACCGAGGGGATCGACGTGACGGTCCGGAGGATGGAGTGAAGCCCGCGGCCCCTGGACGTGCCGCGGCGCTGCTGGCGGTCGCCTTGCTTCTCGGCGGCTGGGCGGGGGGCGTCGCTGCCGCCGCCCCCCGCCTGGCCTCCCTGTCCCCAGGGCTCACCGAGGTGGTGTACGCCCTGGGGGCCGCCGACGCCCTGGTCGGGGTGTCTCGTCAGTGCGACTACCCGGTGGCGGCCAAGCTCAAACCCAAGGTTGGGGACTTCAACCAGCCCGACCCCGGACGCCTGGCCGCCGCGGGGGCGGAGCTCGTCCTTTTGAGCGAACAGGTACGGCCCCGGGACCTGGAAGCCCTGGCGGCGGCGGGGATCGCCACCCGAGTGGTGCCAGCGGCGAGCCTGACCGACGTCTGGGCCGCCGTGCGGGAGCTGGGGGAGCTGACCGGCCGGGGGGACGCAGCCCGAGCCCTGGAGGGGCGCCTTAGGGCGGCGGTGGACGAGGTGCGGGCCCGGGTGGCGTCCCTAAAGGACGAGGAGCGGCCCCGGGTGTACGTGGAGGTCGACGGCCCCCCCCAGCTGTACGCCGTGGGGCCGGGGTCCTTCATGGACGAGGTGGTGCGCCTGGCCGGCGGACGCAACGCCTTCGCCGCGGCGGCGGCCCCCTACCTGCCGGTGTCGGATGCCGAGGTGCGGGCTGCCGCCCCCGAGGTGATCCTGGTGGACCACCCCTTCCAGTACAAGGTCGGGGTCGCCAAGCGCCCGGGCTGGGGGGACCTGGCGGCGGTGCGCAGTGGCCGGGTGTACGACGGCACCGATTTCGACATCGTCACCCTCAACCGGCCGGGCCCCCGCATCGTCGAGTCGCTGCGGGAGGTGTCTCGGCTCCTGCACCCGGAGCGCTGGCGTGACCGCTGAGGCGCGGGGCGCCGCGCCCGCCGTGGTCCTGGAGGGGGTGTCCAAGTCCTTTGGCAACGGGCTGGCGGTGGACGGGGTCACCTTTTCGGTGGCGGGCGGCACCTGCTTCGGCCTTTTGGGGCCCAACGGCGCCGGTAAGAGCACCACGCTCAAGCTGCTGTACGGCTCCCTGGCGCCCACCCGGGGCCGGGTGCGGGTGGGCGGCATCGACCTGGGCGAACGCCCCCGGGACGCCAAGCGCCTGCTCGGCGTGGTGCCCCAGGACGACACCCTGGACCCCGATCTGACGGTGGGGGAGAACCTGGCCTTTCACGCCCGCTACCTCGGCCTGGCGGGCCGGGCGGCGCGGGCGGCGACGGACCAGGCCCTGGAGCGGATGGGCCTCGGGGACCGGGCCCGGGCGGGCCTCGGGGAGCTCTCCTCGGGGCTGCGGCGCCGGGTGGTGCTGGCGCGGGCGCTCCTTGGGCGCCCGTCGGTGGTGGTGTTGGACGAGCCCACCCGGGGGCTCGACCAGGAGAGCCGGTGGCAGTACCTGGCGGAGCTCGGGGCCCTCAAGGCGAGCGGGGTGACCCTGGTGCTTGCCACCCACGAACTGGACGAAGCCGAAGCCCTGTGCGACCGGGCGGCGGTGATGGTGGCCGGGCGGCTGCAAGAGGTCGGGCGGGCGGCCGAGGTGTTCCGCTCGGCCCGGGCCGGGCTCGTCGCCGTGCCGGGGCGGGCCGCGTGTTGACCGGGGTGGGGGCCCTGGCCCGGGGGGCGGGCTTGGTGTGGCTGCGCAACGCCACGGTCTGGGCCCGCTCCTGGCGCACCAGCCTGGTGGGCACGGTGGGGGAGCCCCTGGTGTACTTCCTGGGCCTCGGCTACGGGCTCGCCACCCTGGTTCCCCCGGTGGGCGGGGTGCCCTACCTGGAGTTCGTGACCCCGGGGCTGATGCTCTCCTCGGCGATGTACAGCACCACCATCGAGGCGACCTACAGCACCTACACCAAGATGGCCCACCAGCGGGTGCACGCCAGCATGGTCCTGTCTCCCCTCGGGTTCGCCGACGTGGTGGCTGGAGAGGCCCTGTGGGCGGTGACCAAGGGGGTGGCGAGCGGCGCCACGGTGTGGGCGCTGGCCGTGGCCTTCGGGGTCGCCCGGCCCTGGCCCGGGGTGCTCGGCCTGCCCCTCCTGGTGCTCGCCGGGGTGGTCTTTGCCGCCATGGGGCTGGTGGTGACGTCCCTCGCCCGGGGCTACGACTCGTTTAACTACTACTTCACCCTGGTGGTCACCCCCATGTTCTTCTTCTCGGGCATCTTCTTCCCGGTGGCCGGGTTGGGGGTGTGGGTGGAGTGGGTCGCCTGGGCCTTCCCTCTCACCCACCTGGTGGCGATCTCCCGGGGGCTCCTGGGGGGGCAGCCGTCGCCGGCCCTGTGGGGCGAGGTGGTGTGGGTGGCGGTGTTTTGCGGCGCCGCAGTGTGGCTCGCCTTTGGGCGGATGGCCCGGCGGTTCTGGACGTGAAGGGAGGAGACCCGGTGCGTAGCGACGCGAGGGGGGTGACCCGGCGGGAGGCGTTGGGGCTCTTGGGCCTCGGGGGGGCGGTGGCCGTTGCCCCCTGGGGGCTAGCCTGGGGAGCGGCCCCCCTGCGGCTGGGAGTGCGGCCGCGGTCCTACTCGGGGTGGGCCGTCGCCCACGCCCGGGACGGGGGCCTGTGGGCCGCTTCCGGGGTGGAGGTGCGACAGGGCGGCGACGGCGCCGAGGCGCTCGCCCGGGGAGAGCTGGACCTGGCGGTGCTCCCGACCCCCCTGGCGCTCGCGCTACACCTCGGGACCGGCCCCTTCGCGGGGCGGCCGACGCCCCTGGTGGTGGGGCAGGTGGCCCTCACCGGGGGCTCGACCCTGGTGGTCCGGGCCGCGAGCGGCATCGAGTTTTCGCGCCAGTTCGAGGGCAAGACCGTGGGGGTGACCGACGAGCTCGGGATGCCCCGGCTGCTGACCGACGTCTACCTGCTCCAGAGCGGCTTGCAGCCTGGCCAGGACACCCGGTGGGCCGCGGTGGCCCCGGAGGCGGTGGGGGAGGAACTCCGGGCCGGCCGGGTCGACGCCGTGGCCGCCGAGGAGTGGGGCCCGGCCGAGGCGGTGGGGGCCGGGGACGCCCGGCTCATGCTCTCCCTGTCGCGCTTGTGGGAGGAGCACCCCGCCGACGTCCTGGTGGCGACCCGGGACGCCTGGAGGACCCGGGGCCCCGAGGTGGAGGCGTGTTTTCGCGCCACCGTGGGGGCGGCCCGGGCCCTGGCCGAGGGGGCGTGGGCGGCTCGGGCCGAGGCCGCCGGGGGGGCGGCGCCCCGCGCCTTCGGGGAGAGCCGGGCGGGTTTCGCGCCCTTCCCGTACCTTAGCGCCTTTCGGGTGATCCTGGAGGAGATGAAGAAGCGGGGGTGGACGCCCTTAAACGCCGATCTGAAGGCCGAGGCCGAGGCCCTCTGCCTGACCGGGCCGTGCCGGGAGTGGATGGCCGTAGCGGGTTTTGGGGAGGTGCCCGGCGAGGACAGCCGCGAGGAGCGGATGATCGGGTGCTGCTACACCTTTTGACGGGACGGAGGCGTGCCATGGGCAAGGGTTGGCTGCGGGCGGGAATGCTGGCGATCCTGCTGGCCGGAACCGGCGCGGGGGCCGGGGAGTACGACTACACGGTGGGGACCGCGAAGTCTTTCGACGAAGCACTGGACGCGGTGACCCGCCTCGCCCAGGAAGACGGGTTCAAGGTGCCCGGCGTCCACACCCTACCGGCGGCGGGGTTTCAGTACGTGCTGGTGGAGGTGTGCGACCCCGAGGAGGCCAAGCGGGTGCTGGCGGTGGAGCCGAAGCTCGGGCTCTTGCTCCCCTGCGGGAAGATCGGGATCTATCAGGATCCCCGGGACGGCCACCGGGTCAAGCTCTCCCTGCTGTGGCCGTCGGCCATGGTGCGGGTGTACCCCTCCCCCGAGGTGTGGGAGATGGCCGAGAAGCTCAAGCCGAGGCTGGAGAAGCTCGTGAACGGCGCCCGATGAGGGGCGCCGCGATGGGATGGCACCGGGTGGCGCTGACCGCTGGGGTGGCCCTGGGGCTGGCGGTGGCTGCGCCGACGGCCGGGGTCGCCGACCTGCCGGTCTTTCGGCAGAACCAGGCCCGCACCGGGCACGTGACCGTCGGGCCCCAGCCCCCCCTCGAGCTGCGCTGGAAGTTCAAGACCCGCCGGGGCGTGATGGAGATCGAGTCCTTCCCGGCCGTGGACGACGGCTTGTCGGCCGCCACCGTCCACGGGGGGATGGTGTACGTGGGCGGGCACGACGGCTTCGTGTACGCCCTGCGGGCGGCCACCGGCGAGAAGGTCTGGGAGTTCCAGACCCGGGGGCGGGTCAACTCGGCCCCCACCTACCGGGACGGCCGCATCTTCGTGGGCTCCATGGACAACTTCGTCTACGCCCTGCGGGCCGAGGACGGGGCGCTGGAGTGGAAGTACGCCTCCGGGGTGAAGCTCTTCCGCCAGATCACCTACGGCGGGGTGCGGGCCGCTCCGGCCCTGGCCGGGGGGCTCGTCCTCATCGGCGGCTGAGACGGCCGCGTCCGCGCTCTGGAGGAGCGCACGGGGCAGCGGCGGTGGGAGATCGATACGGATACCGAGGGGTGCTACGCGTCCCCGGCCCTGGCCCAGGACACCCTCTTCGTGGGCACCGACGGGCTGGTCGCCAGCAGCCTGCTGGCCCTGGACCCGGCCACCGGGGCCGTGCGCTGGAAGTTCCCGGTGCCCACCCAGGTTTTTGGCACCCCGGCGGTGGCCGGGGGGCGGGTCTACGTCCACGCGCGCAACGACCACCTGTACGCCCTGGGGGCCGACACCGGGGCCCTGGTGTGGAAGGTCCCGGTGCCCTTCCCCCAGGACGAGTTCACCGTCTTCCAGGACATGTCCAAGTCCTCCCCCGCGGTAGCCGACGGCCGGGTCTTCGTGGGGGCCGGCCGGGACCTCCTCGCCGTGGACGCCGCGACCGGCCGGGAGTTGTGGCGCCAGACCACCCGGGGGAAGGTGGACTCCTCGCCCCTGGTGGTGGGCCAGACCGTATACGTGGGCTCCGACGATCGCAGCGTGTACGCCTTCGCCGCCGCCACCGGGGAGCCCCGCTGGAGCTTTGCCACCGGGGGCAAGGTGTCGGGTGCGCCGTCGGCGTACGGGGAGTTGCTCCTGGTGGGGTCCAACGACGGCCATCTGTACGCCTTTGGCGCCCCGCGCTGACCGAGGAGGGACGGGCCGCGTGAAGGTGCTCCTCGCCCGCCCCTGGGCCCCCGACGGCGTCGCGGTTCCACCCCTGGGGCTCGGCTACCTGGCGTCGGCCCTGCGGCCGACCCACCGGGTGATCCTGCGAGACGGGCTGCGCAACCCGGCGGAAGTCGCCGGGCTCGGGGAGGGCCTCGACGCGGTCTGCATCACCGTGGCCGGGCGAGATCTGGCCGCGGTGCGGCGGCTCGCCCTCGGGGCCCGGGAGGCCAGCCCGGGGGCGGCGGTCCTCCTGGGCGGACCCCAGGTGGCGGCCCTGGGGCCCGGGGTGCTGGGCCGGGTGCCCGAGGCGGACTTCGCCCTTGTCGGGGAGGCCGAGGAGACCCTGCCGCCCTTCCTGGGGGCGCTGGAGGAACGGGACCCGGTCCCGGGTTGGTTGGGGGGGATTCCCGGGTTGCTGTGGCGGGACGGAGACTCGCTGCGGGCCAACCCGCCGCCGGTGCCGCCGGACGTGGAGGCTCTCACCGTCGCCTGGGATTTGATGCGCCCCGACCAGTACCCCGGGCGGCTCTCGGCAGGCGGCGAAGACTACTGGCCCGTGGCGCCCCTCCTCACCACCCGGGGGTGCCCCGACGGCTGCTCGTTTTGCGCCGGGGCGGGGACGAGCGGCACCCGGGTGCGCCGCCGCACCATCGCCGCGGTGGTCGCCGAGGTGGGACTCCTGGTGAGCGAGTACGGCGTGCGCGGCGTCACCATCTGCGACGACAACTTCACCGGGGACCGGGGGTACGTGCTGACCTTCTGTCAAGAGGTGGCGCGGCGGTTCCCCGCTCTCCGCTGGGCCTGCCCCAACGGGGTGCGCCTCGACAGGCTCGACGGGGAGGTCGCCCGGGCCATGGCCGGGGCGGGGTGCGTCGGCGTCTCCTTGGGGGTCGATGCCGGGCTCACCCGGGCCCGGAGGGGTCGGACGACCCGCGAAGCCCTGGCCGTGCTCGGGGCGAAGGTCGGTCAGTTCCTGAAAGCTGGCATCCCGGTGGACGCCTACGCCCTGGCGGGGATACCCGGGGAGTCGCCGGAGGACTTCGCCCTCAAGGCGGAGTGGATGGAGGCGATCCCCTTTCGCGCCGCTACCACCGCCCCCTACGAGGCCTACGGGTAACGAGGCGCCGCCTCCGCAGCCGTAGGGCGGGGCTTGCCCCGCCCTACGGCTGCTATCGACGGGTCCCCCCAGTCCTCCCGGGGTTTCTCCCAACCCTCGCCCCGGCCAGGCGCCGGCTCAAAACAGGTCCTCCTGCACCGGCGTCCGCCGGCCCCCCTTGAGGCCGGCGCCGGGCAGGGCCACGGTGCGGGGCAGGAGCTTCCCTCGGGAGCCGCGTTTGCGCACGTAGCTCTCCAGGGCGGCGCCAATGATCACCACCTCCCCCTTGCCCCCCCGCTTGGGCAGGCTGACGGCGTCGGTGAAGACCAGCAGCCGCTCCAGGGACTCGCCCTTCTTCAGCGCCAAGAGCTTGCACCCCTTGCCCTTGGGGTACTCGTGGACCTCGGCGAGGGGGTACACCGCCATGGTGGTCTCGGAGCTCACCGCCGCCACCCGGTCGGCGCCGGGGGCCAGGGGCACCGGCGGCAGGGCGGTCCCGTCCCCCACCGCAAGCACCGCCTTGCCGGCCTTGGTGTGCCCCACTAGGTTCTCGACCCCGGTGACGAAGCCGTAGCCGAGGCTCGACGCCAGGAAGAAGCGCGCCCCCTCCTCGGCGGGGAAGATGGCGACGATCCGGGCCCGGTTCTGGAGGTCGATCAGCGAGGTGATGGGGATCCCGTCGCCCCGCCCCCCGGGGATGGCGCTCGCCGCCACGGTGTAGGCGCGGCCCTTGGCGTCGAAGAGCACCAGGGAGCGGGTGGTGCGGGTCTCCAAGACCGTGTGCAGGCCGTCCCCGTCCTTGAACCCGAGGCCCGAGAGGTCGAGCCCGTGGCCGCTGCGGCTGCGGGCCCAGCCCTTCTTGGAGAGGATGACGGTGACCGGCTCGTCCGGCACCGCGTCGTCCACCTCGGCGGCTTCGGCCTCCTCGATTAGGGTTCGCCGGGGGGTGCCGAACCTCTTCGCGTCCTCCTGGAGCTCCCGGACCACCAGGTCCACCAGGGCCTCCCGGTCGGCGAGCACCCGCTCCAGCTCGGCCCGCTCCTCGGCGAGGCTGCCGAGCTCGCGCCGGATCTCCAGCTCGTCGAGCTTGGTCAGCTGCCGCAGCTTGATGTCGAGCACCTTGTCGGCCTGGATCTCCGACAGGGCCCAGCGCCGCATCAGCTCGGCCTTGGCCTCGAGGTCGGTCTCCGACGCCCGGATCACCCGGATCACCTCGTCGATGTCCAAAAGGATCTTGGTGAACCCCTCCAGGATGTGGATGCGGGCGTTGACCTTCTCCAGGCGGTGCTCGCTGCGCCGGGTCACCGTGGCGAGGCGGTACTGGTTCCAGTCGCGCAGGATGTCCATGAGCGGCATCTGGCGGGGGCGCCCGGCCAGGTCGATGACGTTCATGTTGGCCTTGACCCGGGTCTCGAGGCTGGTCACCCCGAAGAGGTACTGGGCCAGCTCCTCGGGCTTCTGTCGCTTGGACCGGGGGTACACCTCCAGGTGCACCGGGCCGGTGTCCTGGCCGGCGCCGTTGGCGATCTCGCTCACCCGATCGAGCATGGCCTGGCGGGAGGCGCGCTGCTCGGCGGTGAGGGCGGCCTTCTCCCCCTTCTTGCCCTTGGCCTTGGGCTGGGGGTTGGAGAGGGCGTCGAGCTCCAACAGGATCTGCTCGGGGGAGACCCGGGGGGGGAGCTCGGTGAAGACCAGGTGCCAGCCGTCCAGGTCGCGCTGGACGGTGTAGCGCCCCCGCACCCGGAGCGCTCCCTTGCCCTCGGCGTACACCGCCTCGAGCTCGGCCCGGGAGCTGATCAGCTGGCCGCCCCCGGCGAAGTCCGGCCCCTTGAGGTGGCGCAGTACCCCGGCCAGGGTGGTCTGGGGGGCCCGAAGAAGCGCAATGGCCGCCCGGCACACCTCGGCCAGGTTGTGGGAGAGGAGATCCGTGGCCATGCCGACGGCGATCCCCATCTGGTCGTTCAAAAGCACCGTCGGCACCCGGGCCGGCAGGCTCGCGGGCTCCAGGTCGGCGCCGTCGTAGTTGGGGCGCCAGTCCACCGTACCGAGGTGGACCTCGTCCAAGAGCAGGCGCGCGAACTCGGTCAAGCGCGCCTCGGTGTAGCGCATGGCCGCCGCCCGGTCCCCGTCGATGCTGCCCCAGTTGCCCTGGCCGTGGACCAGGGGGTGGCGCAGGTGGAAGCCCTGGCTCATCAAAACCATGGCCTCGTACACCGAGGCGTCCCCGTGGGGGTGGTACTTGCCGATCACGTCCCCCACCACCCGGGCGGACTTCTTGGGGGCCGCCTTGCCGTGGAGGCCGAGCTGGTGCATGGCGTACAGGATGCGCCGGTGCACGGGCTTCAAGCCGTCGCGCACGTCGGGGAGCGCCCGGTCGAGGATGACCGACACGCTGTAGTCCAAGTACGACTTGTTGAGGTACGGCCCGACGGGGATGTAGTCCCGGCCGGCCTGGCCCTTCACCGCGTCCTGGAAGTCGTCGAGGGTCTGCAAGGGAGCTCCTGGGTAGGGAATAGGCAATAGGCAATAGGCAATAGGCAATAGGCAATAGGCAATAGGCAATAGG
>JBBIIA010000091.1:0-16718 GCA_037446775.1 Deltaproteobacteria bacterium
GCCCGCACCCGCCAGGCGGCGAGCGGCAAACCGGGGCTCCTGGCCGACGCCGAGGCGCTCTTCCGGCAGGCGCGCAGCGCCCTCCCAGGGTCGCCGGAGCCGTGCTACCGGCTGGGCCGGTTGGCCCTGCTCAAGGGGGAGGGGGGGGGCGCCACCCAGCACTTCCACGCCGCCCTCGCCCGGGATCCCCGCCACCCGGAAGCCCTGCGGGAGCTCCGGCTCCTGCAAGCCCGGGGGACCGCCAAGGGGAGCCTGGCAGGCGACCTCCCCGGCAGGAAGGCGTGACCCGGGAGGGCTGGTACCGGCGGCTACGGCACGGGGGCCGTAGCGCGCGCGAGCACGCGCTCGACGATACCGGTGGTGGATTGGTCCGGGACGAACCCCAGGGGGAGCACCCGCCCCCCGGCCGCCTCCACCACCTCCCGGCCGACGATGGTCTCCACCGCCCAGTCCCCCCCCTTGACGAGGACATCGGGCACCAGCGCTTCGATGACCGTTAGCGGCGTGTCCTCACCGAAGATCACCACGTAGTCCACGCTGCGAAGGCCAGCGAGGATGGTGGCCCGATCCCCCTCGGGGAGGATCGGGCGCGTGGCCCCCTTGAGGCGGCGCACGCTCTCGTCGGCGTTGAGCCCGACCACCAGGAGGTCCCCGAGTCCCCGGGCGGCCTCCAGGTAGGTGACGTGGCCCGGGTGCAGGAGGTCGAAGCAACCGTTGGTGAAGACCACCACCGCGCCGGCCGCCCGGCGGGCCGCCACGGCGCGGACCAGGTCCGGCACGGGGAGGATCTTTTCGGCGAGAGGGGGTTCGAGCACGGGCATCCTCACGGCGAACGGATCACCCAGGGGGCGAGGTCGTGGCGGCGGACGAGCCCCGCCAGCGGGGGCGGCAGCGCCGCCTCGGTGAGCAAGACCCGTCCGGGGGGGCTGGCCTCCGCGGGGTACAAGAGGCCGGCGAGCCCCGCGCTCTCCAGGACGACGCCGGTGACCCTCAGGCGAAGCGCCTGGCCGGAGGGAAGCTCCACCGCAGTGGGGGCGTGGGGGACCCCCAGGAGGGCGAGGAGGTCGGCAAGGCGGTTTAGGGGCGTCGTCGTGGGCAGCCACTCCACGGGAAAGAAGCCACCCCGGCCGAGGAGGGTTCCCGCCGCCTCGGGGGTCGGGGGGACGACCGCGTAGTCCAGGCCCGCCGCCCGAAAGGTGAGCTCCGGCCGCAAGCGGTAGCGGGTCTGTCCCCCCAGGTCCACGTCGACCTCGGGCCGGACCCGGTGGGGCACCCCGAGGAGGGCGAGGAGTCGGCCCGCCCCTTCGGCGGGGTCGCCCCAGGGGAGCGTGGCCGCCGTCCACGGGGCCGCCGCCGCGGGGGAGGGCGCGCCCTCCAGCTGGTGCGGCACGAACCCGGCGCGCCGGAGCTCGGCCACCAGGGCGGGGTCGAGCTCCGCCCCCCGGGGGAAGAGGAGGTGCACCGACCCCTCCCACAGGTCCTGCGGGCGGGGCACCACGGTCCAGCGCGGGCGGCACAAGAGCTCGGCGCCGGGCCCCAGGGCCACCGAGCGGACGCCCGCCGAGAGCTCGTGGAACCCGAGGTGGGGCAGGATCTGGCCGAGGTAGGTCTCGACGTCGGGGGGAACCCCCCGGACCACGCGGTAGCCCCAGGTCTCCTCGGCGGCCCGGGTCAGGCCCGGGGCGATCTGCTCCCGGGGATCGAGCACCACGGTGCGCCCGCCGGGCCCGACCACCAGCGGGAAGTCGCGGGCATCCAGGCGTACCGTCCGCCCCCGGGACACCGGGAGGAAGGTCTCCCCCTCCTCGGCAACCCGGCACCCGAGCTGGGTAAGCAGGCCGAGCACCGACCGCTGCGCCGCGGGCACGGGAGGGGCGGCGGGGGGGGACGCGGGGCGCGGCTCGGGGGCGAGGGCGCCCGGGATCTTGAGGCGCTGCCCCACCACCAGGTGGTCCAGGCTCTTCACCTGGGGGTTGGCCCTGGCCACCGCCGCCAGGGCTTCCCGCATCGCCTCCCGGGGGACCCGGTACCGGCTCTGGAGCACCCTCCACAGGCTGTCCCCGGCCCGCACCGTGTATACCTCGGGTCCCGGAGGCGGGCGGGATGGCGGAGCGGGGGGTACCGCGCTCTGCTCCACCTTGAAGGGAATCCGCAGCACCTGACCCCGGGCGAGGCGGTCGGGGTCGGCCCCGGGATTGAGGGCGCGAAAGGCCTCGACGAGGAGCGGGACCGCGTCCTCCCCGATCCCGTACTCCCGGGTGAGAACCCGCCACAGGGTGTCCCCGGGCTCCACCCGCCGGGTCTCGGCAAACACCTTGCCGGCGGCCGTGTCCTGGACGAAGAGGGTCTTCTGGAGATGGATCTTCGTCCCCTGGGCCGGGGGGGCCTCGGCGGCCCCCGCAAGCCCGGTGGTGGCCAGGAGGAGGGGGAGGGCGAAGAGCCCCCGCGGGAAGGCCACGGGGCTCAGCGGCCCAGGGCCTTCAAGAAGCAGCCGCCGCCGATCCACAGGTCGTCTTCGAAGGGTTTCTCGTTGGACCAGGAGAACTCGGGCCCCGTGATGTCCAGGGGCAAGCCGTTGACCGTGAACCGGTAGACCACCTGGAAGCGATCGTCCGGAGCGACCTTGAGCACTCCGGGACCTCCGGCAGTGGGAGAAAAGCCGAAGGCCGCAGTGAAGCGGCCGCCGTCGGCGGCGTCCTCTGCCGCTGTAAGCTTCAGTACCGTTTCGCCCTCCGGCAGCTTGAC
This sequence comes from Deltaproteobacteria bacterium, assembly GCA_037446775.1. Taxonomy (GTDB): domain Bacteria; phylum Desulfobacterota; class Deferrisomatia; order Deferrisomatales; family JACRMM01; genus JBBIIA01. Next base: position 2,746 of record JBBIIA010000091.1, read on the forward strand.
CACCTGGATCGGGGGCTCGTCTCTGACGCCGTTGCCGGCGAGGGATGCATCCTCCAGGATGATCGTCGCCCGTGCGCTGTCGCCCACGAAACGCCGACCCGAGAGCGTCAGCAGCCGCAGCAGCCGCACCCGAAGCCCGTCTTTCGTGCTGCGCCAAGGGTTACCGTAGCGGTCCAGAAAGACGCGATGGACCTCCTCCTCCACACCCAGCCGCCGCCACCCACGGCACGGTACCGCTGAATTCGTGCAATCCGCAGCGACGAGCGCTGGCGGGCTCCCCTCCGGCTCCTGGAAGTATGCTCCCTTGGGTGTGGCGATCCAGACCGCGCCCGAAAGGGGGTCCACGGCGACGTCGTTGATGTTCCAGTCCACTCGCACCGACGTCGCCGAGGCGTCTCCGGGTTTGTTCCCCCTGAGATCGCCGCCCACGTAGCGGCGCAGATCTTGTCCGCTGGCGACCCAAAGCCCGGCGTCGGTTTCGGGGGGGGGCACCCTGGACTCGAAGGCGAGCCTCGTCCCCGCCCCAAACGCGACACTCCCGACCCGGGTCGCGGTGCTGTCGCCGCGCCGGACCACGTACAGGCGATCCGGGGTCAAGAAAAGGACGGCTGGGTCCGAGCCCCAGGGGGCCACGGCGAGCGCTCTCACGGATTCGCCGCCGCGAAAGACCCTCGCCACCTGGCGGGGCGGCGATAGGGCCGCCCCGATCTCCCACTCCACCAGGCCCCCTGCCGTGCCCGCCCATAGGCTACGCACTCCATCGGACGCTAGGGCAAACACGGTGTCCTCTGGTCCTCCGGCGGTTTGTCGAAGAAGCTTGTCGGGTGGTCTGGGGCTCAGGCCCGTATTCGCGAGGATCCGGCCGTGCTGGATGCCGTGCGCCCCCGCCCCGAACCCGAGGAAAAAGTGCTCATCCCCGGTCGTGCCGACCTGAAGCGGCCCAAATGCCACCGCCTGGACGTTGTCGGCCAGCAATCCGTCGGAGTTCTCATTCAAGGGAAAGAAGGGCGCGAGCGCGCCGCCCTGGAGGGCGGGGAGCCCCCCGTTCGTGGCGACCCAGACCTGGTTCACCTGGTCAACGGCAAACCCGTTGGTTTGGCTGGCGCTCCGCACCTTGAGGTTCAAGTAGGTTAGCGTCACGTCCCGCTGGGCGAGGGTGACGGACGGAAGCCCGCATACGACAGCGGCGACGAGCAGGGGGCGGACGGGTCGCATGAAACCTCCTCCGAGGGTGAAATGCCCTTATATCACGCCCTTTTCCGGCGGTTCAAGCGTGGGGGAGGCGGCGATTCCCCTTGAACCAGCCCCCTCCACCATGTTAGGTCTCCACTTCCCCGCGGCGGCGGCCCGAAGGGCAAGAAACCCGCCCCCACCCAAGGGAGGACACCCATGATCCACGCCCGCTCCGAAGCCCTCTTCGCCGAGGCCCAGCGCCTCATCCCCGGGGGGGTCAACAGCCCGGTGCGCGCCTTCCGGGCCGTCGGCGGCCACCCCTTGTTCATCGTCCGGGCCGAAGGCGCGCGCCTCTACGACGCGGACGGCAACAGCTACATCGACTACGTAGGGTCCTGGGGGCCGATGATCCTCGGCCACGCCCACCCGGAGATCGGGGCGGCGGTCAGCGGGGCGCTTTTGGCCGGCACCTCCTTTGGCGCCCCCACCGAGGCCGAGGTGCGCATGGCCGAGCTGGTGATCGAGCTCGTGCCGAGCGTCGAGATGGTGCGCATGGTCAACTCGGGCACCGAGGCGACCATGAGCGCCATCCGGGTCGCCCGGGGCTTCACCGGCCGCGACAAGATCGTCAAGTGCGAGGGGTGCTACCACGGGCACGAGGACTCCCTGCTGGTCAAGGCCGGCTCCGGGGCGACGACCTTCGGGGTTCCCACCAGCCCCGGGGTCCCCGCCGACGTGGCCCGCAACACCCTGACCGTGGCGTACAACGACCTCGAGGGCCTGGAGCGGCTGATTGCCGACAACCCGGGTCAGATCGCCTGCCTGATCGTCGAGCCGGTGCCGGGCAACATGGGCTGCATCCCCCCCGCCCCGGGCTATCTGGCGGGGCTGCGCGAGCTCACCGCCCGGGAGGGCATCGTGCTCATCTTCGACGAGGTGATGAGCGGCTTTCGGCTCGCCCTGGGAGGGGCCCAGGAGCGCTTCGGGGTCACCCCCGACCTGACCACCCTCGGCAAGATCATCGGCGGCGGGCTCCCGGTGGGCGCCTACGGCGGACGCCGGGAGATCATGGCGAAGGTCGCGCCCCTCGGCCCCGTGTACCAGGCCGGCACCCTCTCCGGGAACCCCCTGGCCATGGCCGCCGGCATCGCGATGCTGACGGCCCTTCGGCGCCCGGGGGTGTACGAGGCCCTGGAGGCGAAGACCGAGCGCCTCTGCTCGGGCATCGCCGCGGCGGCCGAGCGGGCCGGGGTGCCCGCCTTCCACACCCGGGTGGGCACCATGTTCACCACCTTCTTCCAGGCGGGGCCGGTCACCGACTACGCCACCGCGCTTCGCAGCGACACGGCGCGCTTCGGCCGCTTCTTTCGCGCCATGCTGGAGCGGGGCGTCCACCTCGCCCCGAGCCAGTTCGAGGCAGGGTTCATGAGCCTCGCCCACACCGACGCCGACATCGACCACACCGTCGCGGCGGCCGCCGAAGCCCTGGCGACGCTGTGACCGAGGGGGGCCGTTTGGGTGCCGCGGTGGCCGTCCGGCCCTTGACGGCTTTTCGGCCCCTGTGCTATAGAAGCCGCGCTTTGGGGTCCGGCCGCCCCTGGGCGGCGGGGCGAGGATGGCCGTGGTGCTGAACTCCGAGCGGCGAGAGACCGTCCGGGTGGTCACCCAGTACAGCGCCGGCGCGCTGGAGCTGGGGGTCTCGGTGGCGGTGGGCGCGGCGCTCGGGTACTGGCTCGACACGGTGTTCGACACCGCCCCCTGGCTCACCCTCTTTTGGCTCTTGTGCGGCGTGATCGCGGGGTTTCGCAGCCTCTTGCGGGTCGTCCGCAGGCTTGAGAAGGCGGAGCGGCAACGGGATGGCGATGGAACAGCCTCCTGAGGAGGCTCCCCTGGCGGGAGAGGAAGCAGGCGCAGGGCTACCCGGCAAGGACGTGAATCTGACGCGGATCGAGGTGGTGAACCTCGTCCTGATCGGGCTCGCCGCGGTGGGGGGGCTGAGCGTATCCACCGCCTTTAGCGTGGGCGTCCTGACGGGAGGAGCGCTCATGGCGCTCAACTTCCGCATCATCGTGGCGGTCATGCGAGCGGTGTTTCTGCGGGGGTCCACGAGCCTGGTCAACGTGGGGGGCTACTGGCTGAAGTTCGTGGGGGTCCTGGTCCTGGTGGGCGTGTGCATCCTGGTGTTCGAGACCGACCCGATCGGCTTTCTGGTGGGTCTCTCGGCCATCCTGGTGGCGATTACCGCGGAAGCGGTGCTGCGGCTGGCCAGCCGCTGAGCAAGGGAGGCTTCATGGCTGCGACGGGCGACATCTCCTGGGCTGCAAACCTCCCGGGCATCAGCTGGCTCGAGGGGCGCTACGCCAACGTCGTGGACGACAGGGGAGACGTGGTGGCCTCGGCCCCCCTCCTGGGCTGGTCCGAAGGGGCCCGTGCCGAGCTGAAGGCGGGGCTCGAGGCGGCCAAGGGCGGACACTACGCCGACGCGCCCGCGGTGCACCTGAGCAACGGGGTACTGGTCACCCTGATCATCCTGCTCCTGGTGGCCGTGGCGCGGCCCGGGCGGCGGGCGGCCCCGTCCTCGGACGAGGACCTCATCCCCGACGGCAAGCTGACCATCCGCAACCTCCTGGAGCTGATGGTCTCGGGCATCCAGAAGATCATGGAGGACTCCATGGGGCACGCGGCCCCGCGGTTCTTGTTCATGGTCGGGGCGCTCGCCTTCTTCATCCTCTTCTCCAACCTCTCGGGCCTGGTACCGGGGTTCAGTCCGCCCACCGACAACTTGAACACCACCGCGGCGTGCGCGCTGGTGGTCTTCTTCGCCACCCACTTTTACGGCTTCAAGGAGCACGGCCCCGCGTACCTGAAGCACTTCGCCGGCCCCTTCTGGTGGCTCGCCTGGCTGATGATCCCCATCGAGATCATCTCGCACCTGGCGCGCCCCATGAGCCTCAGTTTGCGTCTCTTTGGCAACATCATGGGGGACCACAAGGTCGGCGCCATCTTCTTCATGCTGGCGCCCCTGGCGGTACCGGTCTTCACGTCGGTGCTCGGCCTCTTCGTCTCCTTGGTACAGACCTTCGTCTTCATGTTGTTGACCATGGTGTACATCTCCGGCGCGATCGAGCACGGGGAACACTGAGCCATCCCCGCGGGCGAATGCCCGCGATCACCGAAAAACCACAGCAAAGGAGGTGAAAGACATGTTCAAGCGAATCTGGACGGTTGCTCCCGTGGCCCTGCTCGCCCTGGCGATCGCCAGCCCGGCCCTCGCCGCCGAAGGCGAAGGCCTGGCGGTGCGCGGCCTGCTGGCCTTCTCCGCCGGCTTTGCCATCGCCATCGCGGCCGCCTTTGGCGCGCTGGGTCAGGCCAAGGGTCTCGCCGCTGCCCTGGAGGGCATCGCCCGCAACCCCTCGGCCTCGGGCAAGCTGGTGACCCCGATGATCATCGGTCTCGCCATGATCGAGTCCCTGGTCATCTACGCCCTGGTCATCGCCCTGATGATCGTCCTCAAGCTCTAACGCGAAGAGAAGCCCTGGGGGACCATGCCTCCCAGGGCCTCGTCATCTGCACGTGCCGGTCGGGCAGGGGTGCTCCCCCTGCCCTTCCTTTTTGGTGCGCCCGCCCCACGAGCGGTCCGGATGTCCACCCCGTCTACCCTGTCAAAAAGACCTCCCTCTCGTACCTCGACGGTCTGAGGCGGCGCCTCGCTAGGGTGTTGGCCGCCGTCACTCCGTCGCGCAGGGCGAGGATGCGGGCGCACTCCACCCCGAACAGGAGCCCCGACCGCTTCGGACCCTTGTGCTCCGGTTCGAGCTCATCACGTGGCCCCGACAGCACGGGAACCCCGCCCGGGACAGGGCGGCGGAGACCCGGCCGGAGCGCTCTCCATGACGTACGGCTCCGCCTCGGCGCTCACGGCCCCGGGGCCCTTCCCAGGGGGCGAAGGAGCACTTCGATGCGCTGTTTGGCTCGGGGATCCCCCGGGTCGGCGGCGGCGGCCAGGCCGTACCACCGTTCGGCCCCGGGGGCATCCCCCCCCAGGGTCGCCAGGGCTCCCTGGTCCAGCGCCACCCGCGCCCGTAGCGGCTCCGAAATCCCCTCGGTGGCCCACGCCTCGTCCAGGAGCTCTCGGACCTCCCCGTGGACGCGGGGATCCCCACCCGCGCCCCGCAGGGTCGCCGACGCCAGATCCACCAGGAGGGCGGCATGCCCGTCGCCCCGGGCCGGCCCCTGGCCCAGGCGGAGGAGCGCCAACGCCTCCCGAAACGACGCCTCGGCCGCGGGGAGGTCGCCGACGGCCTCCGCCTGGCGCCCCTTGGCCGCTCGGTCGGCGACCTGGGCGGCCAGGGCCTGCCCGTCCTGGAGCGCGCGAGTGCTCCGGTCGTGGCGAATCCACGCCCCAGCGCCCAAGCCCACCGCGAGCACCGCGACCCACCCCATCGCCAGGGTTCGTCGACTCAGCTTCACCTTCGTCCCAACGCCTCCCAGGGTTGGACCCTTGCGCGACAAGGGTCTTGGACAACGCGGCCAGGCGTCCGGGGCCGCCGTCCCCCATCCGGCATCCGCCCGCCCCGCGACGGCGCGCCGCGACGCCTCGCTCGCTTTCGGCCCGTCGGCATCCTAGGGGCCGAGCGCCGGGAGTGTCAATCGGCACCCGCGGCCGCCCCGGGCACCGCCCCCCGCGGGGCACGCGCCGGGGCCGCCCGGCTCTTTTCACGCGGGCCAATTTGAGATATGGTTTGTCGCCGGCTGGGGGCGAGGCGGCCCTGGGGCATCGGGGCGGGCCGAAGGGGAGTCACCGGATGGAGCGAAAGATCATTCTGGCCGTGGACGACGAGCCGAACATCCTGCTGTCGCTGGAGTACATCCTCGAGCAGGAAGGGTACGACGTCCACGTCGCCCGGGACGGCGACGAGGCCCTGGAGGTGGCCGAGCGGGTCCGGCCCGACCTGATCCTCCTGGATGTCGCCATGCCCCGCAAGGACGGCTACGAGGTGTGCCGGGTGCTGCGGGAGCGGGGAGACCTGCCCCGGGTGAAGGTGGTGATGCTCACCGCCAAGGGCCAGCCCCTGGAGCGCAAGAAGGGCCTCGAAGTGGGGGCCGACATCTACGTGACCAAGCCCTTTAGCGCCGACGACCTGGTAGCGAAGATCCGGGCGGTCCTGGCTCCATGACCCTTCCCGGCGCCGCCCCCCGCCGCCGGAGCCTCCGCCACCGGATGGTGCTAACCTTCGCTGGCCTCGCCCTCATCCCCTTCGTGGTCTCCCTCCTGGTCTTGTTCTTCGTCGCCCGCCACGACGTGGGGGAGCTCCAGGGCAGCAGCATCGCCCAGGAAGCAGGGCTCCTCAAGGGCCTCCTCCAGTCCCAGCTCGAGGCCGGCGCCCGCACCGTGGCGGGCCTCGGGAGCCTCCCCGGGGTCCGGGACCACCTGGCCGGGGGCGGCCCGTACCCCCACGAGCAGCTCTCGGTCGCCCGGCGCTTCTTGCCCGGGATCCGCCGCCTGGACCTGGTACGCCCGGAGCCGGGAGACCAGGGGCCGGTCGGGCCCGGGCTCGGCTCGGTGTCCTGGGGCACCGAGGAGACCCTGGAGTACCGCCTGGCCGTCTACGACCTGGACGGCGCCCCGGTGGGCTTCGTGGAGGTCTCCTTCGACTTGGAGCGGCTGCGCCGCACCGTCGACTGGTTTCGCCGTGGCGAGGAAGGGCGCGCGGTGCTCTTCACCGGGGAGGGGGGGCGGCTCCTCGGTGCCGAGGAGGTGCCCCTGCCCCCAGCGAAGGAGGGCGTGGGCTGGGCGTCCTTCACCGCCGAGGGGAAGTCCTACCTGGCCGGCGTCACCCCGGTGGAGCCGGGGACGGCCGGGCTCAGCCAAGCGTGGTTCCTCGCCGTCGTGCAGCCCGCCGCCGAGGTTTACGCCCCCTTCTACTTCGTGGTGCAGCAGGTCACCATCCTCCTGGTGGCGTTCGCCGGGGTGGTGGTGGCCCTGGCGTGGCGCATGGCCGACCAGTTCCTGCGGCCGATCCTGCGCATCCGCCACGGGGCCGAAATCGTGGCCCGCACCAACCTCGCTCACCGCATCGAGGTTCACACCGGGGACGAGCTGGAGGAGCTCGCTACCGAGTTCAACCACATGGCCCAGAGCCTGGCCACGGTGTACGGCGAGCTCGAAGAGCGCGTCCGCGACACCACCTCCAGCCTCCAGGAGGAGCGCAACCGCCTCGCGGCGGTGCTGCGCACCATGGAAGAGGGCGTGGTCGCCACCAACGAGGCGGGCGAGGTGTTGCTGATGAACCCCCGGGCGCGGGTGGCCCTGGGCTGGCGGCCCTCCACCGGCATCGGGGAGCCCCTCGCCACCCTGCTCCCGGCCCGCCGCCTCGACTTCTACCTCAAGCGGCTGCGCCGCGCCTGGGAGGCCGGCACCGAGGCCGCCGAAGCGGTGACCTTCCCCTCCCCCGAGGGCGGGCTCCTGCGGGGGAGCCTGTCGGTCGTCCCGGGGCCTGGGGGGGAACGGGCGGGGTTTCTCCTGGTGTTCCGGGAGGTCGGGGCGGCCGTCCAGGAGGCCCGGGAGGCCGACGAGACCCTGCGCCAGCTCCCCGAGCTGCTCAAGGGGCCCGTGGCTACGGCAGCCAGCCTCGCCGAGGCCATGGAGCGCCACCCGGAGATGCCCGCCCCAAAACGCCTGGCCTTCCTGGGGGCGGTGCGGGAAGAGCTGGGCCGGGTGGGGGTGCGGATCGGGGCCGTGGAAGAGACCCTCGCCGGGCGCCTCGCCGCCGAGTCCCTGGTGGCCACGGACCCCCGGGAGCTGGTGGACGAGGCCGTGGCTTCGGTGCCCGGCGTCTTCGCCCGGCTCGAGATGCCCGAAGGCCCGGTGCCCGCCGTCCTGGTGGAGCCCTTCGCCTGGGTGTCGGCCCTCGCCTGCGTGTTGCGCTGGATCGCCGAAAAGTCCACCGGGTGGGTCCCGGTCGGGGCGTCCCTGGGGGTCGAGGAAGACACGGTGGTGACCGGGTTTCGCGTCGAGGGCTCCTTCTCCGGCGATCCCGCCGAGCTCCCGGGGCTGCCCGTGGAGACCGCGTCGGCCACCCCGGTCTCCCTGGCCGAGGTGGTCCGGGCGAACCGGGGGGAGTTGTGGGCCCGCCCCACCGAGGACGGGGTCTTCGAGGTGCGGCTCGCGCTGATGCGTGCCCAGGCTTCGACCGCCCGGCCTCGGGGCGCGGGCATCGCCGACGACCAGCCGGAGTTCTACAACTTCGACCTGTTCCTGCCCCGCCCCTCCCAAGAACCCGAGGACCTGCTCCGGACGCCCCTGTCGGGCCTGGAGTTCGTGGTGTTCGATACCGAAACCACCGGGCTGCACCCCTCCCGGGGAGACGAGGTGGTGAGCCTCAGCGCCGTGCGCGTCCGCCGAGGCCGCGTCCAGACCGCCGACACCTTTCACACCCTGGTCAACCCCGGGCGGCCCATCCCCCCGGAGTCGATCCGCTTCCACGGCCTCACCGACCAGGCGGTCGCCGACGCGCCCCGAATCGCCGACGTGCTCCCTCGCTTCTACTCCTACGTCGGCAAGGCGGTGCTGGTGGCCCACAACGCGGCCTTCGACAAGAAGTTCCTCGACCTCGCCGCCCAGCGAGCCAAGCAACCGCTCCTCGACAACGCGGTCCTCGACACCCTCTTTCTCTCCTACGGCATCCACAAGGACTTCGAGGGGCACAACCTAGACGCCATCGCCCAGCGCCTGGGCGTCGAGGTGGAGGGGCGCCACACCTCCCTGGGGGATGCCCGGACCACGGCCGAGGTGTTTCTGCGCCTGGTGGCCCTCTTGTCGGCCCGGGGGGTCGCCACCCTCGGGGACGCCAAGGCGTACTGCGACCGGATGCTGCTCCTGCGGTGGCAGTCCTCCCGGTTCTAACGCCTGGGCCGGAAGCCGGGGGACGAGCGGCCGCCCCCCGAAGGAGGCTCGGGTTTCACTGACCGCTAGAAGCCAACCGCCCGAGCCAAACAACCCATGGAACCCGTTCACCGCCGACTGGCCGCGCTCTTCGTGGTCGCCCTCGTGCTCTTCGTCTCCCCCCTGCTCGGCGCCGTCAACCGACCGGCAGCGTGGGCGGGGCTTCCCGTGCTCCCCTTGTACCTCTTCGCCAGCTGGGCCGCCGTCATCGCCGTGGCGTGGGCCATCCTGAGACGGGGACCCCGGTGAGCCTCACCGTCTGGGCGGCGCTCTTGGGCACCCTGTACGTCGGGGGCCTCTTCGCCATCGCCCACGTGGCCGAGCGGTCGCGGCGGGCGGGGGTGAGCCCGGTGGACAACGCCTGGGTGTACTGCCTGTCCCTGGCGGTGTACTGCACCTCCTGGACCTTCTACGGCAGCGTCGGGCGCGCCGCGTCCCAGGGCCTGGGCTTCTTGCCCATCTACCTCGGCCCGACCCTGGTCTTCCTCCTCGCCCCCACGGTGCTCCGGCGCCTGGTGGCGTTCTGTCGGGCCGAAGGGGTGACCTCGGTCCCGGACCTCCTCGAGGCCCTGTACGGCAAGGGGCAAGCCCTGGGCATGCTCGCCACCGACATCCTGGTGATCGGGATCACCCCGTACATCGCTTTGCAACTCAAGGCCGTGGGGCACACCTTCGACCTCCTCACCGGGCGGCCTCCGGGGGAAACGGTGTGGGGCGACGCGGCCCTCTGGGCAGCCCTCGGCTTCGCGGCGTTTTCCATCCTCTTTGGCGCCCGGACCCTGGTGGCGACCGAGCGCCACGAGGGGATGGTGGCCGCCGTAGCCTTCGAGAGCGCGGTCAAGCTGGTGGTGTTTCTCGCCCTCGGGGGCTGGGTGGTGTGGAGCCTCGGGGGAGGCCTCGGCACCGTCTTTCAGCGGGCCCTGGAACGCCCCGACCTCGGCCGCCTCTTCGTCCTCGGCGCGGGCGGGGGGACCACGGTGCCGGAGTGGGTGACCCTCACCGTGCTCTCCGCCGGGGCGGTGGTCCTCCTGCCCCGGCAGTTCCATATGCTCGCGGTGGAGAGCGTCCGCGACGAGCACCTGGGCCCCGCCACCTGGGGCTTCCCGGCCTATCTGCTGGCCATCAACCTGCTGGTCCTGCCGGTGGCCCTGGTGGGCATCCTGCATCAGACGGCCGGGTCTCCCGACTACTTCCTGATCTCCCTGCCCCTGGACCAGGGTCGCACGGACCTGGCCTTCCTCGCCTTTATCGGCGGGTTCTCGGCGGCCACCAGCATGGTGATCGTGGCCTCCGTCGCCCTCTCCACCATGATCCTGCACCACATCGTCACCCCGCTGCTGCTGGTGCAGTGGGAGGGCAAGGACCTGTCCCGGGTGCTCTTGCACGCCAAGCGCCTGGTGATCCTAGCGGTGGTGCTGCTGGGGTACGGGTTCCACCGGTGGATCGGCGAATCCCACACCCTGGTCAACATCGGCCTCCTGTCCTTTTCCGCGGTGACCCAGTTCGTCCCGGCCGTCTTCCTCGGCCTGTACTGGAAGGGGGCGACCCGGGCCGGGGCCCTCACCGGGCTGTCCCTGGGGTTCGCCCTGTGGGTCTACACCCTCCTGCTGCCGAGCTTCTCCGAGTCGGGCTGGGTACCGCGCTCGTTTTTGGAGCACGGGCCCTGGGGCGTGGAGCTCCTCAAACCCCGGGCGCTCTTGGGGCTCGTCGGGCTCGACCCCTGGTCCCACTTCCTGGTGTGGAGCCTGGTCTTTAACCTCGGCTCCTTCGTCGGGGTGAGCCTGTTGACCGCCGGGCGCCCCCGCCCGGACCGCCATGTGCAGTCGGTGGGGGGCTGGCTCACCCGGGAGGACGTGGGAGACCTCTTGACCCGCTTCGTCGGCTCCGCCAAGGCCACCCAAGTGGTCGCCTCCCTCCCGGGGCGGACCTCCCCCCAGGCGCTCCTGGAGGCCGCGGAGCGGTGCCTCGCCGGCGCCGTGGGAACCGCCTCGGCGCGCGCCATCGTCCAGAGCTTTCTCGCCTGGCCTCGGGAGCGGGCGGTGGAGATCCTGGACGTGTTCGGCGGCGTCTCCCGGACCCTGGCCGAGAGCCGCGAGACCCTGGAGCGTAGGCTCCGGGAGCTGGTCGTCCTGCACGACGCCTCCCAGGCCCTGTCCCGAAGCCTGGATATCGATCGGGCCCTGGCCGAGGTGCTGCGCTTGATCCACCAGGAGTTCGGCTTCGACCACCTGGCCGTGCGCCTCCTGGAGCCCTCGGGGAAGCTCGGGATCCGGTGCCACGTGGGGCTCGGCGAGGAGTACGTGGCCCTCTCCGCGGTGCCGCCCAGCGCCGACACCTACTTCGGCACCTGCTTTCTCGAAGGCCGGCCGGTGGTGGTGGAGGACACCCGGGAGGCGACCAAGCTGATCCTGTTTCAGCACCTCGCCCGGGACGTCCCCGTGACCGCCTTCCTCCACGCCCCCATGCTCCACGAAGGGCGCTCCATCGGGGTCCTGACGGCCTACGCCACCCGGGGGCCGATGCACTTCACCGACGAGTTCGTCAACCTCTTCGCCGCCCTGGCCAACCAGCTCGGCCTCGCGGTGGTCAACGCGCGGCTGTACGCCGAGGTACAGGCTTACAGCCAGGCCATGGAGGAGAAGGTCAAACTCCGCACCGCCGAGCTCGAGCAGGTCAACGCCCGGCTTCGGGAACTCGATCGCCTGAAGACCGAGTTCCTCTCCACCGTGAGCCACGAGCTGCGGACCCCCTTGACCTCGATCCGGTCGTTTTCGGAGATCCTCTTGCGCTACGACGTCCAGAACCCCGAGCGCCGTCGCGGGTTTCTACGCATCATCCAGACCGAGGCCGAACGCCTCACCCGGATGATCAACGACCTCCTGGACCTCTCGAAGATCGAGGCCGGGCGCCTCGAATTCCTGCCCACGGCCCTGGACGGCCGGGCGTGCCTGGCCGCCGCCGTGGAGCTCGCCCGCCCGGTCCTGGCCGAGCGGGGGGGGAGCGCCACCCTGGAAGTTGAAGCGGACCTCCCGCCCCTGTGGGCGGACGGCGACCGCCTGCGACAGGTGCTAGCGAACCTGCTCTCCAACGCCGCCAAGTTCTCCCCCGAAGGGGGGGTGGTGCGGGTGAAGGGCCGCCGCCGGGGCGCCTATCTTCTAGTGAGCGTGGCCGACCAGGGGCCCGGGATCCCCCGCCATCGCCTCCACGAGGTGTTCGAGCGGTACACCCAGGTACGGGACCCCCAGAAGTCCCACCCCCTGGGCACCGGCCTCGGCCTCGCCATCTCCCGGGAGATCATCACCCACCTCGGCGGCCGGATCTGGGTGGAGAGCGAGCTCGGGGCGGGGACGACCTTCTTCTTCACGGTGCCCCTGGTGGACCAGGACGGACGGCGATGAGCGGACGAGGGAAGCTGGTGGCGGCCGTCGCGGTGACGGGTGGGGTCGCGGCGCTGGCGTGGGCGATCGACGTGCAAGAAGGGCTGCGCGCGGCGCTGGCGTGGATCGACGGTCAGGGCGTCGCCGGGGCCGTGGTGTTTGCCGCGCTGTACATCCTGGCGTGCGTGCTCTTCATCCCCGGCTCGGTGCTCACCCTGGGAGCTGGGTTTTTGTACGGCGTGGTCCACGGCACCGTGCTGATCTCCATCGCCTCGACCCTGGGCGCCACCGCCGCCTTCCTGGTGGGGCGCTACCTCGCCCGGGACTGGGTGGCCCGCCGGGTCGCCGCCCACCCGAGGTTCGCGGCCATCGACGAAGCCGTCGGCCGCGAGGGGTGGAAGATCGTCGGCCTGACCCGGCTCTCCCCGGCGTTCCCCTTCAACCTCCTCAACTACGCCTACGGCCTCACCCGGGTCAGCCTGCGCGACTACTTCTTCGCCTCCTGGCTCGGCATGCTCCCCGGCACGGTGCTCTTCGTCTACCTGGGGTCCCTGGCCGGGAGCCTCGCCACCCTCGGCACCGGTGCGGGGGAGCGCACCCCGGCCGAGTGGGTGGGATACGGGGTCGGCCTGGTGGCCACCCTGGGGGTCACCGCCTACGTCACCCGCCTCGCCCGGACGGCCCTCGCCCGGAAGGTGTAGCCCCCCACTCCTTCACACCCGGTGCATGTACCGGAAGACCTCGGCGTCCTGGAGGCTCACCTTGAGGCCCAGGTCGGCGACGCTGGTCTCGAGCCGCCGGGCCAGCTCCGGCAGGTCCACCCCGCACCGCTCGGTGTCGGCCAGAAGGGTCATGGCGAAGAGGTGTCCGCCCAAGATCTTCTGGTTGATGTCCTCGATGTTGACGGCGTTGTCCGCGAGGCAGGTGGCGACCCGGGCGACGATGCCGACCTGATCCTGGCCGATCACGGTGACGACGATCTTGCGCGACACGGTTGAGCTCCTGGTACGGGCGCTCGCCAACCGGATGGCGGCGAGGAAGGTTCTTTCTTTGATTGGATCAACAGGAGGGCTTGGGCCTGCCGCCCTCCCAGGAGCGCCCCGCGAGGAAGCCGAAGAGGGCGCCGAGGAGGAAGTGGTGGCCGGCGGCGCCGACCCACGGCCCCCACCCGGGGAAGCGCCGAAAGCTCGCGGCGAGGCGCTGCACCTGTCCCCCCAGCTCCGGGGCGCCCCCGGTCCCCGGCAACAGCGCCCAGACCGCCAGGGCCGCCGCCAAGCGGGCGGTGGCTCGCGGGGAACCGAGCAGGTCGGGGGGGGCCAGAGTTCACCAGAGAGCCTTCCGAGTGCCAGGGGACGGGGCCGCTCCCCCAAGCCGCGGCATGGTCCCACAGGGGGGAAAAGCGGGTCAAGCCGGAGCGGCTCCGCCCCCAGGGCAATCGCGCATAAATCCCAACCGGTACGCGGCTGTCGTGGCATGCG
>JBBIIA010000092.1:0-16431 GCA_037446775.1 Deltaproteobacteria bacterium
GACGTGGTCGACCCACGCCCCCTCGGCCTCCATCGCCGGCTCGACCGCCGCCGCCAACCCGCCGGAGCCGCCCCCCGGTGCACGACGGCGGCGGCGGCGCCCCGGGCGAGGGCCGCGGGAAGGTGGTCGTGGCCGTCGTGGTGGGGCCCCGCCAGGGCGACAAAGAGCGCGCCCGGCGGTAGGGTGCGGGTGTCGGTAGCCGCCGCGAAGGCGGCGGCCGCGGGCGCGGGGCCCTCCAGGCGCCCCCCGGTGGCGGCGAGCACCTCGGCGAGGGTGAGCCTCACGGCGCCCCCTCCAGGGCCGCCCGGGCCTCGGCGCGGTCGTCGAAGGGTGCCACCACCGTCCCCAAGGTCTGGGTCCCCTCGTGCCCCTTACCAGCGATCACCACCGTGTCGCCGGGGCGCGCCGCGGCGAGGGCGATCCGGATGGCCTCCCTGCGGTCGGGCACCCGGGCGTAGGCGAAGCTCTCTTGGGCGAGCTCGGCCCCGGGGACCCGGCGCCAGTCCCCGGGCACGCCCGCCTCGATCTCGTCGAGGATGGCGTCGGTGGCCTCGGAGCGGGAGTTGTCGGCGGTGAGCACGGCCCCGTCGCACCAGCGGGCGGCCGCCCGGGCCATGGCCGGGCGCTTGCCCCGGTCCCGGTCGCCCCCGCAGCCGAAGACCGCTAGCAGGCGGCCGCGGGTGAGGGGGGCGACCGCCTCGAAGAGCCGCTCCAGGGCGTCGGGGGTGTGGGCGTAGTCCACGTACACGGCGAGGCCCCGGGCGTTGGGGATCGCCTCCAGGCGCCCCGGCACCTGGGGCGCCTGCTCCAGGGCCCGGGCGGCGGCCTCGGGGTCGTGGCCCAGGGCCCAGACCGTGGCCAGGGCGGCGGCGACGTTGCGAGCGTTGAACTCCCCGGCGAGGGGGACCCGCAGGGGCGTGCGGCCCCCCGGAAAGTGCAAGGTCCCCACCAGGCCCTCGGCCGTCAGCTCCCCCACCTCCACCCGCACGTCCCCGACGTGGAGGCCGTAACTCACCACCCGGCCGCCCAGGGTCTCCAGGAGGCGCCGCCCCCAGGGATCCTCCCCGTTCACCACGGCGGGGGCCTCGCCCCGGTACCGGGCGAAGAGCAGGGACTTGGCTTCGAAGTACGCCTCCAGGGTGCCGTGGTAGTCCAGGTGGTCCTGGGTGAGGTTGGTGAAGACCGCGCAAGCGAAGGCGCAGCCCGCCACCCGCTGGCGGTGCAGGGCGTGGGAGCTCACCTCCATCACCGCCGCCCCGGCGCCCTCCCGGTGCATCCGGGCCAGGGCGGCCTGGAGGGTCGGCGCGTCCGGGGTGGTGAGGGGGGCGGGTTCTTCCCCGGTGGGATAGGCGTAGCTGACGGTGCCGAGCCGCCCGGTAACCACCCCCGCCGCCTGGAGCAGGTGCTGGACCAGGTAGCTGGTGGTGGTCTTGCCGTTGGTGCCGGTGATCCCCACCAGGCGAAGGCGCCGGGAGGGGTGCCCCCAGAAGGCGCCAGCGGCTCGGCCGAGGGCCCCCTCCCCGTCGGGCACCAGGACCCGCACCGCGCCCCCGGCGGGGCGGGCCTCTTCCACCAGGCACGCCGCCGCGCCCCGGGCCGCCGCCGCTTCCAGGTAGTCGTGGCCGTCGGAGCGGGCTCCCCGGACCGCGGCGAAGAGGAATCCGGCCCCCACCGCGCGGGAGTCGCAGGCGACCCCGGCGATCCGGGGATCGCCCGCGTCCAGGGGACGGGCCCCCGGCAGGTCGCGCAAGAGCTCAGAGAGGTGCACGGCGAGCTGTTCTCCTCGGGTCTCGGGTCTCGGGTCTCGGGTCTCGGGTCTCGGGTCTCGGGTCTCGGGTCTCGATGCTCGATGCCCGGGGTCTTTCTTGGGCTTCTTGCGTTCTGGAATCCTTCGGGGGACCCGTCCCCCGGACCATGGGTCGAGCACCCGCTCCGTGCCCCGGGAGGCGTTCCGCTGCGGGACGGGCGCCGCTCGGGGTTCGCTAGCTACCGGCGGTATCCCTCATCAAGCACCCAGCATCCAGCATCGAGCATCCAGCATCCGCCCCCGGCCCCTACAGGATCGGCTTGAACACCACCCGGAACTCCTGGCCAGGCTCCAGCGGGGCCCCCGGCGGGGGATCCTGGGCGACCGCGACCCCCGAGCCCAGGAGGCTCACGGGGCCGTCGGCCCCGGTGGCGTCGAGCCGACGCAAGGCCTCCCGCATGGTGAGGCCGGTGAGGTCGGGCGCCACCCCCTCCACGGGAAGCCCCTCGGCGCGGGCCGGACGGACGGGCGCCTCTTCCGGGGGCGCGGGTGCGGCCACCGGGGCCCGGGCGACGGTTGCCTCCACGGGGGCCTCCGCCGGCACCTGGAGGTACGCCAGAACGCGGCCGGCGATCTCGCGAAAGGCCGGAGCCGCCGCCTGGCCCCCGTACCGGGTGGCGAAGGCCGGCTCGTCTATTGCCACCACGATAGCCAGGCGGGGCGCCCCCGCCGGGATGAACCCCGCGAAGCTCGCCACCACCCGGTTGCGGTGGTACCCCCCGGCCTCCAGGTTCGGCTTCCAGGAGGTCCCGGTCTTCCCCGCCGCCCGGTAGCCGGGCACCGCGGCCTTGCCGGCGGTCCCCCCTTCCGCGTGGACCACGTCCTCCATCAGGCGACCCAGGGTGGCGGCGGTGGGCGCCGTCAGGGGGCGACCCGCGACCTCGGGGGCGAAGGTCTGGGCGACGCGCCCCTCTTCGTCGAGGATCGCCCGCACCAGGTGGGGCTTCATCCGCACCCCGCCGTTGGCCACCGCCGCGATCGCCGACGCCACCTGCAAACCGGTGGCGGAGATGCCGTGCCCGTAGCTGATGGTCTTGGCGGAGATCTTGGACCACGCCCCGGGGGGGGCCAGGAGGCCCCGGGACTCCCCCGGAATCTCCGCCCCCGTGGCCACGCCGAAGCCAAACGCCACCAGCCCGTCGTAAAAGTCCTGGCGGCTCAACCGTTCGGACAGCTTGGCCACTCCGATGTTGCTCGAGACCTTGAGGATCTCGGCGACGGTCAGCCACCCGTGGGGCACGTGGTCCCCGATGGTGCGGCCGTGCACGGGCCACTTCCCGTTCTCGCAGAAGATCCGCTCCGCGGGCCGGGTCAGGCCCCGGTCGAGGACCAGGCCGAGGAAGAGGGCCTTGAGCACGCTCCCCGGTTCGTAGACGTCGACCGCCCCCTTCGCCTTCCGGTGCTCGGCGGGGGCCGCGGCCGCCGCGTTGGGGTTGAAGCCGGGGGCCTGGGCCAGGGCCAGGATCTCCCCGGTGGCGGGGTCCAGCACCACCACGACCCCGCCCTTGGCCCGGCTCCTCTCCACGGCCCCCTGGAGCTCCTCCTCGGCCACGTGCTGGATGGTCTCATCCAGGGTGAGGACCAGGCTCTTGCCCCGCCCCCCGGTGAGGTTCGGCGCGTCGGCGAGGAGCAGCCGCCCCCGGGCATCCCGCTCCGCCGGCACCCGCCGGGTGACCCCCTTGAGGACCGCGTCGAAGCGGTGCTCCAGCCCCCCGAGCCCTTCGCCGTCCACCCCCACGAAGCCGAGCACGGGCCCCGCCAGGGCCTTCTTGGGGTAGTACCGCTGGGGCTCCCGGGCCACCCCGACCCCAGGCAGGGCCAGGGCCCGCACGTCCTCCGCCTCCCGGGGGCTCACCCCCCGCTTGAGCCAGGCGAAGCGGGCACCGCCCCGGGCCAGCTGCTTGCGGGCGTCCGCCACCGGCAGGTCGAGGGCCCGGCAGAGGGCCACCAGGTCCGCGGGGGCGTCGGCAAAGCTGGACGGGTCCACGAAGACGCTCGCCCCCGGAACCCCGTGGGCGAGGAGGCGCTGGTGGCGGTCGTAAATCGTCCCCCGTTCGGGCAGGAGCTCGACCTGGCGTACGCGCTGGTCGTCGGCGCGCCTTCGCAGGTCCTCGGCGCGAAACACCTGGAGATGCACCGCCCGGCCGGCCGCCGCAACCAGGGGGGCGAGGACCGCGACCGCAAGCAAGGCGACGCGCCAGCGAGCCCGCCGGTCGTCTCCCGCCTGCCGCGGCCCACGCCTACTCATCGAGGACGCGCACCGAACCCTGGGGTGGGTACACGAAACCGAGGGAGCGCGCCCGCTCCACGGTGCGAGGGGCGGCGCTCAGGGTGTCGAGCTCGACCCCCAGCCGGGCAATCGCCTCGGTCAGGGCCGCCCGCTCCTTGTGCAGCTCGTTGAGCTGGTAGCCGAGCCGGGTGCTCTCCAGGCGAACCGCCGTAAGGCACAAGGCGGCGGCCACGCACAGCCCAAAGGAGCCCCCGCGCAAAACCCAGCGGCCGACGCCCGGCACGGGCCAGGGCAGGGCGGCGATGGCGGCGCGGGCGGGGCGGGAGTCGATCATGGCGGTCCTCCTTGGCGGGCGCCCGGGGGCGCCTCGGCGAGCCGTTCCCCGGCCCGAAGTCGAGCACTGCGAGCCCGGGGGTTCTCCTCGATCTCCCCGGGGCCGGCCTTGACGGCCTTGCGGGTGAGGAGCCGAAGCACCCCCGGCTCCCCGCACCGGCACTGGAGCGCCTCGGGGGGACAGCGGCAGTGGGGCACCAGGTCCCTAAGCGCCGTCTTCACCCGCCGATCCTCCAGGGAGTGGTACGAGATCACCACCACCCGCCCCCCCGGCGCCAGCAGCCCGGGCAGGGCCCCGAGGAACCCGTCCAGGGCCTCCAGCTCCCGGTTCACCGCCAGGCGCAGGGCCTGAAACACCTGGGTCCCCGGGTGCTTCGGGCCGCGGCGTCCGAGGGCCTCCTCGAGCACCCGGGCCAACTCCCCGGTGGTGACGATGGGCCGCCGCTCCCGGGCCCGCAGGATCGCCCGCGCCGCCCGGCTTGCCCGGGGCTCCTCCCCGTACTCGCGGAAGATCCGGGCCAGCTCTCCCTCCGACAACCCATTCACCAGGGCCGCGGCGGGCACCCCCGCCGCGGGGTCCATCCGCATGTCTAGGGGCCCGTCCCGCAGGAAGCTGAAACCCCGGCTCCCCTCGTCGAGTTGCCGGGACGACACCCCGAGGTCCAGGAGGATGCCGTCCACCGGCCCCAGGCCCTCCCGGCGAAGCACCGCGGGCAGGTCGGCGAAGTTGCTCGCCACCAGCCGCACCCGCCCCGGGAAGTCCGCCGTCAGGGACCCGCAGGCGGCGAGCGCCTCGGGGTCCCGGTCCAGGGCCACCAGGAGCCCCCGGGGGCCGAGGTGCTCCAGGAGCTGCCGGGCGTGCCCCCCGCCCCCCGCCGTGCCGTCCACGATCACCCCGTCGGGGCGCCCCGGGAGGAATCGCAGGACCTCCGCGGCGAGCACCGGGACGTGGTAGGTCGCGGTCACGCGGCGGCGACCCTCCACGCCTCCCCGAGGCTGCGGTGCTCCACCGTGTCGGCCTCGAGGGCGCCGGCGAGCCGCAGGAGCTGGCGCACGTAGGGGGTCGGGCCGACCAGGCGCAGGCGGCCGCTCTGCACGGCGCCGACCATCAGCCGCGCCACCCGGTAGTGGAGGTGGGCCGCCCGCCGCAGGTCCAGGAGCACCGGCCCCCGCGCGCTCCCCAGGGCTTCCCCCAGGGCCCGCTCGACGCCGGCCGCGTCCTCCCGGCCGACCTCGCCCTCCAGGTGGAGCACGGTCACCCCGCGCCACTGCCTGCGGTGCACCCCGCTCACAGGCCTCGATCCCCCATGGCCTGGGCCACTTCGTCGAAGTCGTCCACCGCTGCCGCCATCAAGGCGTCGTAACGCCCCTTGTCCCAGATCTCGAAGGACTTCCCCATCCCCGACAGCACCACCTCCCGGTCCAGGGCGGCGTGGGAGCGCAGGGTCGGGGGCAACAGGATGCGGCCCCCCTTGTCTAGGGGGCACTCCTGGGCGGGAGCGTAGAAGTAGCGTCGAAACGCCAGGGCTTTCGCGTCGAAGGCGGGGAGTTTCTCGTCCATGCGAGCCTCGAGGGCCCGCCACTCGTCCGAGGGGTAGGCCACCAAACACTCTTTGCGGCGGGTGACGATGAGGGGGGCGGAGAAGGTGGTGTCCAGGGCGTCTCGGAACTTGGCCGGGATGCTCAACCTTCCCTTGTCGTCCACGGTGTGCTCGAAGCAACCCCGGAACATCCCGGCTCCCTGGGCCATTGGCCCACTTCATCCCACTACGCCCCACAATATGGGCGAACTATACAAATCGCCCCACTCGGCTGTCAAGGGAGGCCCGAGCAAATCCGTGGGAGGGGAGGCGCTTTTTCGGGGCGGGCGGAGGTCAGGGGTGGCCGGGGGCGAGGGGGTCGGTCGGAGGGCCTGGGGTCACCCGCACCAGGAGGACCCGGTGGCGGCCGACCCGCTCGACCGTAAACGCCGTGCCCCGGTACTGGAGGCGCTCCCCCACCTGGGGCAGGTGCTCCAGGCGGGTGGTGATGAACCCCCCGAGGGTGACGTCGGGCTCCAGGGGGAGCTTGAGGCCGAGGCGCGCGTTGACGTCGCGCACCCCCACGGCGCCGTGAACCAAAACCTCGCCGCCGGGGAGAAACCGGAGGGTCTCGCCTTCGACGTCGTGTTCGTCGCGGATCTCCCCGACGATCTCCTCCAGAACGTCCTCCATGGTGACCAGGCCCTCGATGCCCCCGAACTCGTCCACCACCAGGGCCAGGTGGCTGCGCCGCTTCTGGAAGTCGTACAAGAGGCTCTCCAAATCCTGGGACTCCGGGACGAAGAAGGGCTCCCGGGCGATGGCGGCGAGGCTCGTCTTGCCCCCGCGAGCGATCAAGGCGAGGGCGTCCCGGGCGTGGGCGATCCCGACCACCTCGTCCAGGGACTCCCGGTACACCGGCAGGCGGGTGTAGCCCGACTGGTGGAAGGCCTGGAGGGCCTCGGCCAGGGGGGTCGTCACCTCCAGGCCCCGGACCCGGGTGCGGGGGACCATGACCTCGCGCACGGTCCGGCGCCCCATCTGGAAGACCCCGTGAAGCATCCGCTTCTTGCTCTCGGCGACGACCCCAGCCTCGGCGCTGTCGGTGAGCAGGGTGCGGATCTCGTCTTCGGACAGGCTGGGGCGGGCCGACGCCTCGGGCCGGGCCCCCAGAAGGCGCAAGAGGCCGTTGGAGAGGAAGGTCACCACCGCTACCACCGGGTACAGGACCCGGGTCGCCACCGCGAAGATCGGCGCCACGGCTAGGGCCACCAGCCCGGAGTGCTGGCTCGCGTAGGTCTTGGGCGCGATCTCGCCGAAGACCAAGAGCACCACGGTCATGGCGCCGGTCGCCACCAGGATCCCCTCCTCCCCCCACACGGAGATGGCCAGGGCAGTGGCGATGGCCGAGGCGGCCACGTTCACCACGTTGTTGCCCACCAGGATGGTGCCGATCAGGATGTCCCGGCGCTGGAGGAGCCGCTGGTACAGGCGCGCGCTCCGGTTCCCCTTGCGGGCGAGGTAACGCATCCGCAGCCAGTCGGCCCCCAGAAGGCCGGTCTCCGAGCCCGAGAAGAAGGCGGACAGGAGGAGCAGCAGGGCCAGGAGCCCCAGGAGTTGGGGCAGGTGGGGAACGGAAGACAGATCGAACATGGCGACGTCCTCAGGTCAGCGCGGGGACCGGGCCGCGGAACTGGAGCTCGTACAGGGTGCGGTACACGCCCCGGTGGGCCAGGAGCTCGGCGTGGGAGCCGGTCTCCACCACCCGGCCCCGGGAGAGCACCGCGATCCGGTGGGCCCGGCGGACCGTGGCGAGGCGGTGGGCGACCACCAGGCTGGTGCGGCCCCGGAAGAGCTCGTCCAGGGCCGCCTCGATGAGGGCCTCGGTGGCCTGGTCCACCTCGGAGGTCGCCTCGTCCAGGACCAGCAGCCGCGGGTCCCCCGCCAGGGCCCGGGCAAACGCCACCAGTTGGCGCTGGCCCGCGCTCAAGGCGGCGCCCCCTTCCAGGACCGGGGTGTCGAACCCCCGGGGCAGGGCCGCCACGGCGGGGCCGAGGCCCACGGCCCGGGCGGCGGCTTCGGCGCTCGCCCGGCTGACCCAGGGCCGGCCGAGGTCGACGTTGTCGCGCACCGAACCGGCGAAGAGGAAGACGTCCTGGGGGACCAGGGCGACCTGGCGGCGCAGGGCGTCTGGGGCGATTTCCGCCAGGTCGATCCCGTCCAGGCGCACCCGCCCCCGGCTGGGCGCGTACAGGCCGAGGAGGAGATGGGCCAGGGTGGTCTTGCCGGACCCGGTGGGGCCCACCAGGGCGAGGACTTCCCCGGGCTCGAGGCGGAGGTCCACGTCCTTCACCACGGGCACCCCCGGGCGGTAGCCGAAGGTCACCGCCTCGAAGGCAGCGCGCCCCGCGCCGCCGGCGACCGCGGTGCCCCCGGGGCGCTCCTCGGGCAGCTCCAAAAAGTCGTGGATGCGCTCCAGGGCGGCCAGGGACGCCTGCAAGACGTTGTACTTCTCCGAGAGGTCGCGCACCGGCCGGAAGAAGCGCTGGAGGTACTCGATAAAGGCCACCAGGGCCCCCAGGGTGAGGTGCCCCTCCAGGGTCGCGCGGCCTCCCGCCCACAGCACCGACGCGAGGGAGACCGCTGCCAGCAGCTCGACGGCGGGGAAGAAGAGGGAGTACAGGGTGAGGGACTTGAGGTAGGCGTCCCGGTGTTCCCGGTTCGCCCGGCCCACCTCCCGGTCGGCCCACCCCTCGGCCCCGAAGAGCCGCACCTCGGCGACGCCCTGGAGGAACTCCTGGAGCGTCCCGGTGAGGCGCGCGGTCTTCTCCCGGGTGGCCCGGTAGGCGATCCGCAGGCGGCGGCGAAACACCTCGGAGACCGCCACCAGGACCGGCAGCGCCCCGTACGCCACCGCCGCGAGGGCCGGGTCGAGGCGGAAGAGAGCCACCAGGATGCCCACCACCAGGAGCAGGTCCCCGAGGAGCGCCGCGACCCCGGAGCTGAAGAGCTCCGCCAGCACCGCCACGTCGGCGGTGATGCGCGACACCGTGCGCCCCCCCGGGGTCACGTCCAGATACCCCGTCGGCAGGCGCAGGGCCTTGGCAAAGAGCGCCGACCGCAAGGAACGAAGTACCTCCTCCCCCCGGGTGCGCACCAGGATGGTCTGGGCCGCCCCGAGGCCGGCCTCGGCGAGCTCGGCCGCGAGGTACCAGGCGGCCAAGAGCGCCAGGCCCGCCGCGTCCCCCCGTGCCATGGGGCCGTCGATGGCCAGCATCACCAGCCAGGGGCCCACCAGCTTCGAGGCGGAGGCGCCAAACATCAGCGTCACGCCGAGGAGCAGGGCCGGGGCGTGGGGCCGGGTGAAGGGCCACAGGGTCGCCAGGAGCCGCCCGTCGAGGGGGCGGACCGCCGGGCCGGGATCGAGGGGCGGACGCCTCACCGGCTCTCTTCCGCGAGCTCCCGCCGCAGCTCCTCCTCGCGGTACAGGCGCTGGTAGGCGGGCACCCGCTCCAGGAGGTCCCGGTGGCGACCCTCGGCCGCCACCCGCCCCCCTTCCAGAAACCACACCCCGTCGGCGTCGTCCACCTCGCTCCCCCGGTGGGACACCACCAGGAGCCCGAGCCCGGGCCGGGACTCCCGGACCCCGGCGAGGACCCGCCGGGCGGTGGCGGTATCCAGGCTCGACAGGGCGGAGTCGAGGATCAAAAGGCGGGGGTCGCCGTACAGTGCCCGGGCCACGGCCAGGCGCTGGCGCTGTCCCCCGGAGAGGGTCACCCCGCCCTCCCCCAGGACCGAGTCGACGCCCTGGGGGAGCTCCGCCACCTCGGCCGCCAGGCCCGCGGCGGCGAGGACCCGGGCCAGCCGGGCGTCGTCCCGGGGCCGCCCCAGGCAGACGTTGGCGGCGACCGTGTCGGCGAAGAAGCGGGCGTCCTGGGAGACCACCGCGAGGTGCGCCCGGACATCGCCGGCGCGCCGGGCGGCCAGGGGCACCCCCCCCAGGGTGACGCCCCCGACGCCGGGGGGCCGCAGGCCGGCGAGGACCCCGACCAGGGTGGACTTGCCGGCGCCGGTGGCCCCCACCAACCCCCGGTACTCGCCCTCGGCCAGGGAACAGGTCACCCCCGCCAGGGTGGGGGTGACCGCCCCCGCGTGGGTGAAGCCCAGCTCTCTCGCCGCCAGGGGCGCTGGGTTCCCCCCAGGCAAGGGCTCCTCGCCCTCGGGCTCCGGGGGAGCATCGAGGACGCCCCGCAGGCGCTCCAGGGCGGCGGCACCCCGCTGGGCGAGGCTCAAGGTCCACCCCAGGGCCATCATCGGCCAGGTGAGCATGGCCAGGTAGGCGTTGAAGGCCACGAACTCCCCGAGGGTGAGGGTCCCCCGGGCGACCCACGCCCCCCCCAGGCCGAGCACCGCCACGTGGCCCAGGGCCGCCACCGCCCCCACCAGGGGGTACAGGGCCGCCCAGGACCGCACCACCCCGACCTGGGCATCCCGGGCGGCTCCGTTGGCCGCCTCGAACCGCTCCGCCAGCCACCCCTCCCGGCCGAAGGAACGGGCGACCCGCAGCCCCCCCAGGGCCTCCTGAACCAGGGCCGCCAGCTCCCCGGCCCGCTCGTTCGCTCGGAGGTACCGGCGGTGGAGGCGGGGGGACTGGGCCCGCACCAGGAGCGCCACCACGGGCAGCGGCGCCAGGGCGGCCGCGGTCAGCGCCGGGTCGAGACGCCACAAGAGCCCGGTGGCCACCACCAGGAGCACCGCGGTCTGGAGGAAGTTGAGGGCCCCGACCCCGACGAACACCCGGACGTCCTGGAGGTCGTGGGTGGCTCGGCTCACCAGGTCACCCTTCCGGTCCGCCTCCAGACGCGCCAGGGGGAGCCGCAGCAGGCGGGCGGCGTAGGCCGCCCGCAGGTCGTGCTCCACGGCTCGGCCCACACCCAAAAACGAGCGGCGCGAGGTGAACTTGGCGGCGGCCTGGGCGAGGGCGAGGGCCACCAGGGCAAGGGCGTAGCGCCCGAGGCCCCCGGTCCCGGCCCCCAGGGAGTCCACCGCCGAGCGGAGCACCTGGGGGGCGGCGAGCTGGAAGGCGCTGGCGAGGGCGAGGGCGCCGGCGCCTACCGCGAGCCCCGGCCGGTAGGGGGAGAGAAACGGCCAGAGGGGGGCGAGCTCCCGGATGGCGGCCTCCTGGGCTCAGGGACCGGGGCCGGACCGGGTGGCCGTGACGGCGGCGTTGTACTTGGCGATGCCCGCGGGGGGCGAGGGAAAGACGACCATGAAGGGGATCCGGGCGCCCGGGGCCACGTCCACGTTCCGGAGGCCCTGGCCGACCTCGTTTTGGAGGCGCTGCTCCAGGGCGTCCGCCGGTAGGGAGGCGAGCTCGGCGTCGGTAAAGGTGTTGCCGGCGTACACCTCCTTGGTGTTTAGGGTCGCCCCGTCCTCGCCAAAGGTGCTGCCCCGGAGCCGGATCAAGCCCTGGGTCGATCCGGACTGGTTCACCACGACCCCCCGGATCACGAAGACCCGCTGGCCGCCGGCCGCCCGGTCGCGGTAGAAGCCCTGGAGCTCCTCCACGGCGAGCTGCGCCTCCACCTGGCGGGCCTTCCACAGGGCCTGGAGCCGGGCGGGGCTGAGGAAGGTGAAGGCCTCCGGGTGGCGATAGGCGTTGTAGCCCGTGTAGCCGACGGTGGCGACGGCCGCCGCCAGCACCACCCACCGGAGGGGCGAGCGTCGGCCGTCCCGGGGGAGGAGGGCCGAGGGGACCGCTTCCGGCCCCCGCGGACCGCGCTGGATGTCGAGGCGTTGGATGTCCTCGGCGATGCCCTGGACCGGCACGTCGCCCCGGGGGCGGGGCGGCGGCACCAGGTCCTCCGGCCGGACCTTCGCCAGGGGCAGGGTGTCCTCGGACGATGGCGCCGCCTCGCCGAGGTCGAGGCCCTCGTCCAGGTCGCCGAAGTCGCCCAGGTCGAGCTCCCCCAGGGGGGGCAGCTCCACGGGCGACGGCGGGACCGGCGCGGGGCGGGGGGGCGCTTGGTCGGAGGAGGTCTCTTCGAACCGGAGGGGGGCGGGGGGCGCCCCGGCCGGGGCGTCGAACTGCTGGAAGTCGAAGTCGCCGAAGGAGGCTTCGGCGACCGGCGGCGGCGGGGGAGCCGCCGGGGCGCGCTTGCGCACGGCAAACAGGTGGCCGCACCGGGAACAACGGACCCGGACCGCCCCGCCCGCAAGCTTTGCCTCGGGGAGGTCGTACTCGGCTTCGCAGCGACTGCAAGCGACCCGCATGGCGCTCCCGAAAAATCGCGGTTCCCCCTCAAAGAAGTCGCCATACTAGCCGAAGAGTTACGCGAAGCGCAAGCAAGCCCCAGGGGTGGGGCCAGTCGGCCGACGCCGGGTCGGGGTTCGTGGAAGAGTCCGGACGAGATTGAGGAGAACCATGGGCAAAGTCGTTGCGGGGGAGCGCCGGGAGCTGGACCTCCTGGAGCGCCGGGGCGAAGAGCTGGCGACCCTGGTAGACATCGGGAAGACCCTCACCTCCACCCTCGACCTCAAGGAGGTGTTGAGCGTGATCATGGACCGGGTGGGGACGCTCCTGCGGCCCAGCACCTGGTCTCTGCTCCTGGTGGACGAGCAGACCGGCGAGCTCACCTTCGAGATCGCGGTGTCGCCGGCGGCAAACCTCCTCAAGGGGCTCCGCCTGCCCAAGGGCGAAGGGATCGCCGGATGGGTCGCGCTCCACGGCAAGCCCCTCTTGATCCCCGACGTCCGCGCCGATCCCCGCTTCGCGCCCGCGGTGGACCATACGGTGGCCTTTACCACCCGCTCCATCGTGTGCGTGCCCCTCAAAAGCAAGAACCGCACCCTCGGGGTGATCGAGCTGGTAAACCGCCTGGACGAGGGGCCATACACCATGGCGGACCAGGAGATCCTCGGCACCATCGCCGACTTCGCGGCGATCGCCATCGAAAACGCTCGGTACTTCGAGCAGGTTCGGGAACTCCTGATCACCGACGACCTCACCGGGCTCTTCAATTCCCGCTACCTGCTGGAGCTCTTGGACTACGAGGTGGACCGCGCCCGCCGCTACGGGACCGAGGTGTCGGTGGTGTTTCTCGACCTCGACTTCTTCAAGGAGGTCAACGACACCCACGGCCACCTGGTGGGGAGCCGAATCCTCACCGAGATGGGCGACCTCATCCGCAAGCACACCCGCAAGGCCGACCTGGCGGCGCGCTACGGGGGCGACGAGTTCGTGCTGGTGCTGCCCAACACCAGCAAGGACGGCGCCGTCACCGTCGCCAACAACCTGCGCCAGGTGGTGCGCGAGCACTACTTCCTCGCCGAGCAGGGCTACCGGATCCGCCTGACCGCGAGCTTCGGCGTGGCCACCTACCCGACCGACGCCAGCTCCAAGCTCGCCCTCGTTCGCCTGGCGGACCAGGCCATGTACCGGGTCAAGGAGTCCAGCCGGGACGGGGTGCTCGGCGCCTGAAGAAGGCTCCCCACCTCCCCGTCGGCTCAAGACCCCGATCTACGTTGCGCCGTGGCGCCGTTGCGTGAACCCAACCCCCGGAGAGAAGACTGCCTCACGCAACGACGCTACGACGCCACGTAAGGCCCGAGGGGTACAAGACCAAGATCTACGTTGCAGCGTTGCGTGAACCCAACCCCCGGAGAAAAGACCGTCTCTGTTCATCCTGTCCATCCTTATCCTGTCAACCTCCCCCCTCTCGTACCTCGACAGTCTGAGCAAGGAGCCTCGTTAGGAGATCGCAGGGGCCCGGCCCTTCGCCCCGCCGGGGCCCTGGTGGTATACTCCCCGCGTCAACCCCCAGCCGCGGAGGACTTCGCCATGCGTTCGGTTGCCCTCATCCTCGGAATCGCCCTCGCCGCCGCCCCGGCGGCCGGGAGCGCCCAGCCCGCCAAGCCCTTCGACCTGGAAGCCGCCAAGGCGTCCTTCGAGGCCAAGTGCGCCCAGTGCCACGTGCTCGACCGGACGCTCCAGAAGAACAAGGACAAGGCCGGGTGGGAGAAAACCGTCGTTCGGATGAAGGGGTACGTGGGCGACAAGTGGACGGAGGCCGAAGCGACCACCATCGTCGAGTACCTCACCCGCGTTCGCGGTCCCAAGCCCTGAACCGGCCTCCCGTGGCCGGTGGGGGATGGTGGCAGCGGCTCGCCTGGGTCGCTGCCGCCGGGCTGCTCGCGCCCCTCGCCTTTGGCCTGACCCCGCCCCCCGGGTCCCTGCCCCTCCCCGAGGCGGTGCTGCGGGAGGTGGAGCGCGGCCGCCAGGAGGCTCGGCGGCAAGGCGCCCCCCCCCTGAACGCCCCGGGCCTGGCGGCCGGTCCGGGCGCCGCCCCCCCCGGCAGCGCCCCCGTTTTGTCCCCCGGCTGCGCCTATCGAAACCCGGTCACCGGGGCGGTGGCGCGGGCCACGGGAGGGGCCGAGGCCCTGTACCGGTCCGGCCTGGAGGGGTACTCCCGGGGTCGGCCGGGGGAGGCGGCGGAGTACTTCTCCGAGCTCAGGGCCAGGCACCCCGAAAGCCCGCGGTCCGACGATGCCGCGTACTGGCTAGCCGAGATCCACCGCCGAGCGGGGCGACCCCAGGACGCCCTGGCGTTCTTTCGCCTCGTCGGGGGGCTCTACTCCCCGGAAGCCGCCTACCGGACGGCGGGGATCCTGGATCAGCTCGGCCGGGTCCCCGAGGCCCGGGCCGCCTGGGAGGGGGTGGCGACCAACCCCGCCAACCCCCACCGCCCCGAAGCCCTGTACCGCCTCGCCGCGGCCCGGCTCGCCCGGGGCGAGGGGGCCGCGGCGGCTGCCGCGGCCGAGGAACTCCTCGACCTGGTGGCCGCGGGGGCTACGGCCCCGGACGAGGCGCGCCGTTCGGCGCTCCTGGTGGTCGGCCTCGGCCGCCGGGCGGCGGGGGAGCTGCCCGCCGCCGAGCACGCGTTGATCCGGTTTCTCCTCGACACCCCCGACCACCCCGGGGCCGGTGCGGCCCGGCTGGCGTTGGCCTGGACGCTCCTCGATCAGGGCAAGGCCGCCGAGGCCGCCCTCCGCTTCGCCTGGGCGGCCGAGGGCTCCCCCGATGAACCCCTCGCGGTGCGGGCCCGCTTCGGGCGGGTGCGCGCCCTAGCCGAGCTGGGAGACGGGGCCGCGGCGGAAGCGGCCCTGGCCGAGCTGGCGGCGGCCGAGCCGACGGGGCCCTGGCTCGGCTGGGCCGAGGCGGAACTCGGCGCCCTCGCCCGAAGCCAGGGCCGGCACGAAGAGGCCCTGGGCCGGTTTCGCGCCGCCCTGGCGCGCTGGGAGGGACCGGGCCAGGGGGCCCCGGCGTTCCTGGCGGCGGAGGCCCTGGTCGCCCTCGGGCGACCCGCCGAGGCGGCCATCGCCTATCTCCTGGTCGACCCGGCGAGCCCCGTCCGGGGGAGCGCCCTGCACCGGGCCGGGGGGAGCCACCTGGCCGCGGGGGACGCGGCCGCGGCGGCCCTGGTCCTGGAGGAGGTGTCGATCCTCCACCCCGGCTACCCCGAGCTCGCGGCAGCGCGGGCGGCGTTGGGGGAGGCGTATCTCCGCCTCGGCCGCCCGGCAGACGCCCGGCGCGCCTTCGACGCGGTCCCCTCGGGGAGCCCGGCCCACCCCCAGGCGCTGTGGGGCCTGGCGCGCCTCGCTGCCGACGCGGGCCACTGGGATGAGGCGGCAAGCCTGGGGACCCGCTTCCTGGCGGCGGCCCCGGCCGATCCCAGCCGCGACGCCGCCCAGTTCCTGGTGGCCCGAGCCCAGTTCCAGCGCCGGGATCTCCGCGCCGCCCTGGAGGCCCTGGATCGGCTGGAACGGTCGGCGGCATCGGACGCCCTCCGGGCCGAGGTCCGGTTCACCCGGGGTTGGATGAACGCCCGATCGGGCCGGGAGTCGGTGGCTCGGGAGGTGTTTGACGCCCTGGTGGCCGCCGAGCCCCGGGGGCCCTTCGCCGCCCCGTCCCTGCACGCCCTGGGCCAGCTCGACCTCGCCCAGGGCGACCCCGGACGGGCCCTGCAGCGGTTTGACGCCGTCCTGGCCCTGGCCCCCCCCGAAGAGCTCCGGCGCGAAGCCTCCCACCGCCGGGCCGACGCCCTCCTCGCCCTGGGGCGGGACAAGGACGCTCTCGCCGCCTACCGGGGCCTGGGGGGAGGGGCCGACGCCCGGCACGGCGAGGCCCTCGCCCTGGCGCGGCTGGGGGAGGTGCCGGGGCTTGCGGCAGCCACCGAGGCGTTTGCCGCCGCCCACCCCGCCGACCCCCGGGCGGTGGACCTGTGGTTTGCCCTGGCCCGGGCCCGGGCGCGGGCCGACGACCCGGCGGGGGCCGCCCAGGCCTTCCGCCAGGCCGCGGCCCTGGTTCCCGGTGGGGAGCGCGGCCGGGAGGCGCGGCTGGAGCTCGGCCGCGCCCTGGAGGGCGCCGGGGACGCCCCGGGCGCGGTGGCGACCTTGGAGCCCCTGGGGACCGAGGAGGGGCCCCACGCCCTGGCGGCCCTGGTGGAGCTCGCGAAGCTCCACGGGACCCAGGGGCCGCCCGC
>JBBIIA010000093.1:0-16308 GCA_037446775.1 Deltaproteobacteria bacterium
GAACCCGTCGGGGGGGCGGATGGGCTGGCCGAGCACCAGGGCCCCCAGGACGTAGGTGGCGCCGTACACCACGGGCGCCGTGAGCGGGTTGGTCACCCACGCCCCGAGGGCGGCGGCGAGCTTGCTCTGCCCCATCGCAGCCGCCAGGACCACCGCGACGGGCATCTGGAAGCCCATGGTGGGGGTCAGGCCCACGGCGACCCCGAGGGCCAGGCCCATGGCCACTTCCCGGGGCTTGCCGTGGATCCGCACGCACCGGTAGTAGAGGTAACGGAGCACTTTGCGTGGGTTCATCCGCTCCCGGTGCGACGAAGGGTTGCCAACCGGCGCGCTAGGTTACCAGCTGGGGCGGTGGGGAAGGCAATAGGCAATAGGCAATAGGCAATAGGGGATGCTCGATGCTCGATGCTCGATGCTTGATGAACGGGACCTGCCCGCCGACCCCTAGCCCCTGACCCCTGGCCCCTGACCCCTGGCCCCTGACCCCTGCCCTCTACCTCCGCCGCCAAGCGGAGGTGATCGGCATCCGCCGGTCCTTGCCGAAGGCCCGGGGGGTGATCTTGACCCCGGGGGCGGCCTGGCGTCGCTTGTACTCGTTGCAGTCCACCAGCCCCACCACCCGGGCCACCAGCTCGGGGCCGAACTCCGCTTCCAGGCGCTCCAGGGAGCGGTCCTCCTCCACGTAGCCCTTGAGGATCGGGTCGAGGACGTCGTAGGGCGGCAGGGAGTCGGTGTCCCGCTGGTTGGCCCGCAGCTCGGCGCTCGGCTCCTTGGTGAGCGTCGCCTCGGGGATCCACGGCCCCCGGGCCTCGGCGTTGCGCCACCGGGCCAGGCGGTAGACCAGGGTCTTTGGCACGTCCTTGAGGACCGCAAAGCCCCCGGCCATGTCCCCGTACAGGGTGCAGTACCCCACCGAGGTCTCGCTCTTGTTGCCGGTGCTCAACACGAGCCAGCCGAACTTGTTGGAGAGGGCCATCAACAGGGTACCCCGCACCCGGGCCTGGAGGTTCTCCTCGGCCACCCCCGGCTCGGTGCCCGCAAAGGTCGGCCCGAGGGCCCCCAGGAGGGCGTCCATGGGGCCCGCGATGGGGAGCTCCTGACAAGCGATGCCGAGGTTTCGGGCCAGGGCGAAGCTGTCCTCCACGCTCCCCCGGCTCGAGTGGGGGGAGGGCATGGTGACCCCGTGGACCTGGCCGGCCCCGAGGGCGTCCACCGCCACCGAGGCGGTGAGGGCCGAGTCGATGCCCCCGGAGAGTCCCAGCACCGCCTGGCGAAACCCGTTCTTGGCGGCGTAGTCCCGGCACCCGAGCACCAGGGCGCGGTAGATCTCCTCTTCTTCGCCCGGGAGGTCCAGGGTGCGGTGGGGCAGGGGGGGCCGGGGCCCCCGGGGGGGCGGGGTGAGCTCCACGGGAGGGGGCAGGGGGGCCTCGCCCTCCCCGCGCCGCAGGGCGACTCGCCGCCGGGGGTCCCGCAGCCGCTGGTAGAAGACCTCCCGCAGATCCAGGTCGACGACCACGTCGTCCTCCTCGAAGGGGAGGCCCCGGGCGAGCACTTCGCCCCGGGGGGAGAGCACCAGGGAGTTCCCGTCGAAGACCAGCTCGTCCTGGCCCCCCACGGTGTTACAAAAAGCGAGGAGCGCCGCGTTGTCCGAGGCCCGGGTGGAGAGCATGGTCTCCCGCAGCCGGGCCTTGCCCGCGTGGTAGGGGGAGGCGGAGATGTTCACCAGGAGCTCGGCTCCGCCTCCCAAAGCCTGGGCCCGGGCGGGGCCCCCGGGGTGCCACAGGTCTTCGCAGATGGTCACCCCGAAGGTGTGCTCCCCCAGGCGAACGGTGCAGGGGGTGGCGCCGGCCTGGAAGTAGCGGTCCTCGTCGAAGACCCCGTAGTTGGGGAGGATCGCCTTGGTCACCACCGCCCGGAGCTCGCCGTCGTGGAGGACGGCGGCGGCGTTGTACAGGTCGTCCCCCTTGTGGACGAAGCCGACCACGGCGGTGAGGCCCCGGGTGTCCCCGGCGAGGGCCGCGAGGGCCCGGCGGTTCTCCTCCACGAAGCCCTCCTGGAGGAGCAGGTCTTCGGGGGGGTAGCCCACCAGGGCGCACTCGGGGAAGACCGCCAGATCGGCGCCGCAGCGTTTGGCCCGGGCGAGGCCCTGGCGGACGCGCTCGGCGTTGCCGGCCAGGTCGCCGACCGTGGAGTTCATCTGACACAGAAAGAGTCGCAGCATCGCTAGCCCTCGCCGGTGGGGGTGCGCCGCCAGCCTACGGGACCCGGGGCGGCGGCGCAACGCCGTTGAAGGCGTCCCGGGGCGGATGCTAAGGTTTACGGGATCCTGCGGCCGCGTTCCCGGAAGGAGGTCCCGTGCTCCGCGCCCCCCTGCTCGCCGTCTTCGCCCTCCTCGTCGCCGCCCCCGCCCGGGCCAACTCCCGGGAGACCCCGGTGGTGCTGGCGGTGCGCAAGGCGTCCCCGGCGGTGGTCAACATCGCCGTCGAGGTGGTGACTGCCCGGGGCGGCTCCCCCTTCGCCGGGGTCAACCCGCTCTTCGACGACTTCTTCCGGGACTTCTTCGGCGACTTGCCGGGCCGGGAGCGCTTGGACCGCAGCGTCGGCTCCGGGGTGATCATCCGCCCCGACGGCACCATCCTCACCAACGAGCACGTGGTGGCCCGGGCGAGCCGCATCGTGGTCACCCGGACCACCGGGGAGGAGTACGAGGCGAAGGTGGTGGGGGCGGACAGCCGGACCGACCTGGCGGTGTTGAAGATCGAGTCCCGGGAGCCCCTGCCCCACCTCGCCATGGGGAGCTCGGCGGACCTGATGATCGGGGAGACCGTGATCGCCATCGGCAACCCCTTCGGGCTCTCCCACACCGTTACCACCGGGGTGGTGAGCGCGCTCAACCGGACCATCCGGGGGGGCAACGACCGGGTGTACACCGACTTCGTC
This sequence comes from Deltaproteobacteria bacterium, assembly GCA_037446775.1. GTDB lineage: Bacteria > Desulfobacterota > Deferrisomatia > Deferrisomatales > JACRMM01 > JBBIIA01. The sequence goes on from JBBIIA010000093.1 coordinate 2,941, forward strand.
CAGACCGACGCCTCGATCAACCCCGGCAACTCCGGGGGGCCGCTCCTCAACCTCCTCGGGGAGCTGGTGGCGGTGAACACGGCCATCTACCAGCGGGCCGAGGGGATCGGCTTCGCCATCCCCATCGACCGGGCGCGGCGGATCGTGGAGAGCCTCCTGGCCCACGGCAAGGTCCAGCGGGCGTGGCTGGGGCTCCACGTCCAGGACCTCACCCCCGAGCTCTCCCGGCACTTCGGGCTGGGGGCGCGCAAGGGGGTGCTGGTGACCCGGGTCTTCGAGGGGAGCCCGGCGGCGGCCGCCGGGGTGCGCCGGGGCGACCTGGTGCTCCTCTTGGAGGGCCGCCCGGTGTCGGACCGGGACGAGTTCTTCCAGCGTCTGGTCGGCTACCCGGCGGGGAGCCGGTTTACCGTGAGGGTGCGCCGGGACGGGAGCGAGCGCGACCTGTCCCTGACCGCCCGGGAGATCCCCGCCCGGACCGCCGAGGCCCTGAGCGAGGAGTGGCTCGGCTTGCGGGTGCAGGAGAACTCCGAGGCGGTGGCCCGGCGCAAGGGGCTTCCGACCACCCGGGGGGTGGTGGTGACCGAGGTGGTGCGCGGCAGCGCCGCCGCCGGGGTGGGCATCGAACCCGGGGACGTGGTGCGCCAGGTCAACAACGACCCCGTGGACAGCCCCGCGGCGTACCGGGAAGCGGTGCTCCAGGCGAGCCAACGGGAGACCGTGGCCCTGGTGGTCCAGAGGGGCCGGACCGGGTACTCCATCACCCTCACGCCCTGACCCCTGGCGAGGGGCTGCCGAGACGAAGGACCGTTTTTTCGATGAGGCGCCGATCACCCGGAGGAGACTGCGGTGAGCCGCGGGGGTTTGGGGCAGCCAGCCCGCGAGGAAGGGGGGGCCGGGTGATGGCTCTCTTGGGGCGAGCCGGGGAGGTTGGGGGGCGCCGGGCCTCCCCTCCGCCCCCTTGGCCACCCGGACCTTCCCGGGCAACTACCCACCAGGGGCGGTTATTCACGAGGTGTCGGGCCGCCGTCGGTGGCCTGCGGAGGTGTCCAAAGAAACCCCTTCCCACTGTGGGAGCGGCCTCGGCCGCGAATCGCTGAGCGGTGCCGCCGCGCGACGATACGATAGGGATCCCCCTCCCTCGGCCCGCTCACGGGGTTCGTCCGGCGTAGTCAACGGCGGGGAGGTCGGTCGCGCCGAAGTCCCGGCCCTTGAAGAGCAGCGGCTCTCCCGAGGCGGCGGCTAGGGCGTAGGCGCAGCAGTCGCCGATGTTGAGCCCTGCCGCGTGCCGCCCCTTGCCGAACCGGCGCCAGGCCTTCCTCGCCAGTTCTGCCTGTCGGGCATCGAAACCGACAAACTGTGCACCGAGGCGCTGGAGAAGGAGGTCGAGCTCCCTTCCCCCCGGTTCCCCTTTGCGCGCTTCGATGACGATCGCGGTCTCGAGGGCCGAAAAAGCGCTGAGCAGGCGTTTGGGGTCTGCGGCGATCGCGGCGGCTAACGCTTCGGCCTCGGGTTCATCCAAGAGCAGGGCCACCAGGGCAGAGGTGTCGATTACCATGGCGGTGGCACCCCGGCATCGTCGTAGCCCAGGATCTCGTCTGGGCTCCGCGTGTCGATGTCGGGAAGGGCCGCACAGCGACGGGCGATCGCCAGGATTGCTAGGGCCTCGTCCTCGGGCGGTCGGGCGCCTGCGAGGCGTTTGAGCCTGTCATGCAGCGCCTGGATCACCGCGTCGGTCATGGTCTCACCGGTTCTGGCCGCCACCTCACGGGCCAGGCGTTCCGCCAACGGGTTCCGGATGCTCATCGCCATGGGGGCCTCCGCCTCTGTGTATATGCGATGCCACCAAGTATATACAAAGAAAGCCATCGGTCAAGCGGGAGGGACGTCGACACCGAGCCAGGGGCCAGGACCGGGGTCAAATGCCAACATCTGGCAGCCCGGTAGGTGCGTCGCGACGCACCTGCTCGGGTTTCGCGGCGATCCGCCCTGGCGTTTCTGGACGTCGGTTCGTTCGCTCAGCACCGATTTTCGATGTCCGCCGGGAGGCGGACGGTGCCGTGGCTACCTTGGGGCGAGCAAGTGAGGTCGGGGGCCGACGGGCCGCCCCTCGGCCTCGGCCGCCGATCCCGGGTATCTTGGGGGTGGCGGCGCCTGGTGGGTGCTACTTCACCCCCCCGCAAGCATCGCCTCCACCTCCGCCACCAGGGCGTCCGCCAGCTCGGCTTCGGGCACCCGGCGGATGACTTCGCCCTTGCGGAACAGTAGGCCCGACCCGACCCCGCAGGCGACCCCCACGTCGGCCTCCCGGGCCTCGCCGGGGCCGTTTACCGGGCAGCCCATGACGGCGACCGTGAGGGGCGCCGACACCCCCTGCAGCCGCCGCTCCACCTCCTCGGTGAGCCGCGCCAGGTCCACCCGGGTGCGGCCGCAGGTGGGGCAGGAGATCACGTCCACGCCCCGGCGCCGAAGCCCGAGGGCCCCCAGGATCCAGTAGGCGACCCCCACTTCCGGCACCGGGTCCCCGGTGAGGCTCACCCGCACCGTGTCCCCCAGGCCGAGGTGAAACAGGATGCCGAGGCCTACCGCGCTCTTCACCGCCCCCCGCAGCACGGTGCCCGCCTCGGTGATCCCCACGTGGAAGGGGTAGGGGCAGCGGTCGGCCATGAGCCGGTACGCCTCCACCGTCGGGCCCACGTGGGACCCCTTGAGGCTCACCTTGATCTCGGGGTAGGCGAGGTCCTCCAGGATGCGGATGTGCCCGAGGGCGCTCTCCACCATCGCCTCGGGGGTGGGGCCGCCGTGGCGGGCCAGGAGCTCGCGCTCCAGGCTGCCGGCGTTGACCCCGATGCGGATCGGCACCGCCCGCTCCCGGGCCGCCCGGACCACCTCCTCCACCTTGGGCCGGCCCCCGATGTTGCCGGGGTTGATCCGCAAGCCGGCCACCCCGGCGGCGAGCGCCCCGAGGGCGAGGCGGTGGTCGAAGTGGATGTCGGCGATGAGGGGCACCGGAGCGGTAGCGCACAGGGACGCGAGCGCCGCCACCGCGTCCCGGTCGGGCACGGCGACCCGCACGATCTCGCACCCCGCCTCGGCGAGCGCGGCGATCTGGGCCGCGGTGGCGGCCACGTCCCGGGTGTCGGTGGAGCACATGGACTGGACGCTCACCGGGGCTCCCCCCCCGATTTGCACCGGTCCCACCCGCACGGGCCGGGTCTCGCGCCGCGGGCCCGGGGTCACCAGTGGCACCTCGCGCACACCTCCCGGGTGGGGGTGACCAGCCCGAGCCGCCTGGCCCGCTCCGGATCTTTCATGACGCTCCAGGTGAAGTAGTGGCTCCCGGGGCCGTGGCACGCCTCGCACTGCACCCCCCGGAGCTCCTCGTCGGGGACGTCGGGCCGGCGCGGCAAGCCGTAGCCGGTGGTGTGGCACCGCAGGCACTCGGGGTTGGCCCGGTGCTCCGGCGGCAGGGTCTCCCAGGCTCGGGCGTGGGCCGAGTCCTCCCAGGTGTGAAAGAGGCCGAGGGCCGGGATGTTGCTCTGGCGGGAGTGGCACCCCTTGCACCACTTCACCCCCAGGTAGCGGTACACGGTCTCGGCCGGTGCCTGGGCTTGGGCCCGGGGCGAAAGCCCGGGGAGGGCGGCGACCAGGGCGGCGGCCACGGCCAGGGCGGGGAGGCGGGTGGGGGTCATGGGCGAACCTCCGGCGGTTCCGGGGGGTCGCTGCGGCGGTAGCTGCGCGCCCCGTGGCACGCGACGCCGCAGCGCCCTCCGCCGCTCTCGGGTCGAAACTCCAGGGGCAGGGAGGGCTTGCCGCTGCGGCGCACCCGCTCGGCCACCAGGGCGGTGACGGGCGAGGAGTGGACGTCGTGGCAGGCGGTGCACGCGACCCCCGGGGCGCTCTGGGCGTGGCGGGCGTGGAGGTTCTCGTCCCCCCGGCGAAACCGGGTGGCGGGGTAGGAGAGGTCCTGGGCGAGCCCCGCGGGGTGGCACTTCTCGCACAGGGGAGAGCGCCGCACGCCGTGCTCGGCCACGGCGAGCTGGGGTTCCCGGTGCTTCTGGTCGCGGAAGCGGGGGTCCGGGTGGGTGAAGTGGCACACCAGGCACTTCCCCTGCCGGGCGGGGGGATGGACCACGGCGCCCCGGCGCTTCGGCTCGTGGCACGCGCCGCACGCCCGGGTCCGCTCCCCCTTGAGGAGCTTGAGGGTCTCGGAGGAGTGGACCGTGTGGCAGGAGGTGCACAGGGTGTTGCGGGCGACGTGGGCCCGGTCCACCGGGTGGCAGTCGAGGCACAGCTCGGGAATCCGCTTGTGGAGAAGGGAGCGCTCGTCCGAGGTGTGGGCCCGGTGGCACTTGGAGCACGCCCCCTCCCCCACCGGCTCGTGGACGATGTCCTTGGCCGCCACGTTTTCGTGGCACTGGTAGCACAGGTCCGGTTCCGGGGCCCGCAGGCTCGCCCCCACCCGTCCCCGGTGGACGGTGTGGCAGACGCTGCAGTCGTCGTCGGCCACCGGGGCGTGGGACCAGACCCCGGCGAGGAGGCGCTGGTGCCCCGGCGGGGGCGCCGCGGCGGCGGCCGCGGCGAGAGCCACCCCGAGGAGGGCGGCGATCAGCTTAGGACCCGGCGATCCGGCCATAGGCGTTCTCCTCGGGGGGGCTGGCGCGCACCTCTCCGGAGACCGAGAGGGTCCAGGGGTCCGGCTTGTCCTGGCGGTTGTACGAGACCAGCAGGCGACACGCGGTTTCGTCCACCCGACCGACCCGCACCTCGGCCCACAGGAACTCCAGGGCCCCGCGGATGTCGAAGGCGCGCTTGCGGTACGGGCGGGGCGAGATCAGGGCGTCGAAGATGTCGTTGACGGCGACCACCCGCACCAGCCGGTCCGAGAGCTTGCGCCGGAGGGGATAGCCGGTGCCGTCGGGGCGCTCGTGGTGGGCCAGGGCCACCTGGGCGTTGATGCCGTCGCGGCCGAGGTAGTAGTGGAGCAGCAGGTGCCCGATGGTGGGGTGCTGGCGCAGCAGGCGGGCCTCGGCGGCGGTGAGGGCGGTCGCCTTGCGCAGGACGGTGGCGGGCACCCGCAGCTTCCCGAAGTCGTGGGTGAGGGCCGCGGACGCGCCCCGGAGCACCCGGGTCTCGGGCCACCCGAGGTCCTGGAGCATGCGGGCGGTGAGCACCGTGGTCATGGCCACGTGGCGGTAGGTGTACTCGTCGGCGGCCTTCATGGCGGCGAGTTCGTCGGCGACCGGGGCGGGAATCCGCAGCTCCCCCAGGGCCGACAGCGCCTGGTCCACCCGTCCCCGGTCGGAAAACACCACCGCGTACAGCTCCTCGCGGGTCACGGCGTCCAGGTCGTTCCACAGCGGGAGGGCCCCCACCGTGACGGCGGGAAAGCGGGCCCGGCGGCCCCGGCGGGCGACCTCGGCGAGTACCTCGGGGGTCACCCCGTCCCCCGCTTCGGCGAGGCGGGCGCCGTCGGCGGCGATCACCGCCACTTCCAGGGGCTCGGTCGACGGCGCGGTCACAAGAGGCTCCCCTGGCCGGGCCGGACCCGGCCCAAGTGGCGGTAGGCGGCTTCGGCGGCCACCCGGCCCCGGGCGGTGCGGGCCAGGTAGCCCTGTTGGATCAGGTACGGCTCGTGCACGTCCTCCAGGGTGTCCTTGTCTTCCCCGAGGGCGGCGGCTAGGGTCTCGATGCCCACCGGGCCCCCCCCGAACTGGTCGATGACCAGCTCCAGGATCCGCCGGTCCATGCGGTCGAGACCCTCCCCGTCCACGTCCAGGGCCCCCAGGGCGGAGTCGGCTACCTCTCGGGTGATCACCCCCCCGTGGTACACCTCGGCGAAGTCCCGGACCCGACGCAAGAGGCGGTTGGCGATCCGCGGGGTGCCCCGGCTGCGGCGGGCGATCTCGGCCCCGCCCCCCTCCCCCAGGGTGACCCCGAAGATGGTCGCCGCCCGGGCGACGATCCGGCCGAGCTCTTGGGGGGTGTAGAACTCCAGCCGACAGGCGACGCCGAAGCGGTCCCGAAGGGGCGCGGTCAGCATCCCCGAGCGGGTGGTGGCCCCCACCAGGGTAAACCGGGGCAGGTCGATCTTGATCGACCGGGCGCTCGGGCCCTGGCCGATCAGGATGTCGAGTTGGAAGTCCTCCATGGCGGGGTACAGGATCTCCTCGACTACGGGGTTGAGGCGGTGGATCTCGTCGATGAAGAGGACGTCCCGCTCCCGCAGGTTGGTGAGGATCGCCGCCAGGTCCCCGGCCCGTTCCAGCACCGGGCCCGAGGAGGTGTGGAGGTTCACCCCCATCTCCTGGGCGAGGATGTTGGCCAGGGTGGTCTTGCCGAGGCCGGGGGGGCCGGAGAAGAGCACGTGGTCCAGGGGTTCGGCGCGGCGCCGGGCCGCCTCGATGAAGACCCGGAGGTTCTGGCGCACCGGCTCTTGGCCGACGTACTCCTCCAGGCGGCCGGGCCGCAGGGAGGCAGCCGCTTGGGCGTCGTCCCCCTGGGGGGTAGGGGTGAGGAGGCGGGGCGCGTCGGACACCGGGACCTACCGCCGCGGCGCCAGGGCCCGCAGGGCATCGCGGACCAGGGTTTCGAGGGTGGCGGCGCCGCCGGACCGGGCGGTCTCCAGGGCGGCCTCCGCGGTCTTGCGCGGGTAGCCCAGGGACTCCAGGGCCTCCAGGGCCTCGTCGCCGGCCCCCCGGGGCGCCCCGGGCACCGTCCCGGCGGCCTCTCCCGGCGCTCCGAGCTTCCCCTTCAGCTCCAGGGCGAGGCGCTCGGCGAGCTTCTTGCCCACCCCCGAGATGCGGGTGAGGGTGGCCAGGTCGGCCACGGCCAGGGCGCGGCGCAGGGCGGAGACGCTCAACCCCGACAGGATCTTGAGGGCGAGCCGGGGCCCTACCCCGGTGACCCCCTGGAGGAGCCGGAAGAGCTCCTCTTCGTCGGCGGTGGTAAAGCCGTATAGGGTGATCTCGTCCTCCCGCACCACGGTTACCACCCGGAGCCGGCACTCCCGGCCCGGGGCCGGGAGCTCGGCGAAGGTGGTCAGGGAGACCAGGGCCCGGTAGCCGACCCCCCCCACGTCGATGACCACTTCTCCCGGCGAGGCCCGCTCCACGCGGCCGGAGAGGCTGGCGATCACCGGCGGCCCCCCGAGGCCACGGCCCAGGTCGCAGCGGCGGTTCGGCTCTGGGCGTGGCAGATGGCCACGGCCAGGGCGTCGGCGGCGTCGGCCCCCGGGGTGTCCGCGAGCCCCAGGAGCACCCGCACCATCGCCTGCACCTGGGGCTTTTCGGCCTTGCCGTACCCGACCACCGCGGCCTTCACCTGCATGGGGGCGTACTCCACCACCGGCAGCCCCTGGAGCTCGGCCGCCAGAAGCGCCACCCCCCGGGCGTGGCCGAGCTTGAGGGCCGACTGGGCGCTGCGAGCCGCGAAGATGCTCTCGATCCCGACCTCGGCGGGGCGGTGCTCGGCCAGCACCGCCACGATGCCCCGGTAGATCGCCGCCAGGCGGGCGGCAAAGGTGCCGTCCACGGGCGCGGCGATGCGGCCGTGGGCCACGTGGACGAGTCGGCTCCCCCGGGCCTCCACCACCCCGAAGCCGGTCACCCGAGAGCCCGGATCGATGCCCAGCACGCGGGTCATCCGCCCTCCGACAGGCGCTCCAGCTCCGCCTCGTCGATGTCGAAGTTGGCGTACACGTTTTGCACGTCGTCGTTGTCCTCGAGGGTCTCCATCAAGCGGATCATCTGCTCGGCGTCCTTGCCTTCGAGCTTTACCGAGGTCTTCGGGATCATGGTGAGCTCGGCGGAAGCCACCGGGAGGCCGGCGGCCTCGATGCCGGTCTGCACGGCGTGGTAGTCCCCGGGCTCGGTGGTCACCTCCCACTGGTCGCCCCCGTCGGTCACGTCCAGGGCCCCCACCTCCAGGGCGATCTCGGTGATCCGGTCCTCGGAGGCGGCGTCCTTGGGCACGGCAATCGCGCCCTTGGCCTCGAAGAGCCAGCCGACGCTGCCAGTCTCCCCCAGGTTGCCCCGGTTCTTGGCGAAGGCGTGGCGCACCTCGGCCACCGTGCGCACCCGGTTGTCGGTGAGGGCCTCTACCATGACCGCGGCGCCCCCGGGCCCGTACCCCTCGTAGGTGATGCTCTCGTACTGCTCGGCGCCGCCCTCCCCGGTGCCCTTGCGGATCGCCCGCTCGACGTTGTCCTTGGGCATGTTCACCGCTCGGGCCTTGTCCATGGCGAGGCGCAGCCGGGCGTTCATGTCGGGATCGCCGCCCCCGAGGCGCGCGGCCACCGCGATCTGCTTGGCCACCTTGGCGAAGGCCTTGCCGCGCTTGGCGTCCTCCCGCCCCTTGCGGTGTTTGATGTTCGCCCACTTGCTGTGCCCTGCCATGCCCGCCTCCTGAGGGGTGCCGCGTCCAACGCCACACCATAGCAAAACCGCCGGCTCCGTGGAAAGCGCGGATGAGGCCCCGCGGATGAGGCCCCCCAGGGCCGGGCTGGAGCCGGATCCGGCCTGCGGCTGAGATGGCGGCGGGGCGCCGCTCTTGCCCCGGGGGAGGGCGCCGGGCCCCGGCTCGGATGCAGCCGTCATTCCACGGGTGGATGCCAGCGACTCCCAGGTGGGGCGCCACCCGATCTCGCCACACCGAGTCGCGGTGGCTGTAGCAAAAAACCCGGTCGGTGTGGGCATGACGCGACCGGCGGTTGGTGAGGCACGGGATCACCCCTTCAGCGCGGCGCCGAGCTCCCGCAGGGCCCGCACCCCCGCCACCCGCACCCCCGAGCGACGACCCAGGGTCTCGGCGGTGCCCGCCAGGAACTCCAGGTCTTCCAGCACCGAGGAGAGCTCCCGGGGCGGGGCGCCCCGGGCCAGGGCGGTCCGATAGGCGGCGAGCACCTCCTCCTGGTGCTCCGGCAGGTCCCCGGCCTCCAGGTGGCGGACCAGGGCGACGGTCGCCGGGGTGACCTGGGCCCAAAAGGTCGGCTGGGCCAGGAGCGCCTGGGCGGCGGCCTCGGCGCAGCGGTCGAGCCAGTCCCCGAGGTCCGGGGCCGCCCGCCCCAGGAGCACCTCGCAGGCGAGGCCGTTGAGGACGGGGTAGTAAAACCCCCCGTCCCCGACCCGGACCAGGTGCTCCCCGGCCCGGCGGTAGTTCTCCGCGCTCGCCTCCAAAGCCTCTTGGAGCGCTCCCGCGTCCTCGGCCACCCGGGCCCGGCCCTTCCAGGCGCTCGCCAAGAGCGCGCGGCGCTCGCCGGTCTCCGCCAGGGTCAGAAGGGACTCTACTCGGCCGATGGCCCGGTCGATCCGGTCCCGGGCGGCGCCGGCCGGAAGGGTGGCGGCCCAGCGCACCTCCAGGTTGGCCAGCTGTACCACCGTGCGCAGGGGAAGCCCCCCGTCCTCGGCGGCCAGGGCGCGCTCGTAACACCCCACGGCCCGGGCGAAGTCGCCCAGCTCGCCCCACGCCTCCCCGGCGGCGGCCTGTACGTCCGCCCGCAGCCGCCAGGGGCCGGGCAGCGCCTCGAAGAGGTCTTCGAGCCGACCGGCGAGGCTCGCCCGCAGGGCGGGGACGTCGAGCCCGCCCCGGGCCTCGCTCGCCAGGTCGCCGAAGGCCTCCACGGCCTCCCGAGGGGAGACCAGGGCTGCCTCCCCCTCCGCCGGAGGCGGCGGCTTGCCCTCCCGGCGGAGGGTGAAGTCCGGGTCGCCGTAAGCCTGGTAGGCCCCCCAGGTGTTGCCGTGGGGGGAGGCCTCGTGAGCGGCCTGCCGCGCCCGCAGCACGGCCCGGCCGAAGGGCTCGCCGCCGAGGAGGTGGTCGTAGAAGGCGACGGCGAAGACCTCCGCTGCCCGGTCCTCCACCGCCCAGCCCGCGGCCACCACGGCTCGGACCCCCAGCCGGATCAGCTCCTGGGCGACGCTGGCGGCGAGCTTGTTGAACTCCGTGGTCGAGGGGGCTGGGGCGTCCACGACCCCGAGGTGGCAGCAGTTGAAGAACACCAGGTCGGGGATCACCGCGAGCTGGCCGAACTCCGCCGCGGTCAGCAGCACCTCCTCGCCGAGCACCATGCCGGTGCGGACCGCGGGTTCGCCGGCGGGGCCGAGGTCCTGGCGGTAGACCCCGTGGCCGGCGAGGTGCAGGATGCGGTACGGGCGGGCGAAGAGCTCGTTGACGATGGGCAGGGCGCGGGTGCCCAGGCAGGAGTGGACGGTGAAGCCGCCTACGGCGAGCCGGCCGGCCACCGCTTCGGCCTCCCGGGCGGCACCCGGGAGCTGGGGCAGGGCCAGGGGGAGCCCGCCGAGGTCGGGGTCCCCCACCACCAGGGCGTCCCGGCCGGTGGCGGCGCGGATCTGGCGGCGGTACTCGGCGGTCTGGAGCTGACGCACCGCGCCGATCCGCACCGCGATGGGCTTGGTGTCTTCCCCCCGGCCGTCGTTCAGGAGCTCCCAGGGGTAGTTGGCCGAGCCCGGGTCGACGACCAGGACCAGGTCGCCCCCCGCGGCCAGGCGGTCCTTGAAGTCGTTGGGGACCAGGAGCTCGAAGAGGGTCTTGGCCTGCTCGGGCTGCCACTCGCGGGAGCCCACCGAGTCCCGCACCAGGCGGTCCACCAGCCGGCGCTGGGTCGGGACCCCGGTGACCTCGGTGCGGGCCCGGTCCGAGAGGTAGGTAAACTTGAGCCCGTCCTGCTTGCCCTCCACCAGGATCCGCCGCCAGTACCCGCCGGCGGCGCGCGTTGCGGTGCCCGGCCGGCCGCCGCGCCCCGGGCGCAGGAGGGGGGCCGCCTCGATCTCCACCCGGAGGCTCTGCTTAAAGCGGGGGACGAGGCGGGTGAGGGCGTGGCACGCCTGGATCGCCGCCGCCTCGTACAGCTCGACGAACTCCACCTGGGGGATCCGAGCCGAGTCGCCCAGGAGGCGCCCCAGCTCCCGGTTGGCCAGCACCACGCCCCGCAGGATCGCCTCCACCGACTCCTCCACCGCGAGCCCCGGGCCCGCCAGCCCGCAGCCGATGAGCAGGAAGGTGAGGCCGGGGGGGGTGTCGCCGTTTCGCTCGGCCTCCCGCAGCGCGTACTCCAGGGCCCCGAGCCGGACCCCCTCGGCCAGGAGCTGGGTGCTGAGGCGCCCCATCTCCCCGAGGCCGATCACCAGGGCGCCGGTGAGCCCGTCGGTGCCGTGCGCCCGGGTCACCAGCTCCACGGTGCCCGCGGCGCCCGGGTACAGGCCGAGCCGGTAGCGGTGGGACAAGGCCCCGCCGAGGCGCCCGTCGAGGTGGGCCTCGGCCCCGGCGATGGTGTCGCCCACGTAGTGGCCCACCGCCACCGGGAACCGGACGTAGCCGAGGTCGCCGTGGGTCACCCACGCCTTCAGGGCATCGCGGCGGCGTCCGCCCGGGCGCCGGGCCCGGCCGCCCAGGGCGGCGGCCCGCAGGTCGCCCTCGGAGGGGTACAGCACCGGCTCCGGGGGGAGCTCGAAGACCTCGGCTACGTCCCGGCGCTGGGGGGGAGCGGTGGGGAGCCGCGCCGTGGCGCCGTCCCGCAAGAGGTCGGCTAGGGCGCCGAAGGACGGCCGGTGGTCGGCCAGGTCCCCGTGCGTGGCCTCCATGTACCAGGTCTTCACCCCTTCCAGCCGCCCGAGCTCGTCGGTCACCCGGCCGTCCCCTTCGGTGGTCGCTACGAGGCGCGGGCGTCCCTTGCCGTCGGCTCGGACGCCGCAGGGGGTCGCCGGGGCGCGGCCGGCCACGTACAAGAGCCGGTCCCGGGGCTCGGGCAGGGCCGCGATGGCCTGGCGGGCGGCTCGAGCCGCCGCCAGCCGCGCGGCCTCGGGCCGCACCCAGTCGCCCCCGTCGCCGAGTCCGGCCCAGGTGGCGGGGTCGAAGAAGTCGGGGCCCCCCTCGGGGAGCATCTCCAACACGCCGGGGAACTGGGAGAGGATCTCCAGGAGCTCGTAGGCGGAGTGTTTGATGTCCAAGAGGGCGAGCTGGCGGAGCAGGGTGGCCTGGCCGAGCAGGAGCTCCGGGATGGCGTAGGAACCCCGGTTGGGGGTGCCGAGCATCACCAGGCGCCCCCCGGGCCGCGCGCACAGCTCGGCCCACGCCCGGGGCGACTGGCTGATCATCGCCCGGGCCACCAGGCCCCCCAGGGAGTGGGCGAGGAGCCGCACGGGCTGGCTGGTGGCCCGGAGCTTGACCACTACCTCCTCGGCCAGGTGCCGCCCGGCCTCCAGGATCGACCGCCGCCAGTCGTAGGGGAAGGGGATCACTTCGTGGCTCTGGCCCAGGTACTCCACCAGGTCCGCGTAGCTGGCGGCGATCAGCTCGCCGGGGGTGACCTGGCTCCGGTGGATCGCCAGGCGCTTCAGGCCGCCCAAGGCGAGCACCCCGAGGTCGAGCCAGGTGTCCCGGCCCCGGGACCGGAGGTGGGTGCCCATGATGCCCGGCACCAGAAACACCACCGGCTGATCCCCGCCCCGGTGCCGCCGGTGGCTGCGGGTGGCGAGCTCCCGGGGCTTCTCGGCCAGGGGCTCAAAGGGCGCCGGCGCCGACGCCCCCTCGGGCCGGGTCAGCCAGGCCTGGAGCCGCCCCCGGGTGCCCGCGTTGCGGAAGTAGTGGAAGTGGCTGACCTCGGCGCCCTGGTCGAAGAGGCAGTGGGCTCCCGAAGGGCGCCGGGCGCCCCCGTACATCGACCGGGTGTTCACCACCAGGTCGTGGTCCTCGCGGTAGAAGAGGTCGGTGGCGAAGACCCCGAGGCGGGTCAGCAGGCTGCCCCCTTCGATGTCGCCGGCGATCACCGCGAGTTCGGTGCCCGCCGGCGCCTCGGAGCGGTTGAGGAGGCCCACCAGGGGGGAGTCGGGCATCATCGCCTCGAGCCCCGGGAGCTGGTCGGGGTCGGCCCGCTTCTTGGCCACGGCCAGCACCAGGGAGCGCGCCAGCTGGTAGGTGCCGCTGGCCTTGAGCGGCGGGATCAGCCCCAGGAGGTTGGTGATCACCGACAGGTAGCGGTCGAGGCGTCGGGAAGCGAGCACGGTCCCCTGGGCCGGGCACGCCACCCGGGCGAACCGCGCCACCGTCAGCTCCCGCTCCGTGAGCAGGCGGGTGAGGGTGAGGAGGTGCTCCCGGTCCTGCCGGTCGGCGTCCGCCGTCTCCTTCCCCTTTCGCCGATACTGGGCGATCTCGGCGTCGGACGCCGGGCCCCGGGCCAGGAGTTCCCCCACCAGCCCGCCCCGGGAGTGGGAGACCAGGTGCAGCCTGGGCCCGGCGGGCAGGAGCCGCGCCAGTTCCACCGCGTTTTCGAGGGGGCTGTCGCTCAGGGTCCGGTGCTGGAACGGATGTTCCGGCAAGAAAGCGCAGTTCGCCAGCACATAACGAGCTGATTTTTAT